>JBBSCC010000310.1:0-1508 GCA_038250735.1 Sphingomonadales bacterium | reverse complement strand
GACCGGGTGCTGCTTGACGGCGAAGGCATGCGCGGCACCGGCTGGACGCTGACCGCAGTGGCCACGCCCGGCCATACCTCGAACCACCTTTGCTTTGCGCTGGAAGAAAGCGGCGCGCTGTTCACCGGCGATCATGTGATGGGCTGGTCGACCAGCGTGGTGATCCCGCCCGATGGCGACATGGGCGATTATATGGCGAGCCTCGACAAGCTGATGGCACGCGAAGACGTGCGCTATCATTCAGCCCACGGCGCTGCGATCGAAAAGCCGCGCCAGTTGGTACGCGGCATGATCGGTCACCGCCGTCAGCGTGAAAATCAGATCCTGCGGCTGCTGAGCGAAGCCGCGCGCCCCGCCAGCGGCTTCATCCCCGATATGTACAAGGGCCTCGATGCGCGCCTGATTGGAGCGGCGGAAATGAGCGTCACCGCGCATCTGATCGATCTGGAGCGGCGCGGTATGGCAAGGCAGAAGGAGAATATATGGCAGATCGCCTGAATGATCGCGCAAGCCTTGCCGCCGCTCCCTTGCCAAGCGTGACAGCTGCTGGCGGTCGCCTGGGCTTGCGCGGCGAAATGATCCTCGGACTGGTTGCATCGGTATTTCTGATCGCTGCGCTTTATTTCGGCTGGCTCGCCTTTATCCATCAGGAAGAAGGCGATCCGGTGGCCAGTGCCATGCAGACGTTCGAAAAGCAGAATGATCTGGTTGTGCTGACCTATCGCTCGCAAGTGGTTGCGGAGTCGGTAATCAAGGGCCCGATGGGCATTTCCGCCCTTGACCGTCGTCAGGTGATTATCATTCCAGCGACGGTCGAATACCGCATCGAATTTTCAGGCGTCGATCCATCCGACATGGCGTGGGACGGCCCAGCGCAACGCCTGACCGTCACCCTTCCCGATTTGCGCACATCGCAACCCAACCTTGATGAAGCGCAAGCGCGGGCGTTTACGGACGGTTTGTGGGTTTCACGCAAGGACGCACAAGAGCTGGCGCGCAAAAACTCGCAAATCGCTGAACTCAAGGCCGTTGAATATGCCAAGGAACCTGAGATTCTGGCGATCGCCCGCAATGCCGCGCGCGAAGCGGTGCGCCAAAACCTCACTATTCCGCTACAGGTTGCCGGCTTTGAAAATGCGCGGGTTGAGGTGCGTTTTGCTAATGGCAATTGATCCGGATCGGCGCCGCAATTTTTGCGTCCCAAAAGGCTCGCAAATCGGCCGATGCGTGCCTATGTCCCCGCGCACATTGTTATCGGAGCCTGAACGATGAGCCTGCTTACCCGCAATCCCACCGGCACCGATCTGCTGGCCGAAATCGACCGTCTGCGCAAAGAGCGCAACGCGGTGATCCTCGCGCATTATTATCAGACGCCGGATATTCAGGACATTGCCGACTTCGTGGGTGACAGCCTTGAATTGTCGCGCAAGGCGGCGGCGACCGATGCAGATGTCATCCTGTTTTGCGGGGTCAAGTTCATGGCCGATACCGCCAAAATTCTCAGCCCG
>JBBSCC010000309.1:0-1561 GCA_038250735.1 Sphingomonadales bacterium | reverse complement strand
GGCAGCGTCGGCATGCAACGGTTCAGGCGCCCTGCGGTGCCGGATTACCAAATGGCCCCTTGGGGCGGCGCGTTTTGGGGATGGAGGTGCCGCCCGTCGGCAATGACGTGGTGGTTGCGCTTGAATCGGGGCGATCAATGTCATTGCCTGCAATCAATTGCTTGATTTCGGCACCCGTCAGCGTTTCGAATTCAAGCAGCGCACCGGCGATTGTGTGCAACTGATCGATATGCGTGGTCAGCAGGCTGCGCGCCCGTTCAAGCCCACGCTCGACAAAGCTCTTCACCTCGCTGTCGATCATGCGCGCCGTCTCATCCGACATCGGCTTGGACTGCTGCATCGAATAGCCAGTGAAGCTGTCCTGCGAATCGCTGAAATCGAGCGGACCAAGCGCGTCGGACATGCCCCATTTGGTCACCATCGCCCGCGCCAGTCTGGTCGCCTGCATGATGTCGTTCGACGCGCCCGAACTGACCTTGTCATAGCCGAAGATCAATTCCTCCGCCACGCGCCCGCCAAAGGCCACGGCGATATCGGCGTGCATCTTGTCGCGGTGATAGGAATAGCTGTCGCGTTCGGGCAGCGGCTGCACCATGCCCAGCGCAAAGCCGCGCGGGATAATCGTCGCCTTGTGAATGGGATCCGCTGTCGGTTCGTGCGCGAAGACGAGCGCATGGCCCGCCTCGTGATAGGCAGTCATCCGCCGCTCATCATGGGTCATCACCATCGAACGACGCTCTGCACCCATCAGCACCTTGTCACGGGCATCGTCAAACTCACGCGATGCAACTAGCCGCTTGCCGCGCCGGGCCGCTAGCAGCGCAGCCTCGTTCACCAGATTAGCAAGGTCGGCACCCGAAAAGCCGGGTGTGCCGCGCGCAATGACGCGTGGCTCAACATCGGGCGCCAACGGCACCTTTTTCATATGGACCTGCAGGATCTTCACGCGTCCCTCAATATCCGGGCGTGGCACCTGGACCTGGCGATCGAACCGTCCCGGACGAAGCAGCGCAGGATCAAGCACGTCGGGCCGGTTGGTGGCGGCGATAATGATAATGCCTTCGTTCGCCTCAAACCCGTCCATTTCAACGAGAAGCTGGTTCAACGTCTGTTCGCGTTCGTCATTACCGTTGCCGATGCCGGCACCACGGTGCCGACCGACCGCGTCGATTTCGTCGATGAACACGATGCACGGCGCAGATTTCTTTGCCTGTTCAAACATGTCACGCACACGGCTGGCGCCGACGCCCACGAACATTTCGACGAAATCCGAACCGGAAATGGTGAAAAACGGAACGCCGGCCTCACCTGCAATGGCGCGCGCCAGCAGTGTCTTGCCCGTGCCGGGTGCGCCAACCAGCAGCGCGCCCTTGGGAATTTTGCCGCCAAGGCGGGCGAATTTGGTCGGATCTTTCAGAAATTCGACGATTTCCTCCAGTTCCTCTCGCGCCTCGTCGATGCCGGCAACGTCATCAAACGTCACCTTGCCTTCTTTCTGGGTCAGCATCCGCGCGCGCGACTTGCCAAAGCCCATGGCGCCCGAGCCCGAATTTTTCTGCAT
>JBBSCC010000308.1:0-1583 GCA_038250735.1 Sphingomonadales bacterium | reverse complement strand
GCGCCCAGCGCATTGACGGGCGGGTTGTTCGAAATGATGACGAGCACGTCGCCGTGGCGTTCGGTGGTGATGGGGCTGGTCATGGTATTCTCTCCAAAATCAAAAACAGAACCGTTCGTGTCGAGCGAAGTCGAGACACCCCGCGCAGCGTCTGCGGCACGTCCCTCGACTTCGCTCGGGACGAACGGGATTTGAAATCAACCTATGTCAGTGCCGAATAAATCAACGTCTTCAATTCGCGGCGAATGGGGTAGGCGCTTGATGGGCGAAGCTGGGTCATGAACACCATGTGGATTCGCTCAACCGGATCGATGAAGAAGGCGGTCGAAAACATGCCGCCCCAATAATATTCGCCCACTGATCCGGGAATCATTGACCGGGCCACATCGATATTCACCGCAAAGCCCAGCCCGAAACCGGTGCCCGCGTTGGCCGCCTCGCTGAACAGCGATTTGGACATTGATGCCAGATCACCCCCGCCGGGCAAATGATTTTGCGTCATCAGGTCAATCGTCTTGCGCCCCACGATCCGCACCCCGTTCAGCGTACCGCCATTCAGGCACATCGTGCAGAAACGGTGATAATCGAGCGCAGTCGATACCAGCCCGCCGCCGCCCGACACGAGCTTCGGCGCGCGGCTCCACGCGCTTTTCTCACCCCGGTCCATCATCACCGGTTTGCCGCCGGGGACGAAATCATAACAATCGGTCAGCCGGTGGACCTTATCCTCTGGCACCGTGAAAAACGTGTCGTCCATGCCGAGCGGTGCAAAAATGCGGGTGCGGAAAAATTCGTCTAGCGGCATGCCGCCCACGCGCTGCACCACCGCCCCCAGCACATCGGTGGCGACCGAATAATTCCACGCACTGCCGGGTGAGAACTCCAGCGGCAGCTTGCCCAGCGCGGCGACAAACCCGTCAAGATCATGGTTGCCGTGCCAACTCTCCAGCCGCCCCTCACGGTAGGCCGCATCGACATTCGACCGGTTCTGAAAACCATAAGTCAGCCCCGATGTGTGGCGCAGCAGATCGACCATCCGCATCGGCTCATCGGTGGATTTGGTGAGGAAGGGCACGCCCGCCCCGCCGCCATTATACACGCCCAACCCCTTGAATTCAGGCAGCACGTGGTGAACCGGCGTGTCCACCGCGACCAGCCCCTGTTCCACCAGCATCATGAACGCGATGGAGGTAACGGGCTTGGTCATGCTGGCGATGCGGAACAGCGATGTCTCGTCAATGTCAGCGCCGCCTTCGCGCGCCGAACCCTGGCTGGAGAAATGGACGATTTCGCCTTCATGCGCGATCAGGATTTGCGCGTTGGGCAGCTTGCCGGGCGCGACATAACGGTCGCGCAAAAGACTATCGATCCGCGCAAGGCGGTGCGAGTCGAAGCCGTGTACCTCTGGCTTGGCGATGTTCATGCCTGTTCCATACCCTGCGCCATACCCCTGCTTCGAAACTTTCGCACCCCTATTGCCTTGAGTGGCGCGTGAATCAACACTAACCTTGGTCAAAATGGCAGATAAGCCAAACCCGAAATTCAAGTGCTGGAGAGAAGCATTGTCAAACTCAGGGCCGAAT
>JBBSCC010000307.1:0-1606 GCA_038250735.1 Sphingomonadales bacterium | reverse complement strand
TGACGGGGATGCCCCGGCCAGAGACCTTTCCCGGCCTCGACAAAGCCGAATATGGGTTGAAGAGGCTGCCAACGGTGGAGGCTGGAGGCCTGATCTGGTTTGCGTTTGATGACGCCGCCGATTTTACCGAAGCACGCGCATTGGGCGCTGATTTTGAAGCGTTCGACCTACCCGGCCAATATATGTTTCGCCGCAAAACCCACCGGGTAGCGGCGAACTGGAAGCTGATCATGGATGCGTTTCTGGAAAGCTATCACGTCCAGCGGCTGCATTCGGGCACGATCGGCCCGTTCTTCAAGGACGGGGTGACGACCGGCGACCGGATCGGCCCGCACCAGCGATCAGCGGTGGGACGCGAGGCTGATCTGGTCGCAGCGGCAGGCAGCGACTGGCCGCAACTGCGCGCAGCGATTACCTATACCTATCAGATGTTTCCGGGCACCGTCCTGATCGTCAGCCCCGATTACATGAACCTGATGATCATGATGCCGCAATCCGAAGGCGAAGTGCTGGTCGAGGATTTCATGCTGATCCCGGCGGCCCCCGCCACCGACAAGGCCCGCGACCATTGGGAACGCAGCTGGGCGCTCCTTGATGGCGCGGTGTTTGCGGGCGAAGATTTCCGTGCGGCCGAACTGGGACAGCAGGGGCTGGCGTCCGGGGCGATAGATCGGGTGACTTTGGGCACGCTGGAAACCGGCATCAGGCAGTTCCACAACGTGGTGGAATCGCGGCTGGGTTAAGCAGCGAGCATCCGGCGTCGATGGCAGCGTTACCCCGCAACTCCGGCCAACGCTTAGCCTATCCCGTTACCCAGCGATCGCCGCCATCAGCTTCTCAATTCGGGCCGCATTCGCGCCCATGTCGCTGCGGCCAACGCGCGATACAGAACGGATGTCGATCCGGGTACCCTCGCCATCGGGGCGGAGACGGATGACGACGTCGTCTTTGAAGCCCCACCAGCCCGATGTATCGGTCGCCTCGATTCGCCCGGTCGCGCTGTCTGCGCCGACGACCGTCCATCCGCGTGCGACGACGGCCTTGGTGGCAATGTCGAAAACTTCGGTGGGCGATTTGGTGATCGTCCGGGGCCGCACCCCCGGGTAAGCTGCCGCCTGCTTTGGCGCGATCTTAGGATCATAGGTGATCGAATTGCTGCCATTGCCGCGGAGTGCCGGCGTCACGGATACAAACAACGGTGGATTGGCGGTATCTGTGGTGATGTCATGAATTTCGGGCACGCCGCCCGCCCCGGTGATGATCTTGGCAAAAACGGCTGCAGCCGCAAGCCCCGCGACCATACCGCCAGATGCCAGCACGCCGCCCCGATTTCGGATCACGATGCCCAGGCAGATTAACCCGCCAATCGCCGCCACCAGCGATCCAAGCGCAAACAGCCCCAGCCCCGCCGACCAGGGCAAAACGCCAAGCTTAGTCAGTGGTCCGGCCAGCAACACGAGGACTGCCAGCGCAATTGTGCCACCGGCAATGATGGAGGATCGTCGTGACAACATCGTGCTTATCCTTTTTGTCAGGCAACCGTCTTGAACAGGGTGAAGCCCGGGGGCAAGCGTTTCGGCACCACGCCGCCGCGAACGCCCTCAAT
>JBBSCC010000306.1:0-1624 GCA_038250735.1 Sphingomonadales bacterium | reverse complement strand
GCACCGGCGGGATCACATTTTCCAGCACCATCAGCAAAAAAATGCCCAGATAGCCGCCGGTGTTGATCAGGTTGAGGAAAAATTCGGTCATGCCGGATGATCGGTGCAGCGACCGCTAGGCGACCGCCACAAATCCTGCCGAAACCTTGCGCTCAATGGCGTCCCAGATCAGCCCGGCGACATCAGTGCCATCAAATGCCTCAATCGCGACGATGCCGGTGGGGGAGGTGACGTTGATCTCGGTCAGCCATTTGCCGCCGATCACATCGATGCCGACAAACAACAGCCCGCGCTTTTTCAACTCGGGCCCCAGCACCGCGCAGATTTCGCGCTCCTCAGCCGTCAGCTCGGTCTTCACCGCCGATCCGCCGACCGCCAGGTTCGACCGGATTTCGCCTTCGCCCGGCAAGCGGTTGATCGCACCTGCCACCTCGCCGTCGACCAGCACGATCCTTTTGTCGCCCTTGGCCACATCGGGCAGGAACGCCTGCACCATATGTGGTTCGCGCCAGGCGGTGTTGAACACCTCGACCAGCGCCGACAGGTTGGCGCCGTCTGCCCCCACCTTGAAGATCGCCTTGCCGCCATTGCCGTGCAGCGGCTTGATCACGATTTCGCCGTGCTGCGCCAGGAACTTGCGGGCTTCGTCAAGCGAGCGGGTGACGAGCGTGGGCGGCATGAATTGCGGATAATCGAGCACGAACACTTTTTCGGGTGCGTTGCGCACATTGGCGGGGTCGTTCACCACCAACGTCCGGTGCGCGATCCGCTCCAGCAGATGCGTCGCAGTGATATAGCCCAAATCAAATGGCGGGTCCTGCCGCATCAGCACCACATCAACCTGCTCGCCCAGATCAAGCCGGGTTGGCTCGCCGAAACTGAAATGGTTGCCGGTCTGGCGTTGCACCGTCACGGGGTGGGCGTGCGTCCAGACATGACCGTCGGCATAGTTCAGGTCTTCGGCGGTGTAGTGGAACATCCGGTGCCCCCGCGCTTGGGCGGACAGCATCAGCGCAAAGGTGGAATCACCTGCGATATTGATACTGTCGAGCGGGTCCATCTGGACAGCGACGGTAAGGGTCATTGGGTTTGATTCCTGAATTCCGTTTGCCCTGCGCTTGTCGATCGGTTGTCCTGCTTTTCGGCGGCGAAAAAGAAAGGCAAGGCGTCGACAGGCTCAGCCCGAACGGGGTGGGAGAAGGTTACCCGTTATCTAGGACGACGCGGACCGAAAGTCACCCGATCCACGCATTTTCGATATGGCGGGGGCGGGTGCCGGGCGCGATCAGGATCACGTCGACGCCGATGTCTTCCCCTGCGGTTGCATAAACGGGCATCAGGATTTCGGCGGCGGCGGCCACCCGCGCCAATCGCCGTTCATCGATGGCAAAGTCCAGTTCGGCAGCAGTCGCGCGCACCTTCACCTCCACAAACGCGATCAGATTTGATTTGCGGGCAACCAGATCAATCTCGCCCAGCGGCGTGCGCACCCGGCGCGCGAGTATCCGCCAGCCCTTCAGCCGCAGATACCACGCCGCCAGCCGCTCCCCGCGCCGCCCGCGCGCTTCGGCGGCCTGGCGAGAACCAACCCCCCTCCCCTTCTGGGGAGGGGTAGGGGGTGGGG
>JBBSCC010000305.1:0-1659 GCA_038250735.1 Sphingomonadales bacterium | reverse complement strand
TGGCGAAGGCGCGAATTGGCAGGCGCCCGCGTATCGCACATTGCTGGATGCAGCCCCTGCGCTGCGTCCGCTGGTGAAGGCGGCGACCTGGGTGGGCAATCGGCGCTGGGATATTGTGTTCGAAACCGGCGAGACGCTGGCGCTGCCTGAAGAGTTTCCAGAAAAAGCGCTGGTAAAATTTGCGCAGCTGGACGGTGCACAGGCGCTGCTCGGCAGGGGCTGGCTGCGCTTTGATATGCGCGACCCTACCCGGTTTGTGGGGCGCAAACCCGGAAATTCGGGCCAGCGCGCGATTACCGACACAAGCAACAAAGCGACCAATAGCGACGGACCTGGTTCAGGGGCCGTGATGCGCAGCGACCGGCAAGGATAAGATCATGGCAAAGACCGCACCCGAAGGGCTGATCACCGCGCTCGACATTGGATCGTCAAAGGTATCGGCGATGATCGCGCAAAAGGCGGAAGGGGGCGAGCTGGTCGTCCTGGGCACTGGCCAACGCGAAAGCCGGGGTGTGAAGCGCGGCTATATTGCCGATATGGGCGCAACCGAAGCGGCAGTACGCGAGGCGGTGGAGCAGGCGGAGCGGATTGCCGGGCTGAATATCGAAAATGTCTGGGTCAGCTTTTCAGCCGGCAGCCTGGTATCCGATGTCGCCTCGGTTGAGGTTGAGCTGGGCGGTCACCGGATTGAGCAGGGCGATATCGATGAATTGCTCGCCGCCGGGCGCAACTCGATTGATCCCGCCGGGCGGATGGTGCTGCATGCCCAGCCAACGCTGTACACGCTGGATGGGCTTACGGGCGTGAAGAAACCGCTGGGGCTGCATGCCGACCGGCTGGGGGTGCATATTCATGTGGTGGCGGCAGACGGATCGCCGGTGCGCAACCTGGATCTGTGCGTTCGATCTGCGCATCTGGAGGTGAAATCGATCATCGCATCGCCCGTCGCCACCGGCATGGCGTGCTTGTCAGACGAGGAGCGCGAACTGGGTGTTGCCCTGGTCGAGATGGGGGCAGGGATCACCAATGTGTCGCTGTTTGCAGGCGGCATGCTGGTGGGGCTGACGTCAATTCCCTTTGGTGCGGCTGACATTACCGATGATATCGCCAGCGTGTTCGGCACCAGCCGGGTGCAGGCAGAGCGGATGAAGTGTTTTTACGGGTCGGCCAATGCCAGCCCGCGCGACAATCATGACATGATCGATGTCGGGCCGATGTCGAATGAGGAAGACGCGACAGACGGCGCGCGGATCACCAAGGCGCAGTTGATTGCGGTCATCCGCCAGCGGCTCGATCATTTGATGGGCGAAGTGCAAAAGGCGCTGTCGGCGCTGGGCTTTGAAGGGCCGGTGGGGCGGCAGGTTGTGCTGACCGGCGGCGGTGCCGAGCTGAAGGGGATTGCCGATTATGCCCAAGCGGCGCTGGGCCGTTCCGTGCGGGTTGGCCGCCCGCGCGGGCTGACGGCGTTGCCAGAGGCGCATAGCGGCCCGGCCTTTGCCACGCTGGCGGGGCTGGCGCATTATGCGGCATCGAACCCGGTTGACCTGCGGGCGGCATCGCCGACCCAACAAATGGTGGTGCGACCGCGGGGTTTTGCCATGTTTCAGCGGCTGGTGCAGGCGTTTCGGACAAATTATTAAACAATTGCGACACTGGGTG
>JBBSCC010000304.1:0-1715 GCA_038250735.1 Sphingomonadales bacterium | reverse complement strand
GACATCCTCCCCCATCACGACGATATCGGGGTCGCGGTCCATCATCACGTCCATCGCGGAATTGATCGCCTGGATCATGTTCATGCGGGTGGTTGCGCCGCCTGATTTTTCGGTGGCGTTGCTCATGACTTAAGCGCCCATGGGCGGCCGCTGGCGGTTTCTTCGGCGATCATCTGCGCCTGTTGCTCCCGCAGGTGCCACGGCATTTCTTCAAACACCCCGTCGAACAGCGTTTCGAGCGGCTGATGGAGGCCGTGGCCCAATATGCCATTTTTCTCGGCTTCCTTTTGCGCGGTTTTGACCTGTTCGGCGAGTTCCAGATCCTGCGCGGCGTGGCGTTCTTCGTCCCACTCGCCAATCGCGATCAAATGATCACGCAGCCGCTTGATCGGATCACCCAGCGGCCAGGCATTGGGCTCGCCAGCTGACCGGTATTGCCCCGGATCATCCGACGTCGAATGCCCCTCGGCCCGGTAAGTGAAATGCTCGATCAGCGTTGGCCCTTGGTTGGTCCGCGCGCGCTCAGCGGCCCAGGCGGTGGCGGCATAAACCGCCAGCGCATCATTGCCGTCCACCCGCAGCCCGGCAATGCCATAGCCAATCGCGCGCGCCGCAAAGGTGGTCGATTCCGCGCCCGCAAAGCCCGAAAAGCTGCTGATCGCCCATTGATTATTGACAACGTTGAAGATCACCGGCGCGCGGTACACGCTGGCAAAGGTGCAGGCGGAATGGAAATCGCCCTCCGCCGTTGATCCTTCCCCGCACCAGGTGGCGGCGATGCGCGTATCGCCCTTGGCCGCACTTGCCATCGCCCAGCCCACGGCCTGCGGATATTGCGTGGTCAGGTTGCCGGAGATGGAGAAGAACCCGGCTTCCTTTACCGAATACATGATCGGCAACTGCTTGCCCTGCAGCCGATCACCCTTGTTCGAATAAATCTGGTTCATCATGTCGACCAGCGACCAGCCGCGCGCAATGAGCAGCCCCTGCTGGCGATAGGAGGGGAAGCACATATCCTCATAATCCAGCGCATGCGCGGCGGCGACGGCGATGGCCTCCTCACCCGTACACTTCATGTAAAAGCTGGTTTTGCCCTGGCGCTGGGCGCGAAACATGCGTTCATCAAATGCGCGGACCAGCGCCATGCTGCGCAGCATTCGCCGCAGCATATCCGGCGACAGGCGCGGGTTCCACGGGCCGAGCGCCTGGCCGTCGTCATCCAGCACGCGGATCAACCCATAGGCGAGCGGCGCAAAGCTGTCGGGCTTGGCTGCTGTATCGGGGCGCGGCGCGCTGCCCGCTGGCGGCACATCCATATCGACAAAATCAACCGCATCGCCGGGCCGGAAACGCGGCTCTGGCACGTGCAGCGTCAGCGGTGGCAAATTGGCACGCGGCGGATCGCCAGCCATGATCTCTCCATTGCGGGTGCCCGGCCAGCCCGGGACTCGCTTATCAGCACCTTGTTATAAAATTTCAACGGCTATGGCGAGGCCTCAACGACCACCAAATGCGGCAATCGCCGCGCGGGCAATCGGTTCACCCCATTCCTGGACGAAATGGCCCCCACCCTCGATCATCATTGCCGGCGGGCAACCCCTGATCTGCTGGCGCAGCGCCTCCATCTGTTGCGGCCCCAGCACCGGATCGGCAGCGCCCACCGCCATGAAGCTGGGCCCGGCCCAACGCAGCGACCAGAATTCGACCGCCGCGCG
>JBBSCC010000303.1:0-1743 GCA_038250735.1 Sphingomonadales bacterium | reverse complement strand
GCATCGGGAATGCCCTGTAGCGCCAGCGAATCGAGCGGATCGGGCAGTGCGGCATCGTCCTTCAACGTCACGAGCACCCGGCTAAGCCGCGCCATTTCGGCATGTTCGATCAGATTGTCGCGCAGCTTGCCGGGCTTCATCGCGGGGGCCGCCGCCAGCACCGCTTCCAGATCGCCATGTTCGATGATCAGCTTGGCCGCTGTCTTTGGCCCCACGCCGGGGACGCCGGGGACGTTATCGACACTGTCGCCCATCAGCGCGAGCACATCGCCCAGCCGATCCGGCCCGACGCCGAATTTCTCCACGACATGCTCGGCGCCCAGTCGCCGGTTGTTCATGGTATCGTACATGTCGAGCCCGGGCTCGATCAGCTGCATCAGATCCTTGTCGGACGATACGACGGTAACAGACCAGCCTTGCGCCAATGCCGCCTTGGCATAGCTGGCGATAATGTCATCCGCCTCCAGCCCCGCTTCCTCAATACACGGCAGCGAAAAGGCGCGCGTTGCATCGCGGATCATCGGGAATTGCGGCACCAGATCTTCGGGTGCAGGGGGGCGCTGGGCCTTGTATTTGTCGTACAGGTCGTTGCGGAACGTGTGGCTGCCCTTGTCGAGGATCACCGCCATATGCGTTGGGCCGTCGGCCTGATGAAGCTCATCGGCAAGCTTCCACAGCATCGTCGTATAGCCATATACCGCGCCAACCGGCTCGCCGCGAATGTTCGTCAGCGGGGGCAGGCGGTGATAGGCGCGAAAGATATAGCCGGAACCGTCGACGAGATAGAGATGAGGCATGGCGCAGGGATAGCCCAAGCGGCGGGCGGGACAAAGCCCCCTTTGCCCGAGCGGTTATCCGCCGCCATTTGGCCGGTGATAGGCAACCACGCTGGCCACCACGGACTGCATCAACGCCTGGCGTTCAGGCACCGGGCGCGGCGTATCGCCGATCATCACCGCCAGCGCATAGCTTTGCCCATCAGGCGCGGTCAGAATACCGACATCGTTATAGCCCGCTGTGCGCCCGGCCAGATCCTGCCCGGTCCCGGTCTTGTGGCCAAAATGCCAGCCCGCAGGGACCGCCCCGCTCAACCGCTGCTTGCCCGTGCGCGATGATTCCATCGTCGCGATCAGATAATTGGTCGATTGGGCGGACAGCAGCTCGCCCTTTTTCAACATCGCCAGCGCGCCGGCGATTGCCGATGCAGCCGCGCCATCGGGCGGATTGGCAATGTAACTTTCATACGCCACCAGCCGCGTTGTCAGCGGCAATTGCGCGCGGGCCCGGGTAAAGGCGTTGCCCAGCGCGAATTCGGGCCTCCAGTCGAGCCCGGCGGTCTTGCTTTGCAGCAACCGTTCGCCTGGACCAAAGCTGATCGAGCCAAGCCCCTTGCGCTGGATAAACGCCCGCACCGTATCTGGCCCGCCAATAAAGCGCAGCAAGCGATCATTGGCGGTATTGTCACTGCTGGTCAGCGCGCGCTGGAGCAGTTCACCCACCGTTGCCTTATAACCCTCGCCCTTCACCATCATCGCAATCGGCTGATGAAACAGCGTCAAATCTTCTCGCGTAACGGTGACGGCATCGTCGAGCGTCAGCCGCCCTGAATCGCGAAAATCAAGCACCGCCATGGCCACCCACAGCTTGCTCACGCTTTGCTGCGGCAGCTTGGCATCGCCATTGGATGCCACAGACCAGCCCTTGTCGATGCTGCGCACGGCAATGCCGACATTGCCGGAAAAT
>JBBSCC010000302.1:0-1784 GCA_038250735.1 Sphingomonadales bacterium | reverse complement strand
TAAAGCTGTGCCCGGCGGCTTCGACCGTGAACGGATCGGGGTCGCGGTAAGCGGGCGCGGTTTCGGAGTCGGCGGGCGGGGCCGGTTTTGGGGCGGTGTCCATGCCCTTCCTTAGCGCGGCGCGGATGGTGTTGGGTAGGGTTTAGCGGCGAACGGTGGCATGATCTGAACGAGGCTCCGGGGGAAGTGAGCGCGCCTTACCCCAGCCCGGCGATCTTGCCGCGGATATCGGCGAGCAGGGTGGTGGCCATGCCGTGATCATACGGCATGTTGACTGGATCATACACCTCCAGCGCTCGCAGCACCGCCGCCTCCGCGCTGTGCCAATGCGTCAACTGTGCTGCCCCGGCGGACAGGTCGCCGCGCGCTGCTCGCGCCCCCGCGATATTCTCCTGCGTCCCCGCCCAATTGGCAGGCATGTCCGCGCGGGTGTAGACTTCGAGCGCAGCCTCATAGGCGCTGACCGCGCGCGCCAGCAGCGCCAGCCCCGCCGCGCCGCCGCTGCGCTCCCCTTGGGCCTTGAGCGCATTGCCGAGATCATTTTCGCACATGGCGCGTTCAGGCGCAGTGGCCGCCTCGGCCACGGAACGCTGTGCCAGATGGATCGCCACCTCCATTTCCAGCCGCTGCCCGTGGCGCAACGCAGTTTCGTACCATTCATCTCTCTCATGACGCAGTTGGTCGAGCGACAGCACCGCCACGCCTTCAGCCAGCTTGCGCTGTTGCACCGCCCAGTGCGCCATCGCCTCAGGATTGAACGCCATCCGCGCCACCGACAGGTTGGTTTCGGCAAGGCTGGCCTGCGCCGCCTGCAATTCTCCCATCTGTTCGGCAAGACGGCGATATTCCTCGGCACCCTGCCTTCCGGCACCGTCAAGGTCGTTCGCTTCCACCTTGGCAAAGATGCGCCGGATCGCCTCGTCCACCTCGTCGCCAAAATTGGTGCCGCGTTCGGCCTCAGCGCGCAATTTCAGCAGTTCGTCGATGGCGGCGGAGAGCGCGCGCTCAGCCTCGCCCTCATCCTCCACCTTCGCGACGATCCGCATCGCCAGCATCCGCAGCTTGTCCGCGCTCACACCCTGCGCGGCGGCGGATTGCTCTTGGTTGGCGATGATCTGCTGGAGCATCGCCTCGAACCCTGCATCGCGTTGCTGCGAACCTTCGTCCGCCGCTTTCACCGCGCTCTCAATCCGCACCAGATACTGGGGCAGCAGCAGCACAATTTCCTGCGTCAACCGTTGCAGGAACGGGGGCTGCTCCTTCGCTTTGTTCAACGCTGATTTCATCACCAACAGGGCAAATTCGCGCGCCACTGGCGAGCGTGAGGAATGGGTTTCAGAGAAGATCGGGTTTTTGTCCGCCAGCCGGTCCGCCACCAGCAGCGCCGCGTGGGTGGGGAACTCATCAGTATGGAAGGTCGTCCGCGCCAGTTCGGCAACCGGCGGCACGCAATCGAGGAGGTGGCGTTCCATCGCCTGATCGGCAGCGATCAGATCAGCCTCCAGCAGATCGCGCCCCTCGGCCCAACTGGCGTAATCCGCCAGCAGCGCGGCGCGCGCCTCGGCCAGCACCTTTTTGCTGTTCACACCATCCGCACGGCGGGCATTGTTCCACAGGCCAAGCAGACCAGCGCCAGCGATAGCTCCGCCCGCGATCAGCCCGCCATCGGCCAGCATCAGCCCAGCGCAGCCCAGCGAGACCGCCGTTGCCTTTTCCGCGCACAACCAAACAAGCTTCATTCCGCGCCCCCAACTGTCACACACAGGATAGCACCAAACCTGACG
>JBBSCC010000301.1:0-1792 GCA_038250735.1 Sphingomonadales bacterium | reverse complement strand
CGTACTCGGCCTTATCCAGTCCGGGAAAAGTCTCCGGGCGCGGCATGCCGGTCAGTGCACCGTCAAGCGCATAGCTCCAGGCGTGATAGGGGCAGATCAGGCGCGGCGCACACACCGCGTCGCTGCCCTCTACCAGCCTGGTGCCGCGGTGGCGGCAAACGTTCAGGAACACATGCGCCACCCCCGCCTTGTCGCGCGTGATCAACAGCGGCTTGCCAAAACCATCATGCGGCACCGCCATATTGGGTTCGGGCAGCAGCGCGGACGGCGCAATGACGAGCGGCACCTTGGCAAAGATATCGCGCTGTTCCGCTGCATGCCGATCAGGCGAGGTATAAGCGGCGGCATCGACATGGGTGATCCCAGCATTCGCCCGCGTTCCCCCGCTGGCGAGCAACGCGGCAAGCGCCAACTGCCCCTCGGTCGGGCGCAAGCCGTGCGGTGCGTGCACGTTCATGGCTGTCCTTCTCCTGTTTTGCGGCTAGTGTCGTCCCGAATGGCGCGGGGAGCAAGGGGTCGATGACGGTGGAGACGCAGGTAGAGATGCGGGGCGATTGGTTGTCGGGCATCAGGCCCTATGTTGAAAAGGCACCGCTCGCCGCATTCTTCCTCGGTGTGTCGTCGGGCTTTCCCTATGCGATGATTGGCGCGACGCTGACCACTCGGTTGGCACAGGATGGCATCGATAAGAAGACGATCACGGCGTTCACGCTGGCCTTCCTTGTTTATAATCTGAAGCCATTGTGGGCGTGGGTGGTTGACGGTGTGCGCCTGCCGCTGATCGGCCATCTCGGGCAGCGTGTATCGTGGCTGTTGCTGGCGGGCGTTCTAGTGATGGCGGCGGTCGCCAATCTCGCCCTGGTTGACCCCGCGACCGATATTGGCGCAACCGTGGTTGCCGCTATTTTGGTCGGGTTTGCAGGCGCAACGTTCGATATAGTGATTGATGCCTACAGGATCGAACAGCTTGAGCCGTATCAGCTCGGCGTGGGTTCGGGGATGACGCAATATGGCTGGCGGATTGGATCCGTTGTGGCGGGCGCGCTGGCGCTGGTGCTCGCGTCGCGGGTTGGGTGGGAAGGGGCGTATCTCGCCTGCGCCGCTTTCGCATTGCCCGCGATGATCACCGGGCTGGTTCTCGGCGAACCCACGCGGCACCGCGCACCCACCCAAAAGCGCGGTGCTTCTGAACTATTGGCGTCCATTATCGGCCCGTTCACTGAATTCTTTCAACGAAACGGGGCGGTCATCGTGTTGGTGTTCATCTTGATACACAAGATCGGCGATACGCTGGGGCAGATCGTGCTGCGGTTGCTGCTTAACGATCTGGGTTTCACCAACGACGAGATCGCTATCTACGACGTAGGCGTCGGCTTTTGGGCGTATCTGATCGGCATTTTCGTTGGCGGCGCGATTTATGCGCGGATCGGCATGAAGCAATCGGTGCTGTGGAGCCTGATCCTGATGGCGGTGTCAAATGCCAGCTTCGCGCTGTTGGCAGGGGCAGGGCACAGCAATTGGGGACTTGCCGGCGCGATTGGGTTTGAGAATTTTGCGAGCGGAATCGGCGGCGTAACCGTCGTCGCCTATTTCGCGGCGCTCTGCGATCTGCGCTACACGGCATCACAATATGCTTTGATTTCAGCGGCTTCCAGTGTGGTCGGCCGGTTGCTGACCGCGACAACGGCTGGCGCGATGGTCGAGCAATTTGGCTATGTGACGTTTTACTGGATGACCACAATCGTCGCGCTGCCCGGCGTATTCCTGTTCTGGTGGATGATCCGCAGTGGGT
>JBBSCC010000300.1:0-1808 GCA_038250735.1 Sphingomonadales bacterium | reverse complement strand
GTCCGCCGATTTGCACTGAACACTTCAAAAATCGCAACGACATCAGGGCTGGTCCACTCGCCCTTGCTCCACCCGATATACCAGCCGCCAGCCCCGCTGGTCGCCAGCCGCAGCAGCGACCGCCAATGGATGATGTGGAGCAGCGCTTTGGCCCCGTCCGCACGGCCGCCCAGCAGGCGGGTTCGCCCATCGGGCAGCAATATCTCAATCGATCCGGTCGCCAGCCCGGTATCAATCCGGTCAAGCACCCGGTTGCCAAACGCCGCGAGCAGCCCGCGCAAAAACCCGTTCGCGCGTCCAGCCTCTGCCGGAACGGCTGTAGGAACGGGTGCCGGAATCAGTGGAGTTGGAACGTTCATCGCCTGCCCGGATGCCTCAATCGGCATCCCCCTAGCGCAACTGTTGCAGCGCTGCGAGCGCGCGTTCACGTGCCTCGCGGTGGCCGATGCGCTTGGCGGGGTAGGCCGCCGGACGACGACCGGCTTCGTCAGGATCATGGATGGCCCAATCAGGCAAATTCGCCAATTCGGGCACCCATTGCCGGATATACCCCGCCGCATCGAATTTTTCGGACTGCGACAGCGGCGCCATGATCCGCACGAACATATTCGAATCGACCCCCGTCCCCGCCGTCCACTGCCAGTTTACGGCGTTGCTGCCATAATCGGCATCGACCAGCGTGTCCCAAAACCATTGTTCGCCGCGCCGCCAATCAATCAACAAATGTTTGACCAGGAAGGAAGCGGCAATCATCCGCACGCGGTTATGCATCCAGCCTGTTGCCCATAATTGGCGCATCCCGGCATCGACGATGGGATAGCCGGTCTGCCCGCGTTGCCACGCCCGCAGATCGTCTTCTGCGGCGGCATCGCTTCGCCACGGCAGGTCATCAAAGGCGGGTCGGGCGTTTTTGGAGGCGTATTCAGGGAATTGCATGATCACATTTTGCGCATAATCGCGCCAGCCAAGCTCCCCCAGGAATTTTTCCACTGATCCGCCTAGCTTCGCGGTGTGGTGCCAGATGGTCGCGGGCGAAATCTCGCCAAAATGGAGGTGCGGCGACAAGAAGGAGGTACCGGGCACCGATGGCAGATTGCGCTGGTCTTCATAGGCTGCGGCTTGCCCCGTAAAGGCATGCAGCCGCGCCGCTGCCCCCGCCTCACCCGGCTGCCAGAATGCCGCCATGTCGGTTGCCCAATCGGGCTTGGCTGGCTGAAGCTGCCAGTCAGCGAGATCGTCGCTCAGCGGCCAGTTGGGCGGTGCCGCTATCGTGGTGGGCACAGGCGCTGGCTTGGCAGGCGGCATCGTCGCCAACAGCGCGCGCCAGAACGGCGTGAAGATCTTATACTGGCCGCCGCTCCCCGTCGTGATCGATCCCGCCGGGGCCAGATAATTGCCGTCATGCAGTACCAGATCGAGCTGTTTTGCCACCGCCGCCTGGGCATTCCTCCACCACGGCTCGTAATGGCGCAGCGCATGAATGCGAGTGGCACCCGTCTCCACCGCCAACGCTGCCAGCACATCATCGCTCTTGCCGCATCGCAGGATCAGCCGCGATCCCCTGGCCCGCAGCGCGGCATCGAGCGACGCCAGGCTCTGGTGGAGCCACCAGCGCGATGCCCCGCCCATGCGGCGCTGCCGAGGCGTTTCGTCGTCCAGGATGTAAACCGGAATGACCGGCCCTTCAGCTGCCGCCGCGATCAGCGCGGCTTGATCAGCCAGCCGCAAATCGCGGCGAAACCACAGGATTGTCGTCATTATTGGTCCCCGGCGGCGCGACGTGACGGCATTGTCGGCAGCACCCGCCC
>JBBSCC010000299.1:0-1826 GCA_038250735.1 Sphingomonadales bacterium | reverse complement strand
TCGGCAGCACGATTTCGGGGGCATCATGTTTACACGGCGACATTTGTTACAGAATCTGGGGCGCGCCGGTGGCACCGCTGCCACGGCGAGCGCGATGCAGGCGCTGGGGCTGTTCAGTTCAGCATCCGCGATGGCGGCGCTCCCTGATACGGGCGAGAGTTTTGGTGCCGGTACATCAGTCGTGGTGCTGGGTGCTGGAATTTCAGGGCTCGTCGCTGCCTATGAGCTGGAACAGCGCGGCTTCGATGTCACCGTGCTGGAGGCGCGCCAGCGCGTCGGCGGGCGGGCATGGACGGTGCGCGATGGCGACAAGATCGAGATGATTGGCGAGGCGACGCAAACCGCCAAATTTTCCGATGGCCTGTATTTCAACGCCGGCCCGGCGCGGCTGCCAAGTTTTCATGAGGAAATCCTGGGCTATGCGCGCAAGTTTGGTGTGCCGTTGGAGGTGGAGGTTAACTCCAGCCGCTCTGCCTATGTGGTCGCCAATGACGGATCAAAACTGCGGATGCGCACGGCAATCAACGACACGCGCGGCCACATTGCCGAATTGCTGGCCAAGGCCGTTAATCAGGGCGCGCTCGACGCCGCGGTTTCTGCCGAGGATAAGGCGAAACTGATGCCGTTCCTGAAATTTTATGGCGATCTTGGCGATAATTATGCGTTTGAGGGCACGGTGCGCTCTGGCTTTGGAACGGCGCCGGGGGCGGGCACATCAAGCTTTGAGACAGCACCCAAGGCAACGCCGCTATCGGCCCTGCTGGCGAATGAACGGCTGAACATGACGTTGTTCGAAGACATGCTGTTTATGCAGGCAACGATGTTCCAGCCGGTGGGTGGCATGGACCAGATTTCGGTGGGCATTGAACGCAATTTGAAGCGCCGCGCGGTGCGGGGGGCAGAGGTTCAGCGGATCCGGCACGATGCCAAGGGCGTGACGATTTCGTTTGTCGACACCGCGTCGGGTGCTGGACGCACGCTGAAGGCCGATTACTGCGTGTGCACCATTCCGTTTCCGGTGCTGGCCAAGATCGACAGCGATTTTGCAAAACCCGTCGCCGCCGCGATTGCCGGCGTCGAATATGACAATTCGAACAAAGTGGCGTTTGAATCACCGCGCTTTTGGGAACGCGACCAGATCTACGGCGGAATCAGCTTTGTCGGCGGTGAGACGCAGCTGATCTGGTATCCATCCTGGGGGCTCCACAGTGAACGCGGGATGATACTGGGCTGTTACAGCTCAGGCGAACCGGGGGCCAAATTTGCTGCACGGCCAATCGCAGAACAGATCGCGATGGCGCGCGCGGCGATTGACAAAGTCCATCCGGGCCACGGTGCTGACCTGACCAATGCGCTCGCCGTGAACTGGAAGAAAGTGCCCTACAGCTTGGGCCCGTGGCCGAATTGGCACCCTGAACGCAAGGGACCACAGGAAGGGCATAACGATACACCAGGGTTTCGCCTGTTGTGCGAACCCGCTGGCCGCACCGTATTTGCCAGCGCCGCGCTAAGCCAGACGCCAGGGTGGCAGGAAGGCGGCATCCAATCCGCCCATGCCGCTGTCGCCGCGCTGGCCAAGCAAGTCGCCGCGCGCGCGCTGACCGAACCCTCGCGCAGGGCCGCATGATGGGATGGCGAGCATCCGGGGCGGGCGATTGAAACACGGTGCGGCCGGGTTATTCTGCCGCACCATCTGCCGATTATGACCAAGGGGATATGTTATGAAGCCATTGCTGACATCGTTTGCCATCACGCTTTTTTCGGCAACATCGGCAGTCGCCGGGCCGATCGTGCGGCACACCAATCCGCCGCCCGCGATCATCCTG
>JBBSCC010000298.1:0-1872 GCA_038250735.1 Sphingomonadales bacterium | reverse complement strand
GATGTCATCACTTGCGTCCACGCACGGGCCTCCTTGCAAACCACCAGCATCTAGCGGTGCTTTGACGTCAGGACAAAGCCTCGAGCACGCCCATCTTCAACAAAACTGGCTGGGCCGGCAAGGCCGTCCAACGGTGGCTAACCCGTAAAATTCAGCTGATTGGCGGCCGAGGGGCAGGAATTCGATTTTGGGCAGCTGGCGGTCGCGCTGCTTCATTGCCGGGGATGATCCGGATCTAAGGGCGATTGAGGTTTGCGGGTTGACGGGCGGGGTTTGTTTTGGGGGCGTTGCCCCGTGGTTCAGGTGACGAGGCGGGGGATACGATCGAGGGCGGCCCGGAAGATTTGCTGGTGGGGACAGGCGGTTGGCCATTGGATGCGGATCAAGGTCTTCATCTCGACGACGCGGGCCGCGATTTTGATGAGGCGCAGGCGCAAGGTATCGAACTGGACGGTGCGCCAGATTGAGCGTTTTGGCATGGCAGTGCGCAGGCCCCACATCAGCCAATAGGCACCGGCATGGAGGAACAGGCGCAGCTGGTTGGCAGTAGCCCTCGTGCAGGATGTGCGGTCTGCGGCGAGATGCGTTTTCCATGACTTGATATGATTTTCAGCCTGCCCGCGCCGGCAATAAACCTGTTCGTAGAGCCAGCGGGGCGAGCCCTTCTTGAGATTGGTGACAACGAAGCGCGTATCGGCACCCTGATCGCCGACTTCGACGCGGGCGATAATCCGCTCGACGCGGCTCCAGCTTTTGGCACCATCGTGGAATGACTTGAAGCGACGCGCCTTGCCCTCGCCGGGTGCAGCGTCGAAGCGCGCTTTGGTGCTGGGTTCGAGGTCGGCGATATGGCGGCGCAATGTCGAAGTCGGCGCGACGCCCAGGATAAATTCGTGCCCGCCAGCCCGGCACCAGTCGATGACTTCGGGCGTGCAATAGTGACTGTCGCCGCGCAGCACAATCTGCGTCCGTGGCCAGTTGGCGCGGATCGCACGCAGCAAGCGGCGCAGGAAAGCGCGGATTTCGGTGCCCTTGGGACGTTTGGCCGGACGGAGCACGGCGGTGATGAAGCGGCCCTCGCCATCGAACACGACGATAGGCTGGAAGCCATATTCGTCATGGTGGGCATTGAACAATCGCAATTGCTGGCCACCATGCACAGCGTCAAAGGTATCATCGATGTCGAGCACAATGCGCTTGGGCACGGTGCTGAAGCTCTCGCAGTACAAGTCGACCATTGCCCGGCCCATGCGCAGAAGCGCACGCGTATCAGGCAAGTTTTCCAAGCGTGAGATTGTCGGCTGCGAACACAGCGCGCGATCCGAGGGGGCCAGATCAAGGGCCATCTTGAACATCGGGTCGATGCGAAGGCTGGCGGCGTCATTGCCATCCTCATAACCCGCCGCAATCATCATCAACCGGAAGCGGATAATGTCGGCAAGGCTGTGCGTGATATGGTCTGGAGCACGGGGATCGTTGATGCAGGCAGCCATGCGGTCGGCCACCCCAAGGCGCTGCTCAACCTCGCGCAACAGCAAAATACCGCCGTCCGATGACAAAAGGCCGCCGTCAAATCTGACGTCCAGACGCTTGCCACAAACAGGTGACAAACCGGGTAGCGGTAGCGTAGAATCGCCCATGGCGGGTGTGGCCTTCCTGAAATGACCTTGATTGGCTTACACAACCAAATCATACGTCAAATCAGAGTGTTATGCTACATCCGCCGTAACCGGGGCAGATTTCCGGGCATCAGGTTGCAGCGAGCCTGACGAGGCTGGGCAGACTGGGGATGCTCGACGCCCCTGGGACAGCGAAGCGGTCACCAAGGAAGCGATAGTAGGAGACGCGAAGTTTGCTGCAGGTCTTCAGCAG
>JBBSCC010000297.1:0-1911 GCA_038250735.1 Sphingomonadales bacterium | reverse complement strand
CGAATGGAGACAGCTATCATGGACGACGGGACGATAGGGCACCATTTCTACAATCCAGCGCACGGCCACGGCCTGAAGCATGACCCGCTGAACGCGATCATCGCGCCGCGCCCGATTGGCTGGATCAGCACGGTCAGCGCCGCCGGGGTGCGTAATTTGGCCCCGTACAGCTTTTTCAACATGTATAATTACACGCCGCCGATCATCGGTTTCACCTCGGTTGAATGGAAAGACAGCGCCGAGAACGCGACCGTGACGGGCGAATTTGTGTGGAACCTGGTTACCCGCCCGCTGGCAGACGCGATGAATGCCTCCTCCGCCACGGTGGCGCCCGGCGTTGATGAATTCACGCTGGCCGGTCTGGAAAGCGCGCCCTGTCGCGTCGTCAACGCCCCGCGCGTCGCGGCCAGCCCGGTCAGCTTCGAATGCCGCACCAGCCAGACGGTCCGGCTTACCAGCGCTGCAGGTGCTGAGGTGGATAGCTGGCTGATCCTGGGGGAAGTGGTGGGCGTCCATATCGATCCTGCGATGATCGAAGACGGCGTGTACCAAACCGCCCGCGCCGCCCCCATCATGCGCGGCGGCGGCTGGGGCGATTACTTCGCGGTGGAGGAAAGCGCGCTGTTCCGCATGATGCGCCCGGGGTGAGGGTTGGCTTCGGTACCTTTTATCCCAAAGCCACCTGTTTTTCCTCCGCCAGCCGGTCAAGATCGGCGCGGCTCAGGCGTTCGCTGGCGGTTTTCAGCTGGCCGCAGGCGGCATCAATGTCGCGACCACGCGGTGTGCGGACGGGGGCGGAGATGCCGGCTTGGAAAACGATGGTGGAGAATGACCGGATCCGTTCAGGGGTCGAGCATTCGTAATTGGCACCGGGCCAGGGGTTGAACGGAATCAGGTTCACCTTGGCGGGCAGCTTATAATGTTTGATCAGCCGCACGAGCTCATGCGCATCGGCGTCGCTGTCATTCTTGTCCTTGAGCATCACATATTCAAACGTGATCCGCCGGGCGTTGTTGGCTCCGGGATAATCGGCGCAGGCCTGCAACAGTTCTTCGATGCCATATTTGCGGTTGATCGGGACGATTTCGTCGCGCACTTCCTTGGTAACGCCGTGCAGCGATACCGCCAGGTTGACGCCAATTTCCGCGCCCGCCCGCGCCATCATCGGCACCACGCCGCTGGTCGACAGCGTAATCCGCCGCTTGCTCAGCGACAGGCCGTCGCCGTCCATGATCAGTTTCAGCGCATCACGCACCGCATCAAAATTATACAGCGGTTCGCCCATGCCCATCATCACGATGTTGGTCAGCAGCCGTCCCTCAGGCTGGCTGGGCCATTCGCCTAAGCCGTCGCGCGCGAGCATTACCTGCCCCACAATCTCCCCGGCGGTCAGGTTGCGCACCAGCCGCATCGTGCCGGTGTGGCAGAACCGGCAATTGAGCGTGCAGCCGACCTGCGAGGAGACGCACAACGTGCCCCGATCCGCATCGGGAATGAACACCATCTCATAATCCTGCGCGCCCTGGCCGTCATTCGCGTCAGAGCGGAGCAGCCATTTGCGCGTGCCATCGCTGGAAACCTGCGCCTCGACCACTTCGGGACGACTGATCACGAAGCGCTGTTCGAGCCAGGGCTGCATGGTTTTGGAGATATCGGTCATCACCGAAAATTCGGTCGCGCCGCGATTATACATCCAGTGCCACAACTGCTTCGCGCGCAATTTTGCCTGTTTGGGCTCAAGCTGCGCGGTCTCCAGCGCCATCCGCAGATCGGCCTTGGACAGGCCGATCAAGTCAATCCGCCCATCGGTGCGCGGCGTGAAGGTGCGCGGCACGGGAACGGGATCGATGTGCCCGGGAATGGGCATGGTCAGCGCTTCGGTGGTGTGCATCACGGACATATAAGCGAAAT
>JBBSCC010000296.1:0-1912 GCA_038250735.1 Sphingomonadales bacterium | reverse complement strand
TGGCGCGCGGGTTGACTTCGATCAGGTAAACCTTTTGTCCCTCTGGCCCATCCTTGACCGCAAACTGGATGTTCATCAGCCCGACGACACCCAGCGCGTGGGCCAGCGCCTCTGTCTGGCGCTCCATTTCGGCGATGACTTCCGGCGGCAGCGAATAGGGCGGCAGCGTGCACGCGCTATCGCCCGAATGGACGCCGGCTTCCTCAATATGCTGCATCACGCCTGCGATGCGCACTTCCTCGCCATCGCACAGCGCGTCGACATCGCATTCAATTGCATCGCGCAGATATTGGTCGATCAGCACCGGGCTATCGCCCGACACGTTCACCGCCGTGGCGATGTAATTGTCGAGCTGCGCTTCGCTATCGACGATCTCCATTGCCCGCCCGCCGAGCACGTAGGACGGGCGCAGCAGCACCGGGTAACCAATCCGCGCCGCCACAGCTGCGGCTTCATCGCGGCTGCGGGCGATGCCGTTATCGGGCTGACGCAGTTTCAATTTGTTGACCAGCTTGGCAAAGCGTTCGCGGTCTTCGGCCAGATCAATCGCATCGGGCGATGTGCCAAGGATCGGGATGCCCGCATCCTGCAGCGCCTGTGCGAGTTTCAGCGGAGTCTGCCCGCCAAACTGCACGATCACCCCCACCAATTCGCCGTTCTGCTGTTCAACCCGTAGGATTTCGAGCACGTCTTCGGCCGTCAGCGGTTCAAAATACAGCCGGTCTGACGTGTCGTAATCGGTCGACACGGTTTCCGGGTTGCAGTTGATCATGATCGTCTCATACCCCTGCTCGGCGAGCGCAAAGCAGGCGTGGACGCAGCAGTAATCGAACTCGATCCCCTGCCCGATCCGGTTCGGCCCGCCGCCCAGAATCACGATCTTGCGGCGGTCGCTCGGCGCAGATTCGCATTCCGGTTCGCCGAAGGTTGGGGCTTCGTAGGTGGAATACATATAGGGCGTAATCGCCTCAAACTCGGCGGCGCAGCTGTCGATCCGTTTGAACACCGGGAACACACCCAGTTTGTGCCGCAATGCGCGCACTTCATCCTCGCTCGTCGCCCCGGCCATCGCGACCAGCGCATCGTGGAGCAAGCCGGAACGCTTGGCCTGGGTTTCGCCCATGCCGCCCGCGACCCCGACTGACCGCACTGCGAGCGTCGCCAACCGCCGGTCGGAAAAGCCCATTGCCTTCAGCCGCCGCAATCCCGCTGCATCGCGCGGCAAGCCATCGGCCTGCACCTGCTTTTCGGCGTCGATAATCTGTTCGATCTGGCGCAGAAACCACGGATCGTAGAAGGTCACCGCAGCAACCTCCTCAACGCTCATGCCTTCGCGGAAAGCTTGGCCGACTTTCAACAGCCGGTCGGGCGTCCGGCGCGACAGTGCGGCGGTGATGACGTCTTTCGCCACGCCTTCGAGTTCGGGCACGCGGTTGAAGCCGTCGAGCCCGGTTTCCAGCCCGCGCAGCGCCTTTTGCATCGATTCCTGAAAATTGCGGCCAATCGCCATCACTTCGCCGACCGATTTCATCGCGGTCGAAAGGTCGGTGGCCGCGCCCTTGAACTTCTCAAAGGCAAATCGCGGGATTTTGGTGACGACGTAATCAATCGTCGGTTCGAAACTGGCAGGCGTTGCCCCGGTGATCTCGTTGGTGAGCTCGTCCAGCGTATAGCCGACCGCCAGCTTCGCCGCGACGCGGGCGATAGGGAAGCCGGTGGCTTTCGATGCCAGCGCGGACGAGCGCGACACGCGCGGGTTCATTTCGATCACGATCAACCGGCCGTCTGCCGGATTGACCGCGAACTGCACGTTGGACCCGCCGGTTTCCACCCCGATTTCGCGCAGGCAAGCAATGCTCGCATTGCGCATGATCTGGTATTCCTTGTCGGTCAGCGTCAGCGCCGGGGCGAC
>JBBSCC010000295.1:0-1994 GCA_038250735.1 Sphingomonadales bacterium | reverse complement strand
GCCGCTTCCGGATACCGGAAACTCACCGCTCGACCCCAGAAAGGGCGGGGGCAATGGCACGGGGGTGCCCTGGCTCGCGACGGTAATCACGGCAGGAGGGCAGGCGCTCTGGGTGCGGGTAACGACGCGGCGAATGCGCGTTCCGGGGCGGCGTGCGACGGTGCGCACAACGCGCTTGGTATGCGCCTTCTTCACATATGCAACGCGCGGCTTGGCCGATTCGGTCACGTGAACCGCGCCGCCCCCGATCAGGGCGCCGCCGCATGTGCAGGCGCAAAGTTTCGCCAAGGCCATCCGGACCGACATTGTGTTTCTCGCTCTTTGTGCCGCGCCGATCTGGTGGATTGCAGATCAGCTACAGCAGGGAATTCGCTATCCCTCCAAAGTGCAGAACAAAATGTTAAGTTCAACGCCATTAACCAACATATCACCCGAAAACGAAGATTGTTGGTCCGGGAGCGCAATGAAGATAAGGTTAACGTGTCATGATGGTACGCTTTGCGGCATTACTGCACGATCCGCGTTAACTAATCGATCACTGGCAAAGTCACGCAACATAACTTGTCGGCGATTGGCCGTCAGCGCTGGGAAGCGCGCGTGGCATGATTCGGCATAAGGGTCGGGAAAAGCGCGTGATCAGGTGCCGGGATTGCTTGTCGATTGCAGGATGCCTCGGTATAGGCCCGCCGTAGACCGTCGAAGGCACTCAATGTGCCGAAATGAAGTCCGCAGACGCATGGGGATGGCAACGGTGTTGAAACACGTGGGTGATAACGATCAATCGCAACCGCTGCCGGCGACGGGCAGCACCGATGGCTATCGGCCCAGCGCCGATGAGCCGTTCATGAATCCCCGCCAGCTCGACTATTACAAGGCAAAGCTGTTGGCGTGGAAAGACGCCATTTTGCTCGAAGCGCAGGGCACCTTGTCGCAGTTGCAAACCGAAAGCCTGCGCGAAGCGGACCTTACCGATCGCGCATCAAGCGAAACCGATTGGTCAATCGAACTGCGCACGCGCGATCGCCAGCGCAAGCTGATCTCCAAAATCGATGCGGCCTTGCGCCGGATTGAAGAGGGTGAATATGGCTATTGCGAGGTCACTGGTGAACCCATTTCGCTTGCCCGGCTCGACGCGCGCCCCATCGCCACAATGACGGTCGAAGCGCAGGAGCGCCATGAGCGCCACGAAAAAATCTCTCGCGAGGATTGATTTCCGGCGGCTGCGTTAAGCCTTTCGATAAGTTTTCATGGTCTAGTGGCTGCCATCATCCTTTGGGAATTTTGAGCAGGCCATATGGACCAGTTCGCACACGAACCTTTCAAGGCTGCCGTCGCTGACGATGCAGCCAGCCAGCGCCACGAGGTGCGCGACAGCTTGTTTCTGGTTGCCCAGTTCCGCATTGCGGGATCGCGCCAGGCAGAACAGGTGCGCGTCCGCAACCTTTCCGCCGGTGGATTGATGGCAGAGGTGTCCAGCCCGATCGCGCAAGGAACCGCCGTTGAGCTGGAAGTGCGCGGCGTGGGCTGGATTACCGGCAAGATCGCCTGGTATGCCGCCGGGCGTGTCGGCATCGCATTTGATCAGATGATCGATCCGGTGCTGGCGCGAAAGCCAGTGGGCGGTGGCACGCAAACCCCGGTTTTTGTAAAGCCGATCCTGCCGTTTCGGTAAGGGCGACGCCCGTGTCTGCCTGTCAGACGGATTGATTCGAAAATAGCAGTTTTGGCGGATGCGGCACCGGGCGTTGGCCGTCAGTGTGCCAGCCTTAAAACTGATGGCCTTCAGGGCGATGCCGACGATGCGTCGGATCGCCCCGGGTCATGATCAGCTGATGCTGATTTCTTCCTTCAATCGCAGCTTTGCCTTTTTCAGCGCCGCGAGTGTCATCGGATCGGGCAGCGGTCGCTGCGACTCGCTGTTAATGCGACGATCAAGTTGAGCGTGTTTTGCTTCAAGTGCCGAAAGATGAGCGCTATGCATGGCAGCGAACCTC
>JBBSCC010000294.1:0-1997 GCA_038250735.1 Sphingomonadales bacterium | reverse complement strand
GGGGTCGGCGCGGTCGACAGCGCGGTATCGGGAATCTGGCTTGGGGTTGGCGATGTCTGGGCGATAACCGGTGCGGCAAACGCCAGCATCGATGCGGTGAGCAAAAGCTTCATGATCGTTCCTCCGAATGGCGGGGCGGGGGAGCTTGCCCCGACCCCTAAACCATCCAGCGGGAGATAAGTGCCGCGTCGCGTCGCCCGTGCCCGATCAGTTGCCCGAATCGAGCGCGTAACCGGCTGAACGCACGGTGCGGATAATGTCTGGCCGGTCGCCATTGTTGATTGCTTTGCGCAGGCGGCGGATATGCACGTCGACGGTGCGGCTTTCGATGTCGCTGTCGTGGCCCCACACCGCATCGAGCAGCCGTTCGCGGCTGAACACCCAGCCGGGATGTTCCAGGAAATGCTTGAGCAGCCGGAATTCGGTTGGCCCCAGCGGGATCACCTCGCCTGAGCGGCGCACCTTGTGCCCCACCGTGTCCATCTCGATATCGGCATAAGTGAGCTGTTCTCCTGCCAGTGCCGGGCGCACCCGGCGCAGCACCGCGCCCACGCGGGCGACGAGTTCGCGCGGGGAAAATGGCTTTGTAACGTAATCATCCGCCCCGGTTTCCAGCCCGCGTACGCGGTCTTCCTCTTCACCGCGCGCGGTGAGCATGATGATCGGCACGTTCGCCGTTTCCGGCATGCGGCGCAGGCGGCGGCATACTTCGATGCCGGACAGCCCCTCCACCATCCAGTCGAGCAGCACGATATCGGGCGTAGCCTCTTTGGCCAGCAGCAGCGCCTCCTCCCCGTCGGGGGTTTGCTGGACATCAAAATCCTCGCGCTTGAAATGCCAGATCAGCAATTCGGCAAGGGCAGCGTCATCTTCGACGAGCAACATCTTGGCGCGGGCCATTTTTCGTCTCCGTCTATTGGATCAGTGGGTTGGGGCAGCGCCGCGTTCGCGCTCCCCCATGTGGACGCCGGTGGCCGCGTAATAGACCATTTCGGCAATATTGGTGGCGTGGTCGCCCACGCGTTCCAGGTTTTTGGCGATGAACAGCAGATGCGCGACCTGGCCAATGCTGGCCGGATTTTCCATCATGTAGGTTACCAGCACGCGGAACAGGCTGTTGTAGAAATCATCCACCGCCCGGTCGCTGTCACACACCCGGATCGCCGCTTCAGGATCGCGGGCGGCATAGGCATCGAGCACGTCATGGACCATCGTGGCTGCCATCGTCGCCATGGCGGGCAGCACCGATAATGGCTCGATATTGCCGTGATCCTCAATCGCTGACACGCGGCGGGCGATGTTTTTGGCATAATCGCCGATCCGTTCGATCACGCCGGCGATCTTTAGCGCGGCCACAACCTCGCGCAGATCATTTGCCAGCGGTGCGCGCAGCGCGATCAGCTGTACGGCGAGCCGTTCAACCTGCATTTCAATGGCGTCGATCTGTTTGTCGCCAGCGATGACGGCTTCGGCACCCTCCAAATCATGGCGCTTCAGCGCGGCCATCGCGCCGACAATGGCATGCTCTGCCAGCCCGCCCATCTGCGCGATCAGACCGCGCAGTTCGCCGATATCTTCGTCAAATGCCTTAACTGTATGATCAACCAAAATACTTCTCGATGCAAAAGGGGTCAGCCATAACGGCCGGTAATGTAATCCTTGGTCCGCTCCTGGCGGGGGTTCGTGAAAATATCTGACGTGGCACCATATTCGACCAGCGTGCCGAGGTGGAAAAATGCCGTCCGTTGCGACACGCGCGCCGCTTGCTGCATGTTGTGCGTGACGATGACGATGGCATAGCGGCCCTTCAGCTCGTGGATCAGCTCCTCGATCTTGGCAGTGGCGATGGGGTCCAGCGCCGAACAGGGTTCGTCCATAAGGATCACTTCGGGGTCGACGGCAATCGCGCGCGCGATGCACAGCCGCTGCTGCTGGCCGCCCGACAATGCCGTGCCGCTGTCGCTCAGCCGATCCTTCACCTCATCCCACAACCCCGC
>JBBSCC010000293.1:0-2125 GCA_038250735.1 Sphingomonadales bacterium | reverse complement strand
GTCGGCACGGGCAAAAGCCAGCGCGGCTTTGCCGAAATCGACCTGAAAACCGCCACGCGCTATGCCGCCGAGGATGCCGATGTCACGCTGCGGCTGTGGCAGCGTTTTCGCCCCCGCCTGACCAGCGAAGCCGCAACGCGGGTGTATGAGATGGTGGACCGCCCGCTCGCCCCCGTCATCGCGCAAATGGAGCGCCACGGCATCATGGTTGACCGGGATCGGCTGGCCGGGCTGTCCGCCGAATTTGCCGGGCAGATAGCGACGCTGGAAACCGAAATTCACGGCTTGGCCGGCTTCCCCTTCACCATCGGCAGCCCCAAGCAATTGGGTGAGGTGCTGTTCGATCAGATGGGCATTAAGGGCGGGCGCAAGGGCAAATCGGGCGTTTATTCCACCGACGTGACCGAGCTGGAAAAAATCGCTGCGGACAAGGCATCACCCGGCGCGATCATCGCGGCGCGGGTGCTCGATTGGCGGCAGTTATCAAAGCTGAAAAGCACCTACACCGATGCGTTACAGGCACAGATAAACCCCACCACGGGCCGCGTGCACACCAGCTATTCGCTTACCGGCGCGCAGACCGGGCGGCTTTCCTCCACCGATCCCAATCTGCAGAACATTCCGATCCGCACCGAAATCGGCCGGCAGATCCGCGATGCCTTTGTGGCAGAACCGGGCAATGTGCTGCTCGCCGCCGATTATTCGCAGATCGAGCTGCGGCTGGCCGCGCATATGGCTGATGTGCCCGCGCTGAAACAGGCCTTTGCCGACGGAGCAGACATCCACAGCCTGACCGCGCAGGAATTATTCGGCGAGGTCAACCGCGACACGCGCGGGCGTGCCAAGACGATCAACTTTGCGATCCTGTACGGCATCAGCCGATGGGGGCTGGCGGGGCGGCTGGATGTGACGCCCGATGAAGCCCAGGCGATGATCGATCGGTATTTTGATCGCTTTCCCGGCATCAACAATTACATCGCCACGACGATCGAGGAGGTGCGGGAGCGCGGCTACACCACCACCTTGTTCGGGCGGAAATGCCATTTTTCCCGGATCAAATCACCGCTCCAGCACGAGCGACAAGGGGCAGAACGCGCCGCGATCAACGCGCCGATTCAGGGCACCAGCGCCGACATTATCAAACGCGCCATGGTGCGCATGGGGCCAGCACTGATTGATGCCGGTCTGCCAAATGTCCGCATGCTGTTGCAGGTGCACGACGAACTGGTGTTCGAATTGCCCGAAGCCGATGTGGCCGCTGCAAAGCCAGTGATCGAACACGTCATGGCCAACGCCGCTGCGCCTGCAGTGACGCTGTCGGTGCCGCTGGGGGTGGAAATTGGGACGGGCAAAAGCTGGGGCGCCGCGCATTGACGGACACGGCGGCTCCAGCGGGTGCAGCGGCAGACGATATTGCCGCCATCGCCAAGGGCGGGCGGACCAATATTATCGGTTTCGCCCTGCGGCTGGCCGCGCGCATCCCGTTTTTGTTTGTGGCCGGGCGGCTTTATGGTGCCGATACAGTTGGCCAATTCGCGCTGGCAGTGGTGGCAGTGGAGCTTGGCGCGCTGCTGGCCACGCTGGGGATGAAGCGCGGGCTGGCCCAGGCACTGTCCGCCAGCGACCGGCCACACAGCCATGTCGCGTGGGACGCGCTGGTGGTGGCGCTGATTGCGTCGGTCACGGCCAGCGCACTGCTGTTTGCCTTCCCCGCCATCATGTACCGCGACGGCCCGCCGGATGGGTTTGCACGGTTACTGCCCGGCATCATCTTTGCGATCGCCTGGTCCGATATCAGCCTGGCGGCGCTTGCTTACCGCCATAATGTGCGCGCCACCGTTACCGCGCGCGCGGTGATTGAGCCGTGGACGATCAGCATCGCTGCCACGCTGTTATGGTTCATCACGCCGAAGGACGGGCTGGAAATCGCCTATATGCTGTCGATGCTGGCGGCGATGGTTGCCTCCATCGTGCCGTTCGTGCGCAGTTATGGCCTGCCGCATGAATGGAAGCCCCGGCTGGCGACGATTGCGGCGCTGGCGCGCGACAATATGCCGCTGGCCGGTGCCGATGCGATTGAATGGGCGACGCGCAACGTGGATCGCTTCATCCTGGGCCAGTTGTT
>JBBSCC010000292.1:0-2170 GCA_038250735.1 Sphingomonadales bacterium | reverse complement strand
GTTGACCGCCCCCACCCCAACCCAGTGCAGGGTGAAATTGCCCCCGGCACAAACTGAAGGGGAGGGGCTTAAGGAGAAAACGATGACCGAAGTGAAAACCCGCCAGCGCCCCGCCGCGCTGAACCTGACCGCCGCCGCAGAGGCGCGGATCGCCGACTTGATGGCGCGCGCGCCCGAGGGATCGGTGGGCGTAAAGCTGTCAACGCCGCGTCGGGGCTGTTCAGGCCTCGCTTACTCGGTCGATTATGTCGCTGAGGCGAAACCCTTCGACGAACGCATCGATACGCCGGGCGGCACGCTGTTCGTTGACGGCGGATCGATTCTGTACCTGGTCGGCAGCAAGATGGATTGGGTGGAAGACGATTTCGCCGCCGGCTTCACCTTCGAAAACCCCAACGCCAAGGGCGCCTGCGGGTGCGGGGAAAGCTTTACGGTTTGACTGCTGAAACTACGACTGTTGAACATGAATTCAGGAGGCGAGCTTCCAAGGGCCAATCTTGCCGGCCCAATGCCCTGCTATTATCGTCGGAGGGGGGAGGATTAGTGGTCCGTAAGTGCTTGCCATATCGTGAAGCCTGGCCACACCCCGATGGCGATCAGCGCAACCACTCCACTTATTACCGGTAATAACAGTCCACTAAACACCAATGCGGTCAGGGTTACCGATAGTAAGATCGCTAGCAATCGGCGCCGATCATAAAAATCATAGTGGTCATCTTGGCTAGATGATATGTCTCCCCCGTATGTTTTTGTTTGATTATAGATAACCGGGTCGCAGAATAATGCGAGCGGTAACGTGATGAACAAAAAATTACCAAATGCATCATCTGCATCATCGGCCACCAGCCCCAATAATTAAGTAAGTCAGCGCACCCTCCGCAACAACGCCGTCCGCAAACATTCGCACACCACCTCGCCGCGCTGATTGATCATGCGGTGCCGCCATGTCACCAGCCCGGCATCGGGGCGGGATTTGCTGTCGCGCAGGTCAGTCACTTCGCTGGTCGCGTGGAGCGTGTCGCCGATGAACACCGGTTTGGGCATCACCAGCTTGTCATAGCCCAGGTTCGCCACCAGCGTGCCCATGGTCGTTTCGGCCACCGTGATGCCGACCATCAGGCTGAAGGTGAAAGTGCCGTTGACGAGAATCTGGCCAAACTCGCTCGCCCGCGCGGCTTCTGCATCCAGGTGGAGCGGCTGCGGGTTATGCGTCATTGTTGACCATAGCAGATTGTCAGTTTCGGTCACCGTCCGGCGGAGCGGGTGGTCGATGGCCTCTCCGATCTGCCATTCGTTGTAATATTTGCCGGGCATCAGCCAAGCCCCCCAAAGCCGCGACCCGCCGTCCAGCCGCCATCGGTGGGCAGCACCACGCCGCTGACGTAGCGCGCATAGTCGCTCGCCAGGAACAGGCACACATCGGCGACATCATCCACGGTGCCCAGCCGCCCCAGCGGCACCGCGCGCGCGGATGCCGCCTTGGCCTCTGGCGTGGGGGCCAGCCGGTCCATCCCCTCGGTCCCGTCAATCGGGCCGGGCGATACGGAGTTCACACGCACGCCTTCGCGGCCCCATTCAATCGCCAGTGTTTTGGTGATCATGTCGACGCCCGCTTTTGCCGCGCAGACATGCACCTGCATCGCCATCGGGATCCAGGCTTGCGGTGCGGAGATGTTGATGATCGCGGCACCCGGCTTAGTCAGGTGCTCATACGCCGCGCGCATGACGTGGAAGGTGCCGAGCGTATCGATTTCCATCACCGTCTTGAATCCATTGGGGGATAGCCCGGCGGCGGGCACGGGAAAGTTCCCCGCCGCGCCCGATATCAGCACGTCGATGGTGCCGCGCTCAGCCCGGAAATGCTCGATCGCGGCTTTGACTGCATCGAAGTTGCGGACATCAAGCGCATAGCCCAGCGCCTGCTTGTCACCGTGGAGCGCGGCAACGGCGGCATCCACCTTATCCTGGCTGCGGCTGGCGACCGCGAGGGTCGCCCCGGCGCGCGCAAAGGATTTGGCGACGCCCAGGTTGATGCCCGATGTGCCGCCAAACACGATGACGTTCTTGCCTGTGAAATCGAATGGCATTGGCTCTCTCCCCGTTCGTCCCTTGATTAAACCGTCACCCCGGACTTGATCCGGGGTCCAGCTTCTTTCTGTTGCCGCCACCG
>JBBSCC010000291.1:0-2174 GCA_038250735.1 Sphingomonadales bacterium | reverse complement strand
TGCGCTTCGGCCAGGCTGCGGCCCGGTTGTAGCTTCAGGATAACCGACGCAGAGGGTGCGGCATTGTCGCGCACGAACACGCTGGTTTCGGGCATGGCCAAATGGACGCGCGCTTCGGCTACCGCGTCAATTTCCTGAATCGATCGCGCCAATTCGGTCTCCCGCGCCTGGCGCAACCGCTCACCTTCCACCGCGCGGGAAACCCCCATCGGCAAATTGTCGAGGATCTGGTAGCCGCCAGGGGCCGCCTTGGGCAGGCCCTGCCCGGCCAGCAAAATGCGGGCGCGCGAATAATCATCCTCGTTGACGGTCAACGCGCCGCTGCCCTCATCGATTTTCGACGTGATGTTGGCTGCTTGCAATGCGGCCTGCACCGCGCTTTTGTCAGCATCAGGCAAGCCCGAAAACAGCGTTTTCTGCTGCGGCGATGCCAGCGTCATCCAGGCAATTGCCGCCGCCGCGATCAAGCTGACGAGCAGGATCATCGGCAAGCTGCGGCGCACCGCAGGCTGTTGCAGCATTGATCCGATCTGACGGACCGGGTTGGCGAAACGCTCCGGTAGAACGGGCGTGGTGGGGGTGAGTTGGTTGCTCATCGATTATACCGGCATGCTCATGATGTCCTTGTAAGCGGACAGAAGTTTATTTCTGACTTGCAGCGTCGCTTCAAAACCGATCGACGCTTCCTGGCGCGCCAGCATCACCTTGGCGATGTCGACATTCTCACCGCGTTCATAGGCGGAGCTTATGTCACCTGCCTTGGTCTGCGCGGCGTTTACCCCGTTCAGGACCTCCTGCATCGTCGAGGCAAAGCTGCCCTTGTCGTTCGATACGTTGTTCGTGCCGTTGGCGGGCACGCTGCCCGCACTCGCCCCTGCGCGTTGCAGCGCCTGGTTCTTTTCCAGAATTTGCGCCCGCAGTGCGAGCACGCGGTCGACCCCCATCGGGCCGCCGACTCCACCAATGCCACTCATGCTGAAGCCACCTTGCTAAAGTTGCTGGAATAGGCCGGGGCGATTTGCTCGCCCTGCTCGCGCGCCTTGGCGAGCCGATAGCGCAGCGTTCGCTCTGAAATGCCCAGCCGCCGCGCGGTTTCAATCCGGCTGCCACCGCACGCGGCCAGCGTTTCGCGGATCGCCTGAAATTCTGACATCTGGACAATGTTACCCAGCGTTGCCGGTAGGCCGTCCTGGGCGGCACCAACCACCGGCGCAGTCGGGGTCGCCGCCGGGCGATCAAACAGGATATGCGACGCGTTGATCGTGTCGCCCGCCGCGAACAGCAGCGCGCGCTGCACCACATTTTCCAGCTCGCGAACATTACCGGGCCAGTCATGCTGCACCAGCACGTCAATGGCGGATGCATCAGGAAAGGGGATCGTCGCACGGCCGACGGCATGGCGCAGCACCATCGTCGCGGTCAGCGCCGGGATATCCTGTCGGCGTTCAGCGAGCGGCTTGGTCGACAGCGGAAAAACGCTGAGCCGGTAATAAAGATCGGCACGGAACCGCCCCTCCGCCACTTCGGTCTGCAAATCGCGGTTGGCGCAGGCGATGACGCGCACGTCAATCGGCTCCGGCACTGATGCGCCCAGCGGCACGACTTCACGTTCCTGCAAGGCACGCAGCAGCTTGGCCTGCAACTGCAGCGGCATTTCAGCAATTTCGTCGAGCAGCAGCGTGCCGCCATTGGCCGCACGGAAAAACCCCTCGCCGCCTGACGATGCGCCGGTGAATGATCCCTTTTGATGGCCGAACAGCAAGGCTTCGAGCATCGTTTCAGGCAGGGCCGCGCAGTTGATGGCGATGAAAGGGCCGTTCTTGCGGCTTGATCCCATATGGATGGCGCGGGCCAGCACCTCCTTGCCGGTGCCGGTGGGGCCGTTGATCAGGACGGTGATATCCGCAGCGGCAACGCGTTCGGCCAGTGCATAGAGCGCCAGGCTTTCAGGATCGGCGGCAGTGGGCGTATCCGCGCCCGCGAGCATCGCGCGGGCAAAGCCGTCGCCGATTGCGGCATCATCACCTGTATAGGCAATCCGCGCCGGGTTGCCGTCCCGCGCCGGTATGACATAGCGGCCTTCGTCACCAATAATCACGGTGCGCGCCGGGGACTGGGGCACTTCGCCCTCTGCGATCAGGAACATGTCGCCCGGCTGGGGCTTACCCCCATCA
>JBBSCC010000290.1:0-2195 GCA_038250735.1 Sphingomonadales bacterium | reverse complement strand
CGATATCGGTTTGCATGTCCGCCAGTTTTTTCTGGAACAGCTGTGTCGCGGCGAGTGGTCGCCCGAACTGCTTGCGATCCAGCCCATATTGCCGCGCGGCGTGGAAGCAGAATTCCGCCGCGCCCATCGCGCCCCAGCTAATGCCGTATCGCGCGCGGTTCAGGCAGCCGAACGGCCCCTTCAACCCCTGTACTTCGGGCAACAGCGCGTCTTCGCCCACCGCGACTTCGTCCATCTGGATCATGCCGGTGATCGAGGCGCGCAACGACAATTTGCCCTCAATCTTGGGCGCGACCAGCCCCTTCATCCCTTTTTCCAGGATGAAGCCGCGAATGCCGCCGCCATGCGCGTCTGATTTTGCCCAGACGATGAACACGTCCGCAATCGGCGCGTTCGAAATCCAGGTCTTGGCGCCGGATATCAGGTATCCGCCGTCGACCTTAACGGCCTTGGTGGTCATGCCGCCGGGGTCAGAGCCCGCATCCGGCTCGGTCAGCCCGAAACAGCCGATATACTCGCCGCTCGCCAGCTTGGGCAGATATTTGCGCTTCTGTTCTTCGGAGCCGAACGCGTGGATGGGGTACATCACCAGGCTCGATTGCACCGACATCATCGAGCGATAGCCCGAATCGATCCGCTCCACCTCGCGCGCGACCAGGCCGTAAGCGACATAGGATGCGCCGACGCCGCCATATTCCGCAGGCACCGTCGGCCCCAGCAGCCCGAGCGCCCCCATTTCGCGGAAGATATCCGGATCGGTCGTTTCGTGTTGAAAGGCGTCAATGATGCGCGGGGCCAGCTTGTCCTGCGCATAGGCCGCGGCGGTATCGCGGATCATCCGTTCATCCTCGTCGAGTTGATCGTCGAGATTAAAGGGGTCTGCCCAATCGAACCTGCCCATGCTGCTCATGCTGATGCTCCTGCGATGCTGTGCGACCCCGCATTCCGCGTGGGCGTCGATTTGTCCAGCCCTGCTTTAGTCCAAGCATGTGCTCCCGCGAAGGCGGGAGCCCATACTGGACCCCCGCCTTCGCGGGGGTACAAGGGCGGGGGTATAAGGGAAGCAGGAGATAACGATGATGCCACAATACCGCCCCTGCCGCAGCGCGCTTTACCTGCCCGCCTCCAATGACCGCGCCATTGCCAAGGCGCGGACGCTGCCGTGCGATGCGGTGATCCTGGATTTGGAGGACGCCGTTGCGCCCGAAATGAAGGCGGCGGCGCGGGATGCTGCGGTGGCGGCGTTCAATGAGGGCGGCTTTGGTCGGCGGCTGCGGGTGCTGCGGGTGAACGGCATCGGCACCGAATGGGGCGCGGATGATCTTGCGGCGGCGGCGACGCTGGATATAGACGCCGTGCTCGCCCCGAAGGTGGATGGCCCTGCCGATGTGGCGCGCTACGATGCCGCACTGTCGGGTGCTGCGCCGGGGGTGCAGCTGTGGGTGATGATCGAGACATGCCTGGCGGTGGGGCATCTGCAAGCGATTGCCGATTGTTCCCTGACCACGCGGCTGGGCGGGTTTGTGATGGGCACCAACGATCTGGCACTGGAAATGCGCGCCGCTGCGATGCCGGGACGGGCGAATATGCTGGCGATTCTTGGCCTGTCGCTGGCCGCAGCTCGGTCGCGAGGGCTAATCGCGCTGGACGGCGTGTGCAATGATTTCAGCGATCTCGACCGCTTTCGGGCGGAGGCAGAGCAGGGACTGGCGCTGGGATTTGACGGCAAGACGTTGATCCACCCGGCGCAGGTTGAGGCATGCAACACTGTGTTCTCGCCAACGCCCGAGCAGATCGATGCTGCGCGCAGCATTGCTGCAGCATTTGCGCTGCCCGAGAATGCGGCAAAGGGCGCGATTAAGCTGGACGGACGAATGGTGGAGCGGCTCCACCTGCGCGAGGCGGAACGGGTGCTGGCGGTGGCGGGGGCGATAACCCAACCTATCTCTTAACCCTCACCCCGGGCTCGACCCGGGGTCCCGCTGCCTTGTCCGCGCTAGAAAAAAGCGGGACCCCGGATCAAGTCCGGGGTGACGGTCAGGGGGAGGTAGCTTGCTTGTTGGGACAGGTTGTTTGGCGCTGAGGGCTTGGCTGTCGGCAAGCTTTGTGCGTGCAGCCCATCCCAATCATTGTTCCGGGGCCCACCTGTCGGCTCAAACTCCGGCGCGTGAGGCGCGGTGGGTCCCGGCACAAGG
>JBBSCC010000289.1:0-2196 GCA_038250735.1 Sphingomonadales bacterium | reverse complement strand
TTCTGACTGGCTCAAGGCTTACGAGGCGCGCAACGTCGCCATCGGTCTGCGCCACGGCCTGTCGGGCAAGGCGCAGATCGGCAAAGGCATGTGGGCCGCGCCCGATCTGATGGGGCAGATGATGGTCGAAAAAATCGCTCACCTGCGCGCCGGGGCCAACACCGCCTGGGTGCCATCGCCGACCGCCGCGACGCTCCACGCGCTGCATTACCATGCCGAAGATGTGTTCGCGATCCAGCAAACCTTGCCCGAACCAGCCGGCCTCGACGCGTTGCTCACCATCCCGCTGGCAGAGGGCGCAAATTGGTCCGAAGCGGAAATCGGCGAAGAACTGGACAATAATTGCCAGGGGTTGCTGGGCTATGTCGTGCGCTGGATCGATGCCGGGGTCGGCTGTTCCAAGGTGCCCGACATTAATGACGTCGGCCTGATGGAAGACCGCGCGACCTTGCGCATTTCATCGCAGCACATCGCCAACTGGCTCCTTCACGGGGTGATCACCGAGGCGCAGGTGCTGGATTCGTTGCGCCGCATGGCCGCCAAGGTCGATGCCCAGAACGCGGGCGATCCGCTCTACCTGCGGCTCACCGATAACGAAGGGGGCGCGGCGTTCAGCGCGGCCAAGGAGCTGATCTTCAAGGGCGTGGAGCAACCGAGCGGCTACACCGAACCGCTGCTGCACGCATGGCGGTTGCGCAAGAAGGCGGGGTAAGTCAGTATCTTGATCATGCGCCGCGTCATGATCCTGTTGCTCGGCTTCTTTACTTTGGCAACCGCTTCTTTGGCGGGTATCAGTGATGTGGAGCGTTCGCCCAATGAAACGGGTCCGAGCTCCGCGGGGGCGTTTAACCGTTGGCTGTTTGCCGAGAACCCACACAACGCGGGTTGGAAGGCACAAGACTACGCCGCGTTTCAGGGCATGCTGGAGGATGAAGGCGTTGCGGGGATCGTCCCGACCTGGCAGCTGTGGCGGGTTGATGCCCAATATGCATCACGCTGCGGCGAGGCCCATTTCGCCATGCCCCCAAGGGAGCGTTGGCGCGACATCATTCCTACCTTGAAGCTGCTGCGCGAAGAGGTGATCCCGGTGACCGGGCCGCTCGAGGTGGTCTCCGCGTGGCGTTCGCCCGCAATCAACACATGCGTAAAGGGCGCCAGTCGCAGTCGCCATCTGGAGTTCAAGGCGCTTGATCTGGTGGCAACTGCAAGGCGCTATCGGCGCAAATTGTTCAAGGATCTGTGCACCATGCAGCGCGCGTTGGGGACCGGGTCAGCAATGGGGTTGGGTGCCTATTTCAAGCCTGATGACCCTGCGATCAATACTGAGGGACGGTTCCATATCGACGCGAGCGGCAATCGCACCTGGGGCTTTGATTACACCGCAAACAGCAATCCCTGCCCGCAGCTGCGATAGCATCGCGGGCGGGCAAGGCAGCCGGGTGAACGCTTTATCTACCAATTTCGGCTAAGCTTCTCGCATTGGTCGCAACAGGCGGCCGCGCTGCGGAACCAGCCGTTATGGGTGATTTCTTGGAACAAGCTTACATGATGCCTGTCAGCATGCTCAGCCTCGCGTTTTTCGGTGGGCTGGCGTTCTATATCCTCCACGCCAGCAATTCTCGCTGGCGGGAATATGAACTGCTCTATGCAGTGATCGAACCGCGCAAACCGCTGGCGAAGAAGCTTGCCGGAATGGTGCGGATCTCGCAGCCCGGCTTCCGCTGGGGGCATCTTTCCGGCGATCTCAAATCGAACCGGCATCCTCCGGTGGTGGTGGGAGTGCACTTAGACGGACTGGGCCTCTCAATTGCACCGCCGTTCAAATATGGCTGCCGCGATCTGTTCCTGCCGTTCGACAAAATGACGATCGAACCAGCGTCGTGGGATCTGCTCGACAAGGAATACGGCATCCAGATGGAAGGCGTGGATGGGATTGAAATCTTGATGTTTTTCGCGATCATGGAGTGGGCAGCGGAACAATCCGAAGTTCTCGGCCTGATGTTGCAAAGGGCTGATTTGGTGCGTGAATTGTCTAATCCGCGCGCGGGTTCAGCGACCGCGCCAACGCTACAAACTCATCAACGCTGATCGTTTCAGCGCGGCGCGTCTCGTCGATCCCAAGCGATGCCAGCGCCGCCAATGCGCCCGGCACACCCTTCAAACTCTGGCGGAGCATCTTGCGGCGTTGGCCGAAGG
>JBBSCC010000288.1:0-2200 GCA_038250735.1 Sphingomonadales bacterium | reverse complement strand
GGACCTGATCCGCAAGCTTCTCACCACCCACGAAGTAGCGATCACGATTGAGGAAAACGCGGTCGGCGGGCTCGGCGCGCATGTGCTGACCTATGCCAGCGACACCGGGCTGATCGACGCCGGGCTGAAACTGCGCACGCTGCGCTTGCCCGATATCTTCCAGGACCATGAAAAGCCCGAAATCCAATACGCCCAGGCCGGCCTCGACGCCGACGCCATCATCGACAGCGTGTTGAAGGCACTGCGCTGGAATGAGGGCAACGTAGAGGTCCGGGCCTGAGTACCTGGGCCTTTGGTGGCAGCATATTTCTGGGCCTGGTAGCCTGGACTTTGGTTTTGTATGTGCAAGAACTGGGTCGGCAGCGTAAGCTGGCGGCAAGTCGGTCGACAAATGATGAGCAGTCATTCGTCGCTGCGATGGAATCCATAGGCACATCCTCAACAACTGCGGCCTTTCTTTGGGAAAGGTTGCTTCCTTACTATTTCAGTCCGCTGGCTCCTGATCCGTCTGACAGGATTTTTGGGGACATGAAAATCGATGGTGACGACATCAGCGAGATGATCATGGACTATGAAAAGGCCATGGGCGTCTGGCTGGGCGAAAATTATGAAAGCTTTCCGTCCGACCCGACGGTCGCCGAGCTTGGTTTGACCCTAGAACGACTGGCGAAATAGGCACGCATGCCCAAAATCCGCATTGACCAGTTGATCGTCGATCGCGGGCTGGCGGAGAGCCGCACGCGGGCGCAGGCGCTCATCATGGCCGGGCTGGTGTTTGTCGGCACCCGCAAGATCGACAAGCCCGGCCAGACGGTGGCGGACGATGCCGTTATCGACGTCAAGGGCCGCGATCACCCCTGGGTGTCGCGCGGCGGGGTGAAGCTGGCGCATGGGCTGGATCATTTCGGCTGGGCGGTGGAGGGCGCAGTGGCGATTGATGTTGGCTCCTCGACCGGCGGGTTCACCGATGTACTGCTGAGCCGGGGCGCGGCGCGCGTTTATGCGGTTGATAGCGGCACCAATCAGCTCGCGTGGAAGCTGCGGCAGGACCCGCGCGTGATTGTCCACGAACAAACCAGTGCGCGCATTTTGACCGCGGTGCATATCCCTGAACCCGTCGACCTGATCGTGTGCGATGCCAGCTTCATTGCGTTGGCGAAGGTGCTGGCGGTGCCGCTGGGCTTTGCCCGGCCAGGAGCACGCGCGCTGGTGCTGGTGAAGCCGCAATTTGAGGCGGGGCGCGAGGAGGTGGGCAAGGGCGGCGTGGTGCGCGATCCAGCGGTTCACGCGCGGGTTTGCGATGATGTGGCCGCGTGGTTCGACACGCAGGGCTGGCGCGTCGACGGCGTATCGCCCAGCCCGATTACCGGGCCGGAGGGTAATGTCGAATTCTTGCTCGCCGCACGTTTGGCGGACGAACCGATTGTCGATTGAATGTCATTTTACGCTATTACTGTATTTTGCGTGCTTGCCGATTCCCTGAAAAAGCGGCACAAAATGTCACTCGGCGTGCCTATTTGTCGTATCTGGCCCATGGGGTCGTGAACCGCGTGTTCTTGAAAGGGTGTTCGTGAGAGAGATTGCATCGAAGCAACAGCTTCGACTGGCGTTTTTACGGTGGGCCGTGGTGACGGTGCCATTTATTCTGCTGCTGGGCTTCACCTCTGCACGCAGCGTGCCGACGGGATCGGCCAATCGCTGGTATGCAGCACTGATCAAGCCGGTGGAAACGCCGCCTGATTGGGCGTTTCCGGTGGCGTGGATTGCGATTTATGTGTTGATCGGCTTGGCGCTGGCAATGGTTATCCATGCGCGCGGCTCCACCATGCGCGGCCCGGCGATTGCGCTGTTTGCCGCGCAGATGGTGGCCAACCTGATCTGGACGCCGCTGTTTTTCGGCGCGCACCAGATTTTCTGGTCGCTGGTTACGCTGGCGGTGATGTTCACGCTCACGCTGGCGACGACCTTTGCATTTGGGCGGGTGCGCGTGGGGGCGGCGGTACTGATGGTGCCGTATCTGGGCTGGATTTTGTTCGCCGGCTATTTGACCTATATGATCGGTGAGTTGAATCCGGGTGCCGAAACCCTTGTGCCATCGTCATCGAGCACCCAGATCATCAGTTGAAACAACCGGGAATTTGACCATGCAATCCGAAAACCGCCTGTTCGATGATTTCGCCAAGTTCATCAATGGCGCTGC
>JBBSCC010000287.1:0-2227 GCA_038250735.1 Sphingomonadales bacterium | reverse complement strand
TGGCGCGATCATCGGGGCCGGGCACGTATCGCTGCCTGTTGACGCTGGTTGATCACACATCGGTGTTGCGCACGGAAAAAAATCTCCGCCGTGAAATGATGACGGACAGCCTTACCGGCCTGCCCAATCGCGCCGGTTTCAGCGAACTGCTGGAAGAGGTGATCGGCGACGACGCCGCGCAGCAGGCGCCTTACGCCGTGCTGATCATCAACCTTGATCGTTTCAGCCGGATCAATGCCTGTATGGGATCAATGGCCGGCGATGAATTGTTGATGACGGTTGCGCGGCGGTTGAAGGGGGCATTGCGCGGGCGCGATGTGCTGGCACGCACCGGGGGTGACGAATTCGGCATTTTGATGAGCTTGGATGAAGGGCGCGGCGATGCCGATCATGTCGCCAAGCGCATACAGGGGGCACTGGCCACACCCTTTCGCCTCTCCGCATTTGAAATTCGCGTGTCCTGCTCGATCGGCATCGCCTTTGGATCGGATATGATCGACGATTCAGACGATTCAGAAGACTTGATCCGCCATGCGCAATTCGCGGTAAAGCGATCAAAGGCCAGCGGTGGTGTGGAGGCATATCAGACCCAGGCATTTGATATTGTTCGCGAACAATTCGGCATGGAAACCGCGCTGCGCCGGGCGATTGACGGCAATCAACTCCGCCTGACCTTTCAGCCCTTGTGCGATTTGACCACTGGCCGGGTCGTCTCGTTTGAAGCACTGGCGCGCTGGCTGGATGATGATGGCAACGAGGTTTCACCGACGGACTTCATCCCGGTGGCCGAGGAATCGGGGCTGATCGTGCCGTTGGGGCGCTGGGCGATGAACGAGGCTGCGGCGACACTGGCGGCGTGGGATCTGCGGGCCGGCGGCGATTGCGGTACTCGGTTTGCGGTGAACCTGTCGGCCATTCAGCTACAGCGCGATAACATTCCGCTGATGGTGGAACGCGCGCTTGCCGCATCGGGCTTGCCCGGCGAACGCTTTACGCTGGAGCTGACGGAAAGTGCGCTCATCGCGGATCCAGACCGCGTGACGCAGATCATGCACGCGTTAAAGGGCTTGGGCACCACGCTGGCGATGGATGATTTCGGCACCGGCTATTCCAACCTGGCCCATCTGCAAAAACTGCCCATCGACGTGCTGAAAATGGACCGTAGTTTCGTAACGGGCATGCTGGCGGATCGCGACAAGATATCGATTGTGCGGGCGATTTTGTCGCTCGCCCAGGCGCTGGGGATGAAAACCACCGCGGAGGGGATCGAATCGCATGAACTGGCGCAAACGCTGGCGGCGCTGGGCTGCACCTATGGCCAGGGTTTCCATTATGCGCGCCCGCTGGAGGCAGAAGCCGCGTTTCACTTCCTGATGGAACGTAACGCCTGATCCACCGCTGCATCCACGATCAACGCGAAGTGCGGCTCGCCCGGAAAATCCTCTGCAACCCATTGGTCCTCAATCATGCGCAGGGTGCGTGCGACATCCGGGCCGCGACCGATTCCGCGTTCAACCAGAACGCCGCCGCCAATGGGCAGGCGTGGCACCTCCCAATTCGCGATCTGCGCCAGCAACGCCGCAACCGTCTCAGCGGCGCCGTGCAGCAGCAGCCGATCAGTCGCGCCCACCAGCCCCAGCCGATAGGCGAGCGCGCGGGGTGGCGGCAGCGCGCTTGCATCAAGCGCCACCGCCAGTCGCCTGCGCTGCGCGATCGACATTTTCAGCCGCGCACCGATCGCTTCTCCTATCTTGGGGTCATCGGGCAACAAGGCGGCGAGGCGCCTGATCGGATCGGGCGCAATGCCCGTTTCGCCTTCAAGCGCCGCCACTCGCGCCAGCCGCGCTGCATTCTGCAATTCAGGCAGGACCGGGCGAAGGATGGCATTTGCCAGCATCACCGGCAAAATCGCCTGGGCATTGCGGGCACACAACAGCTTCAGCAGTTCATCGGCAATGCGCTCGCGCGACAGCGCCATCAGGTCGTTGGCGCGGGCGGTGCAGGCTGCCAGCCCTGCACTGTCCAAACTGTCCAAAATGTCGCCAAAACGCGCCAAAAACCGGAAAAAACGCAAGATTCGTAGATGATCTTCGGCAATTCGCTGCAAAGGATCGCCAATAAAGCGCACAATATGCCGCGAAAGATCGTCCTGACCGCCGAAATAATCGAATATTTCGCCCGTCGACGGATCGGCATACAGCGCATTAATCGTGAAATCGCGCCGCGC
>JBBSCC010000286.1:0-2262 GCA_038250735.1 Sphingomonadales bacterium | reverse complement strand
TCGATCACCCGCGTGCGTGGATTATCGATCAACGCCGCAGCGTCGCGCGCCGCATCATCGGGCAGGCACAGAATAACGAAATCAGCATCGTTGAGTGCCTGACGACGGGCTTCGGTATCTTTGCGCGCTGATTCGTCGAGCGTAATCAGCGACAAATCATGCCGAGTCGCCAGTCGCTCGCCAATCTCCAGCCCGGTTGTTCCGGCGGCCCCGTCGATAAAGACGCTGATGGTCATCGCGCTGGATCAGTCCTGCGCGGGGGCGATGGCATGACGATCGACATACCCCACCAGCCCCAGTGCCACCGCGATGCCCCAGGCCGATTTGCCCGCGAAATCCAGTGCTTCAAAAACCGTGCCCGTGGGCAATTCTGCTACTATCTCTGCGTCGCTCGCGCCTGCAAAATACAATGTGGTTGGTTGCTGGACCACCATTGTCATTGGTGCTGCATAATGCGGCGCGAACACCCGATCTGACAGCCGAATATCGGCAAGATCGGGCCGGACGGCCTGGGTGCGCGGATCAATGGCGACGGAAGGTCCCTCCAGCGCAAAACTCTTACGCGACGCGACTTCGTTGATCGGCTGCTGCTTCTGACCCGATGAAATGTTCGAACTGTTCAAGAAATTCTGCCCCTTCGGCGGTGCGCACGACATAGATGTTGCGCTTATCGCTTTCGTCCCGCTGGCGGCGGAGATAGCCGAGGCTGCCAAGTCTGTTCAAGGCGCGAGTGATAACAGGCTTCGAAACTTTTAATCCGCTCGCCAGTCCACGCACCGTATGCGGGCCTGATTGCAGGTAAACCACAAGCAAAAGTGCCATTTGTCGGTTGGTTAGATCGGGTTCGCCGGATCGGACATAATCGATCAGGGTCGCCATCCATCCGGAAAGACCGTCAAGTCCGGTGTGAATGGGCGTCGTGCGGGCGGAAAGGGTGATGGAGGACATGGTGAGGTTCGGCTTGTAAAAATGGATGGTCCAGGCTCAACGCACGGATACGTCACTGGTTTCGACTCGGTTACGAATTGTGCCCAGCGATGCGGGCCGCTGGTTGATCGCAGGGAATTGGTCGCCTATGTGCGCCGCATTGCTTCTCCTCTCGGAAAATTCAGCCCGCTTATGTTCTTCACCTTTCTTCTTGTCGTTCACGCCCTGGTGGCGGCCTCGCTTGTTGGCGTAATCCTGATGCAGCGATCTGAAGGCGGCGGGCTGGGCATGGGGGGCAGCCCTGGTGGATTGATGTCTGCGCGCGGCACCGCTGATTTCCTGACCCGGGCAACGTCCATCCTGGCGACCGCGTTCATTGCGATGAGCATCCTGCTCGCGTTTATGGCGGCGTCGCGCCAGGCTCAGTCGGTTGATGCATCGCTGGCGCGTAAGCCGACTGCGCCGTTGCGCGCGCCCGGCGCACCTGCGCCAACGCTTGGTGAAGCGCCATCGGCAGCAGCGGTTGCTGCGGCGGCGGCTAACGGCAATAGTGCAGCGACTGCGCCAAATGTCACCTTGCCGGGCGGCAACAGCGCCGTTCCGCTGGAGCAATAATTTCCGTTCTATTTCGGTGGTTTGTCGATTTTATGCGCGCGAAACAGATTCGCGTGCTTGTCGACAATGGCAATTCAACGCTAGGCGTTTTCTCCCATGGCGCGGTTCATTTTTATTACCGGCGGCGTGGTGTCGTCGCTTGGCAAGGGTCTTATGGCCGCAAGCTTGGCAGCTTTGCTGCAGGCGCGCGGTTATTCGGTGCGGATTCGCAAGTTCGATCCGTATCTGAACGTCGATCCCGGCACGATGTCTCCTTATCAGCACGGCGAAGTCTATGTCACCGACGACGGGGCCGAAACCGACCTCGACCTTGGCCATTATGAACGGTTTACCGGTGTACCCAGCCGCCAGTCGGACAACGTAACGTCAGGCCGGATTTACCAGACGATCATCCAGCGCGAACGGCGCGGTGATTATCTCGGCGCGACCGTACAGGTCATCCCGCACGTCACCGATGCCATTAAGGCCTTTGCCCAGGCGCAGACGGATGATGTCGATTTCGTGCTGTGCGAAATTGGCGGCACGGTGGGTGATATCGAGTCGCTGCCGTTTATTGAGGCGATCCGCCAGTTGCGGAATGATCTGGGGCGCGGCCAATCGGTCAGCATCCATGTCACCCTGGTGCCCTATATCGCCGCCGCCGGGGAGTTGAAAACCAAGCCCACCCAGCATTCGGTGCGGGAGCTTGCCGCTTTGGGCGTACAACCCGATGTGCTGGTA
>JBBSCC010000285.1:0-2336 GCA_038250735.1 Sphingomonadales bacterium | reverse complement strand
GCATGCGTATGGCAAGACGGCCACCTTCATGCCAAAGCCGATCAAGGAAGATAATGGCAGCGGCATGCACACCCATTTGTCGATCTGGGACAAGGGCCAGCCGCTGTTCGCGGGCAATGGCTATGCGGGCCTTTCCGATATGTGCCTGTATTTCATCGGCGGCATCATTAAGCATGCCAAGTCGGTCAACGCCTTCACCAACCCCACCACCAACAGCTATAAGCGGCTGGTGCCGGGTTATGAAGCGCCGGTGCTGCTCGCCTATTCGGCGCGTAACCGTTCCGCGTCATGCCGTATTCCCTACGGCACCGGGCCAAAGGCAAAGCGTGTCGAAGTGCGCTTCCCCGATGCGATGGCGAACCCGTATCTCGCCTATGCCGCGCTGTTCATGGCCGGCATCGACGGCATCCAGAACCGCATCCACCCGGGTGAGGCGATGGACAAGAACCTGTATGATCTGCCGCCAGCAGAACTCGCCGAAGTGCCAACCGTGTGCGGTTCGCTGCGGGAGGCGCTGGAGTGCCTGGCCGCCGATCATGATTATCTGCTGAAGGGCGATGTGTTCAGCAAGGACCAGATCGAAAGCTATATCGAACTGAAAATGCACGACGTCGCCCGCTGGGAAATGACGCCGAGCCCGGTCGAGTTTGATATGTATTACAGCTACTGATCAGCACTGAAGCGATCGACAAAATACCCGGGGGGCCACCGCTTCCCGGGTGTTTTTTTATCCGCTAAGCCGCGACGCCCTCGCCCGCCAGCTTCGGCTTAATCGCCAAGGCATAGAGCGGGACATCCAGCGTATAGACGAAGCCGTCAGGCCGATAATCCAGATCAACCGAGCCTTTCAGCTGCTGGCCAAGCGATGAGATCAGCCGCGTGCCAAAGCTTTTGTGGGTCGGCTTGTCGACGCCGGGGCCACCGGTTTCAACCCATTCGAACCGCAGGCGATCGTTTGCCGCCGCCCAGCCGACGCGCACCTGCCCGCCGGGAACAGAAAGCGCGCCAAACTTGGTCGTGTTGGTGCACAGCTCGTTCAGCGTCATCGCAAATGCAATCACCGAGCTGGATGAAATGCGGATATCGTCGCCCGAAATGACGAACCGGTCGCTGCCCTGATCAAAGGGTTCGATGGCGCTGCGGATCGTGCCATCGATCGTCGCATTCTCCCAACTGGCCTGGGTGAGCAAATCATGCGCGCGCGCCAGCGCGGCAAAGCGGCCATCAATCGCCGAACTCGCATGTGCTACGCTGGGCGCTGTCCGCAGGCTTTGCTGGGTAATCGCGCTGACAGTGGCCAGCATGTTCTTGATCCGGTGGTGCAGCTCGGCATGGATCAGGTGCTGCAGCCGCTCAGCCGCCTCACGCTCATCCGCCTCGATCCCTGACTGGATAAGCAGCGCGTTGGCATCAATCCCCGCCTGTTCCAGTGCGAGTTTCAGGCTGTCATTCTCGGTGGTCAACGCATCCTGCACGGGCCGATTTTCATCGATGATCAGCTGCTGTTTTTCGGTATCGAGCACCGTTTTCAGCAACAATGCCTTGGCATCAATCGCCGCCTGCAGAAGCCGGTGGCGAAGCTCGTCATTTTCCTTCGACAGCGAATCTTCGATGGCGACCAGCGCAGGCATCACCTTCAGCGCGCCCTTGCCGATCATCGCTTGCAGCTCGATGATCATCTGCTGAATTTCAAGCGGCTTGGGGAAAAACCGGCTGTCCGCAGGCTTGTCGGCATCGGTCACCGCGATTTGCCCGGAGACCAGGATGATCTTGATGTGTGGCCAGCGCGCATGCACCGAATGGGCCAGCATCAGCCCGTCCATCGTTCCCGGCATCTGGATATCGGTGAACAACAACGAAATGTCATCGCGCGATTCGAGCACCTGAATGGCCTCGTCAGCGTTCAGCGCTTCAATGGGAATGAACCCGGCATCCTCAACAATGTCGACGGCGCGCATCCGCAGCACCATTTCGTCTTCCACGATCAAAACGATCGGCGCGGCATCGGACTTTTTCATCACAACCTCCCCTTCGGCAGCGGTCTTCCCAAAGAAAAGGGCGAGATTTCAGCATCGGGCCTAGGGTTATCTGCACCGACTGGCAAGCGGCGGCCCCGCTCGGCCATTTCCGCGCGCGATTGCACGGCCCCTCGCCGGTGGCTACGTTCCGCCCCATGCCCATGAACAGACGCCAGACCCTATCCGCCCTTGGCTCCAGCCTTGGCACCGCCGCCATTGCCCCGTTCGCAATGCCCTTTGCTGCGCGCGCCGCTGACGCCCCAACCGCCGCTGACCTGAAGGGTGATATCGCCATCCTGCGTGAAGCGCTGTCGCTGC
>JBBSCC010000284.1:0-2375 GCA_038250735.1 Sphingomonadales bacterium | reverse complement strand
CAAGGGCCAGCCCGTGTTCGCCTATTTCACCGCCGATTGGTGCCTGACGTGCAAAGTGAATGAACGCGTCGCAATTGACACCGATCAGGTGAAGGCGGCGTTCGCCAAGCATGATGTGGCGGTAATGGTGGGCGACTGGACCGACGGCGACCCGAAGCTGGGCCGCTTCATCGAACAGCATAACCGCGCGGGCGTACCGCTGTATCTTTACTACAAACCCGGCGCGAGCGAGCCCGAGATTTTGCCGCAAGTGCTAACCCCCGGCATGCTGAGCGCGCTGGCCGAAGGCTGATCGGGGCGATATGCGCGGGCCATGAAGATTTACTTCGATGGCGGGTGCAGGCCCAATCCGGGGGCGATGGAAACTGCCGTTGTGGCGCAGGGGCGCGCCGATGTGCGGCCCGATATTGGCCATGGCAGCAGCTTTGATGCCGAATGGCTGGCGCTGATCCACGCAGTTGAGGTGGCGGTGGCGATTGGTGCGTCGGACGTGGTGCTGCTCGGCGATGCCGCGACGGTGGTGGCGCAGGCGATTGGGCGCACCAAATGCCGGGGTGCCGCGATTGCCTATCGCGCGCGATTTCTGGCGAGCATTCCGGCGGGCTTGGCGGTGAAAGTGCGGCAGATAAAGCGCACCCAAAATCTGGCGGGCATCGCCTTGGCGCGGCTGCATGATCGGTGAGCGGCATGCCCGTCCTCTACAGCTTTCGCCGCTGCCCCTATGCGATGCGGGCGCGGATGGCGTTGCTGGCGAGCGGGCAGGCGGTCGAGCTGCGCGAGGTGGCGCTGAGCGGCAAACCCGCCGAGATGATTGCCGCATCGGCCAAGGCAACCGTTCCCGTGCTGGTGCTGGCGGGCGGCGCGTTGATCGATGAGAGCATTGATATCATGCGCTGGGCGCTGGGGCAGCATGATCCACAGGATTGGCTGGGGGGTGATGACGCGGCGTTGATTGCCACCAATGACGGGGCGTTCAAGCATCATCTCGATCGCTACAAATATGCTGATCGATACGGCGTCGACGCGCGCCAGCACCGCGCTGCGGGTCTGGCGATGCTGGAGGGTCTTGATGAGCGGCTGGGTGCCCACGCCAATCTGTGCCGCGACACACCAGCGCTGGCGGATATCGCGATCATGCCGTTTGTGCGCCAATTCGCGGCGGTAGACGCGGCTTGGTTCGCTGGGCAACCGGTGCCCCGTGTGCAGGCGTGGCTCACCCGCCACACCACCTCAGCGCTGTTCGATCAGGCGATGCTGCGGGTGAAGCCTTGGGCGCCCGGTGATGCACCCGTGATGCTTAATCCGCCAGGCTGATCGCCACCGCCTCCGCCACTTTGATGCCGTCCACGGCGGCAGACAATATGCCGCCGGCATAGCCCGCGCCCTCGCCCGCCGGGAACAGCCCCTTGGTGTTCAGGCTTTGCAGATCATCGCCCCGTGTGAAGCGCACTGGCGATGACGTGCGCGTCTCCACGCCGGTCATCACCACATCGGGGTGGTCGTACCCGGGTATTTGCCGCCCGAATACCGGGATCGCCTCGCGCATTGCGGTGATGGCATATTCGGGAAGGCATTCAGCCAGATCGGTCATCGTCACGCCGGGCCGGTATGACGGGGTGACGCTGCCCAGTTTTTCCGATGGCCTGCCCGCCAAAAAATCCCCCAGCAATTGCGCGGGCGCTTTGTAGGACGATCCGCCCGCAACATAGGCCAGCGATTCCCAGTGGCGCTGAAAATCCAGCCCCGCCAGCGGATCGCCGGGGTAATCGCGCGCAGGATCAATCGCGACGACAAAGCCCGAATTGGCGTTGCGTTCGTTGCGCGAATATTGGCTCATCCCATTGGTGGCGACGCGGCCTTCTTCGGATGTGGCGGCCACCACGGTTCCGCCGGGGCACATGCAGAAACTGTAAACCGTGCGCCCGTTCGAACAGTGGTGCGAGATGTGATATTCCGCTGCGCCCAGCACCGGATGCCCGGCGTGAATGCCGAACCGTGACTTGTCGATCCAGCTTTGCGGGTGCTCAATCCGCACGCCAATCGAAAACGGCTTGGCCTCCACAAACACGCCCGCTGCGTGGAGCATCGCAAAACTGTCGCGCGCGCTGTGGCCGATGGCCAGCACTACCCGGTCGGCCTCCAGATAATCGCCATTGTGCAGATGCAACCCGCGCACCCGCCGATCGCCGGTGGAATCGGTGGCGATGTCGATGCCGTCCACGCGCGTTTCAAAACGATATTCGCCGCCCAGCGCTTCTATTGTCGCGCGGATATTCTCGACCATCGTCACCAGCCGGAACGTGCCGATATGCGGATGCGCCTCGGTGAGGATTTCGGGCGGTGCGCCTGCCTTGACGAATTCGGTCAGCACCTTT
>JBBSCC010000283.1:0-2441 GCA_038250735.1 Sphingomonadales bacterium | reverse complement strand
CGAATTAGGTTGCGAATCGATACCTAGTGGATTAGGTTTCCAGTTGCAACTCAAAACTTATATTTCGTTCGCATGACAGATAAATTTCGCTAGGATTGACGGTCTATGGAAGCAAAGCTGCGAGAACCCCTACGCGAACTGGCCGAATGCAGCCTGCCGGCCGCATTGGAGGCGATGGGGGAACGCTGGTCTTTTTTGATTTTGCGCGCGGCATTTAACGGGCTTTATCACTTCGAGGAATTCCAGTCGGAACTGGGCATTGCCCGCAACATATTGGCGAATCGGTTGGCCCGACTTGTCGAGCACGGCATCTTGCAACGCGAACCGATGCCTGAGGATCGCCGAAAAATTGAGTATCGGCTGACCGAAAAGGGCTATGCGCTGCTGCCCACAATGATCGCGCTGCGCCAATGGGGTGAACGCTGGGAAACCGGCTTTCCGGCATCGCCCGTGCTGGTCGACGAGCGCGACCGTCGGCCGATTGCGCAGGTTGACGTCAGAGCATGGGATGGCCGGGTACTTACCAAGGCTGATCTGCTCTGGTCGCTGCCCGAACACGTCATGATTGATGATATTGACGCAAAGGCAGCCGAGTAGATTTAGGCCGCGACGAGTTTTTCCAGCGCCTTGCGCACCGGGCCATCGATTGGCTTGGACCGCCCTGTCTCTAGGTCGACATGCACGATCGTCATCAAAATCATGCAGTGCAGGTCGCCCGTCACGGCGTGGCACAGCTCAAACCGCTGCGTCATGCTGGTGCCGCCCAGCCGTTCGATGCGCACAAACGCTTCGACCTCATCATTCATGACGAACGGTTTGAAATAGTCGATTTCGGTATGGCGGACGTGAAACTCGGCTTCGGTCCATTCAGGGCCGAGATCCTCAAGCCCGGTCTGTGGCCAAAACTCTGAAATCGCCACATCGACATATTCCAGATAGCGCGAATTATAGACGATACGCTGGGCGTCCACCTCTGCGTAACGAACCTTGAATCGGGTGGAAAAGGAAAAGCCGGGGCGTGTCATGCGCGACCTGTTGGCGGGCGGCACCCGCGCCGTCAAGCTGGCGACGATGATGGTCGCGCGGCCGTCACCCGGTTTGCGCTGGCGTATTCACCCCCATGCTCGCCAGATATTTCTTCACGTTTCGTGCCGCCTGGCGCAGCCGTTGCTCATTCTCGACCATCGCGATGCGTACATAGCCCTCGCCATTTTCGCCGTAGCCCACGCCCGGCGCGACAGCGACCTTGGCATGGCTGAGCAACTGCTTGGAAAACTCCAGGCTACCCAGATGCGCGAGGGCAGGCGGCAGCGGTGTCCACGCAAACATCGATGCGCGCGGCGGTGGAATGTCCCACCCGGCGCGGCCAAAGCTTTCAACCATCACGTCGCGGCGCTTGTGGTAAAGCTCGCGGTTGCGCTCGACGATATCCTGCGGGCCGTTCAGCGCGGCACATGCAGCGGCCTGGATGGGCGTGAATGCACCGTAATCGAGATAGGATTTCACCCGCGTCATCGCGGCAATCAGTTTCTGGTTGCCCACCGCAAAGCCGATCCGCCACCCGGCCATTGAATAGGTCTTGCTCAGGCTGGTGAATTCAACCGCAACGTCCTTCGCGCCCTTCACCTGCAGGATCGACGTGGTCGGCTTGCCGTCAAAATAAAGCTCGGAATAGGCGAGGTCAGATATCACCCACACCTTGTTCTCGCGCGCCCAGGCCACCAGTCGTTCGTAAAAGGCCAGATCAACCGTCTCGGCAGTGGGGTTTGACGGGTAATTGACCACCAGAATGGATGGCCGGGGCACCGTGAAGTTCATCGCGCGTTCCAGCGCTTCCCAATAGCGCTCATCGGGCGTGGTCGGCACCGCGCGGATCGTCGCACCGGCAATGATGAAGCCAAAGGTGTGGATGGGGTAGCTGGGGTTGGGGGCCAGCACCACATCACCCGGCGCGGTGATGGCGGTGGCAAGGCTGGCAAGGCCTTCCTTGGACCCCATTGTCACCACGACTTCGCTATCGGCATCAAGCTCGACCCCAAAGCGCCGAGCATAATAATTTGCCTGTGCCTTGCGCAGGCCCGGAATCCCGCGCGATGCCGAATAGCCATGGGCATCGGGCTTCGACGCCACCTCGCACAGTTTTTCGATGACATGATCGGGTGGCGGCAGATCAGGATTGCCCATGCCCAGATCGATAATGTCCTCTCCGCCTGCGCGCGCCGCCGCCCGCATCGCATTCACTTCGGCGATGACATAGGGAGGCAGGCGTTTGATGCGGTAAAATTCGTCGGACATGCGTTCTTTCCATCGGCAACGGGTGTCGGTTCGTCCCGCCATACGCGGTGTTATACGCGATTTGCAGCGCGGGGTGAATGACGGCTGGCAAAGCTTGCGGTAAGCGGGGTGAAATAACAAGAATCGAGGATGTGATGAGCGCGCCT
>JBBSCC010000282.1:0-2511 GCA_038250735.1 Sphingomonadales bacterium | reverse complement strand
GTTGCCCGTGCTGTTTGCGCAGCGCGCGGGGCTAACCCGCTTGCCGATTGCCTTTCAGTTGCCACCACGCCCGGTCTGGCTGCTTACGCACCGCGATGTGCGGCGCCTGCCCGCAATTCGTGCTGCCCATCGCTGGATCGCGGCCGCCTTTACCGGGTTGATGCGCGGCTGAACCCGGCCGCTATCGTGCGGCGCTAGTTGCACCCACCACCCGATGATGATAGCGCGCGCCGCTTGTAGGCCGTCGATCCGCCGCGCCACATCAGCCAGTTCAGGACGTTCATGATCGTACCTCCCGCTTTTGCCCAGACCGCAGGTGCCGCCGCAGATGGCGGTGGATCGATCGCGCTGATCATTCCGTATCTGCTGCTGTTGCCGCTCGCCTATTTCCTGCTGATCCGCCCGCAGCAACAGCGGATGAAGAAGCTGCAGGATGCCGTGAATGCGGTGAAAAAGGGCGACGAGGTAACGACCGCTGGCGGCATCGTCGGCAAGGTCATCAAGGTTGATGACCGCATCGTCGAGGTAGAGATTGCCACCGGCGTTAAGGTAAAAATCGTCAAGGCAACGCTGGCCGCCATCGCATCCAGCGGTGCCGGCAAACCTGCGAACGACTGAGCACCGATATGCTCGATTTCCCGCGCTGGAAGGTTGCTTCGATCCTCGGCTTTCTGGCCGCGCTGATGTTGCTGGCGGTGCCCAGTTTCGTGCCCGAAAGCATGACGAAAAATCTGGGCGTCAGTTTGCCACGCATCAATTTCGGGCTCGATCTGGCGGGCGGCAGCTATTTGCTGCTTGAAGCAGAAACTGCCGATGTTGCCGCATCGCGGATTGAACAGATGCGCGATACCGTGGCGACCGAAATGCGGCGCGGCAGCCCCAAGATCAGCATTGGTGATATCTCCACGCGCGGCGGCAAATTAAGCTTTTTGCTCCGCGATGTAACGCAGGTGGATGAAGCGCGCGAACGCCTGCTGCCGCTTACCAATGGCGCGGGGCTGACCGGTCAGCGCGACTGGACTATCGAAGTGGTCGACGGCCAGCGTTTCGTGCTGACCCAAACCGATGCCGGGCTAACCCAGGCCATTGATACCGCGATGGCCGATGCGACCGAGGTTGTTCGCCGCCGTATCGACGAACTCGGCACCCGCGAACCGACAATCATTCGCCAGGGTGCCAACCGCATCGTAGTGCAGGTGCCCGGCCTACAAGATCCGCAGGCGCTGAAGGATTTGCTGGGCAAAACCGCCAAGCTGGAATTCAAACTGGTCGACCTGAACGCTGATCCTGCCGAAGTGGCCAAGGGCATCGCCCCGCCCGGCAGCCAGGTGCTGCCGTATACAGAAGGCGGCGCTTCGATTGCCGTGAAGCGTTCGGTGATCATTTCCGGCGATCAATTGATCAACGCGGTGCAGGGAAATAACTCCCAGACCAATGAACCCGATGTTGTCATCACATTTGACAGCCAGGGCGGCCGCAAATTTGCGCGCATCACCCAGGAAAATGTCGGCAAGCCGTTTGCGATTATCCTTGATAACAAGGTGATCTCTGCCCCGAATATCAACGAACCGATCCTGGGCGGCACCGCCTCCATATCGGGCAGTTTCACGGTTGCATCTGCCAACCAGCTCGCCATCGCGCTGCGCTCCGGCAAACTGCCCGTTGCGCTGATAGTGGTGGAGGAACGCACCGTTGGGCCTGATCTGGGCGCCGATTCAATCCGATACGGCATCACCGCATCAGTGATTGCGGCGTTTGCGGTGATCGCGTTCATGCTTGTCACTTATGGCCGGTTTGGCGTGTATGCGAACATCGCGGTGGTCATCAACATTCTGGTGATCATCGGCGTGCTTGCGCTGTTGAATGGCACGCTGACCCTGCCGGGCATTGCCGGGTTTGTGCTGACAATTGGTACTGCGGTCGACGCCAACGTGCTGATCAACGAGCGTATTCGCGAAGAGCGGCGGCGCGGGCGCAGCGTGATCCAGTCGGTTGAGCTTGGCTATAAAGAAGCGAGCCGCACCATCTTTGAAGCGAACATGACGCACGGTATTTCGGGCGTCATCATGCTGCTGCTGGGCTCTGGCCCGGTAAAGGGCTTTGCCGTTGTGCTGCTGATCGGCATCATCACATCGGTGTTCACCGCTGTTACGTTCACACGCATGCTCGTCGTGCTCTGGGTGCGCAAAAATCGCCCCAGCGAAATCAACATTTGATCGGCGGATAAAGACATGCGCCTGCTGAAACTTGTTCCAGACAACACCAATATCGGCTTTGTCCGCCTGCGCTATTGGGCGTTCGGGCTGACGACATTGCTGTCGATCATCGCGCTGGCCACGGTATTCGTGTTCAAGCTGAACCTGGGCGTCGATTTTGTCGGCGGGCTGATGATCGAGGAGAAGTTCCAGGCCGAACCCTCGCTCGACAAGCTGCGCAGCTCGATCGACGCGCTTGAGCTGGGCGAGGTGCGGCTGCAGCTTTATGATGACAAGACGACGGTCGCCATTCGAT
>JBBSCC010000281.1:0-2527 GCA_038250735.1 Sphingomonadales bacterium | reverse complement strand
TACCGGATGTAAAAAGCGCATGATCAAATCCCTCCTCATCGCCAATCGCGGCGAGATTGCCTGCCGCATCATCCGCACCGCGCGGGCGATGGGGGTGCGGACGGTGGCGGTTTATTCGGATGCCGATGCCAAGGCGCTGCATGTGCGCCAGGCGGATGAGGCGGTGCATATCGGCGCGTCGCCGGCGCGCGAAAGCTATCTGGTGGGCGAAAAGATCATCGCAGCGGCAAAGGCGACGGGGGCGGGGGCGATCCACCCCGGCTATGGCTTCCTCAGCGAGAATGCGGATTTCGCGCAAAGCGTGATCGATGCCGGGCTGATCTGGGTCGGCCCCCGCCCCGACAGTATCCGCGCGATGGGCCTGAAGGATGCCGCCAAGGAACGGATGATCGCGGCAGGCGTGCCGGTGACGCCGGGCTATCTGGGCGCGGATCAATCGCCCGATGTGCTGGCAGCGGAGGCGGGCAAGATCGGCTATCCGGTGCTGATCAAGGCGGTTGCGGGCGGCGGCGGCAAGGGCATGCGCCGCGTGGAATCCGCCGCTGATTTCGCCGACGCACTCGCCAGTTGCAAGCGTGAGGCGGCGAGCAGCTTTGGCGACGACCGGGTGCTAATCGAGAAATACATCCTGTCACCCCGCCACATCGAAGTGCAGGTGTTCGGCGATTCGCACGGTAATGTCGTCCACCTGTTCGAACGCGATTGCTCGCTCCAGCGCCGCCACCAAAAGGTGATCGAGGAAGCCCCTGCCCCGGGCATGTCGCCGGAAACCCGCGAGGAATTATGCGCCGCCGCCGTGCGCGCGGCCAAGGCGGTGGACTATGTCGGCGCGGGCACAATCGAGTTCATAGCGGATGCCAGCGAAGGCCTGCGCGCCGACCGCATCTGGTTCATGGAAATGAACACGCGGCTTCAGGTGGAACACCCGGTGACCGAGGAAATCACCGGCGTCGATCTGGTCGAATGGCAGCTGCGCGTGGCGAGCGGGGAGGTGCTGCCCAAGCGGCAGGATGAGCTGAGTATCAATGGTTGGGCGATTGAGGCTAGGTTGTATGCGGAGGATGTGGCCGCTGGATTTTTACCGTCGACCGGCCCGCTCAAGCATTTTCAGCTCTACGGGTTAAGGCGCGATCGGCGCAGCCGTATTGAAACTGGCGTGCAACAAGGTGATCAAATCTCGCCATTCTACGATCCGATGATCGCCAAGCTCGTTACCCACGCAAACAGCCGATCTGAAGCGATCCACAATTTGTCGGATATCTGTGAAAGCGTCCAATGCTGGCCGGTCAAATGTAACGCACAGTTTCTGGCCAACCTGCTCGGTGAACCAGATTTCAACGACGGCAACCTCGATACCGGACTGATTGCACGCAAGATCGATGATCTTATTCCAGATAGCCAACCAACGGAGCATGCGCTTCAATCCGTCGCGTCGGTGGTCGTGGATCGCGCGCTTGGTGGAAATTCAGCAACGACGCGTGACACCTACATCGACCGCCCGCCTTCAGCGTGGAGTTGGCTGCGCGGTTTTCGATCCAATGCCGATCCCAAGCCAACGCTGCTTAGACTGACGGATGGCAAGCAACATTATGAAGTCAAGTTCGCGGAAATAGCACCCAACGACAGTCTCTACGTAACCGTCGAGGACGAAGGCTATTTGGTGTCTGAGAATGGCAACACCTTCGTGCTCACCGAAAGCCGATCCGATCCGGGAAACACCGCCACCGCCGCCGACGGCGCGATCCTTTCCCCCATGCCGGGGCGCGTTACCGCCGTCGATGTTGCGGCGGGGGATAGCGTCACCAAGGGCCAGCGGCTCCTGACGCTTGAAGCAATGAAGATGGAGCACAGCCTGACCGCGCCGTTCGATGGGACGGTGGAGGAACTGAACGCCACCGCTGGCGCGCAGGTGAGCGAGGGGACGGTGCTGGTGAAGGTGGTGCGGGTGGACGGATAAACCTTCTCCCTTGATGGGAGAAGGATACCGCAGCTTGGCGGCTTGCCGCCTAGCGGAGGTTGGATGAGGGTGACGGACTGGGCGTAACATTGGCGTTGCCTACCCCTCACCCAGCTACGACTAGGCAGCAAGCTGCCAAGTCTGCGCAACCCTCTCCCACAAGGGGAGAGGGAGAAAACAGGGGAGGAGTGCCAAATGCCATTCGATTTCACCAACAAGAACGTCATCGTCTTTGGCGGCACATCAGGCATCAACCTGGGCATCGCCAAATCCTTTGCGCGCGCCGGTGCCAACCTCGCGGTCGCCAGCCGCAGCCAGGACAAGGTCGATGCCGCTGTCGCAGCACTCCACGGCGAGAAACAGGCGCTCGGCTACAGCCTCGACGTCCGGAACTTCGATGCGGTCAAAGCCGCGATCGAGCATTTCAGGGCCGAACGCGGCACGATCGACGTGCTCATATCGGGCGCGGCGGGCAATTTTCCGGTCCCCGCCGCCGGGCTCTCTCCCAATGGCTTCAAATCGGTGCTCGAGATCGACACGCTCGGCACCTTCCACGTCATGCGCGCGGCG
>JBBSCC010000280.1:0-2570 GCA_038250735.1 Sphingomonadales bacterium | reverse complement strand
CTGCGCGAGGGCGTTGATCTGGCGCGGATTGCTGCGCTGGGCGGGCGCGATGTGGAAGCCGTGGTCGATGCACGGGCTGCGACGCTGCTGGAGGCTGAGGGGTTGATTGTGCGCGAAGGCCACCGGCTGCGCGCGACCGACGCAGGGATGCCAGTGCTGAACGCAGTGATCGCCGCGCTGATTGGGTGATGGGGGGATCGAGGCCCATTGATCCTTCGTCATGCCGGACTTGTTCTGGCACCCACCGTCGATAACAAGCTACAAATGTTGCATTTGCAGCTCTGTGGGCCCCGGAACACGTCCGGGGTGACGATCACCGTTGGTGAACCCCCGAACCCACTCGCTACCGCGCGAACCCCGTCGGTGCTGGCGACACCGCCGTCGTTGCGCCCGCCCGGATTTCCTGCACTTCCAGCGCGCGTTCGGCCACGCCGTCACGCCCAAAGCGGAACGCGCCGTCGATGCCCGCAAAACCGCCGCGATCATCCAGCCGGTTAACCGGGAAAGGCGCGCCAATTGCCCAATCGCGCATGATCCGCACCGTGAGCAGCACCGCATCATAGCCTAGGCTCGACAGCCGGTAAGGTGCCACACCAAAGCGCGCACGGTATTTAACTGCATATTGCCGGTAAAGATTGTCCGATACGCTGGCGAACCACGCGCCGTTCAGCGCGGGCGCGCTGGTGATTGAGCTTTCCGAATTCCACAAATCAGTACCCAGAATCTGCGCGGTCGCGCCGCCATTTTTGCGCAGGATGGGCACGGCAACCGCCGCCGTACCGCCGTTATCGGCGATCAGCACCGCCTGATAGGATGAATTTTTGGCCATGCGGGTGATCGCGGCGGTGATTGATCCCGGTGCGCGATCATAGGTTTGCAGCGTCACCACCTGCCCGCCTTCACCCTCTACAGCGCGCAGCAATGCGGTGGAGGCGCGTTCGCCGTACAGCCCGTTGGGCACCAGCCCGGCAAAGCTCGTCAGCCCCTTGCCGCGCGCAAAGGAAACCACCCGGGCGATCGATTCGGCCGGGGCATAGCCCATGACATAGCTGCCATCGCCAGCCACGCTGGTATCGTTTGAAAACGCGATCAGCGGCACACCCGCCGCCCGCGCAATTGGCGCAACCGCGCGCACATCATCAGCCAGCAATGGCCCAAGAATCAGCTTGTTCCCATCCGAAATCGCGCGGCGCGCCGCCGCTGCGGCACCCAGATTGGTATCGTAATTTGTGATGCGGATACGATCATTCCGAGTATCCAGCACGGCAAGCTGCGTAGCATTGGCAATCGACTGGCCAACGCCGCCATTGCCCCCGGTTAGCGGCACCAGCAGCGCAACGCGCTGCCGCGCCACATCCTGCGGAATGCCAGCATCGACGCGGGGTTGCACCGCCTGCACCGGGCGCGTTGCGGCCGGGCGGTTGACCGGCTGAACAGGGCCGCGTGGCACCACCGTCTGGCAGCCCGCCAGCACCATCGCCGCGCCTGCCGCCAAAGCGATGTTGCGCAAACGGCCAACCAGCCTTTGCGCTTTGCCCAGTTGCGGTTTGCTTACTGCCTCTGCCATGACGATCCCCGATGAACGCTGAACTCTTGCCCGGTCTCTATATCGTTGCCACCCCGATCGGCAATCTCGGTGATTTATCACCGCGTGCCGCGCATGTTCTGGCGAATGCCGCGATAATCGCGGTTGAAGACAGTCGCGTGACGGGCAAGCTGCTGAACCATATCGGCGTGAAACGACCAATGACGCCCTATCACGACCATAATGCCGAACAGGTTAGGCCCGGTTTGGTTGCACGCATGGCGACAGAGGCAGTGGCGTTGGTGTCTGATGCCGGGACGCCGCTGATTTCCGATCCGGGGTACAAGCTGGTGCGCGATGCCCGCGCGGCGGGGCATAATGTCGTCACCGTGCCCGGCCCCTGCGCGGCAGTGGCAGCGCTGACGCTGGCGGGGTTGCCGACGGACCGGTTCCTGTACCTAGGCTTCCTGCCGCCCAAACAGCATGCACGGGCAGAGGCGATTGCGGAGATTGCCGGGGTGCGCGCCACGCTGGTGATCTACGAATCGGGTCCGAGACTGGGCGCGCTACTCGCCGCGCTGGCGCAGGGGCTGGGAGATCGCGAGGCTGCGGTAACGCGCGAGATTACCAAGCATTTCGAGGAAGCGGTAACGGGCACCCTGCCCAGCCTTGCCGCCCGCTATGCCGATGCCCCGCCCAAGGGTGAAATTGTGGTGGTCGTCGCCCCCCCCGGCCCGCCTGAAGCCGCCAGCGCCGCCGACGGTGATGCAGCACTGGCCGAGGCACTCACCCGCCTGTCGACGGGCCAGGCCGCGAGCGAGGTCGCCAAGAAGCTGGGGCTGGACCGCAAGGCGCTGTATGCGCGGGCCCTGGAACTTCGCAGCAATTCCGTGCCCCTCCCCTTCTGGGGAGGGGTTGGGGTGGGGGTTGTCCCCAAGCGCCGTGCTCCATGAGACACCCCCCACCCCCAACCCCACCCCAGTAGGGGGGGGGCGGGGGGTATCGCCAGGCCGCCGCAGCGGGCGGGCGGGGCGGGGGGCGGCAG
>JBBSCC010000279.1:0-2592 GCA_038250735.1 Sphingomonadales bacterium | reverse complement strand
CGAGGAGCTCGCCCGCAATCAGGCGATCCAGTTCCCGCTGGTGGAGCTGGCGACGCAGGCAGAAATGCTGCGGCTGCTGATCTTCAAGACCGCGTGGGAAATGGACAATATGCCCCACGAGGAGATTGAACGCACCATCTCGGACAAGGTCTCGATGTGCAATTACTGGGCGAACCGGTTGGTCTGCGAGGCGGCGGACCGGGCGATGCAGGTCCACGGCGGCATCGGCTATTCGCGGCACAAGCCGTTCGAACACATTTATCGCCACCACCGCCGCTACCGGATCACCGAGGGCTCGGAGGAGATCCAGATGCGCAAGGTGGGGGCGTATTTGTTCGGGTATCTGGGGCCGAAGCGGGGGATGTACGGGTGAAAGCGAAGGGCCGATTTGCAGCGGTTAACCGGCAATATCTCTTCGCCTTGTTGTTTGGGCCGAGTGTACTGCTGATGGTCCTGCTGAAGCGCTTCGGGTTAGCATCCGATGTCGCGGCTGGCCTGATGTTCTTGCCCGCATTGGCCATCTTCATTTGGAACAGAGCGCAAGCCCTTGATCGCTTGCAGGGTCTAGCAGCGCCCACCCTTGCTTTTTCCGCATTAATGAGCCTCTTCGGGTTTACGCAAAACAAGCAAGGCGAGGTGTTCGAATTGCTTCATCTTGTGGGAATGGTCGGTGTATTCTTGTCCATTGGCTGGTTACTCTGGTTCCTACTGTTCCTCGGCGGCCCGGCAAAGCAGGTATAGCCAATCGCACTGGCCGTGACCTTTAACCTCTCCGCCGCCACCATCCGGCCAGCAGGCTCCCGATCAGCACGTGCCACACCGCTGAAATCGCTGCTGGCACCGGGGCAAGCGCGGCTTGTTGCAAATCGGCGAATTGCGCGGCGAAGGCGGGGGTCTTGGCGAGGCCAGAGCCGAGGCCGGAGTTCTGCATCCCGACCTCGATTGAGATGGTGCGCGCTGCGATAACGTCCAGCCCGAGCAGGCGCGCCAGCATGTATCCCAGCCCAAAGCCTATGACGTGCAGCAGGAATGTCGCCAGCAGCAGCACGCCCGCGTGCTGCGCAATCTGCGCTTTGGCCCCGCCGACAATCCCGCCGACAATCAGGATCACCAGCACAATCGCAACCAGCGGCAAGACCACACTGACCCGCTCCGCCGCGCGCGGGAACAGGCGGTTGAGCAGCGTCCCCAGCACCACCGGCAAAAGCACGATAGCGATCATGTTGGTGAGCAGGTTCCAGCGGTCGATTTCCACATAGGTCCCCGCCAGCCAGCCGGTCAGCAGCGGGGTCAGCACCACGGCAACCAGCGTCGAAGCCATCGTCATCACCACCGACAGCGCGACATTGCCGCGCGCGAGGAAGGTGACGATGTTCGACGCCGTCCCGCCGGGGCAACAGGCGACGAGGATCAGTCCGACCGCCATCCCCGGCTCCAGTGCCAGCGCGCGCGCAATTGCAAACCCCGCGAGCGGCATCACCGCAAATTGCAACGCCACCCCGACCACCAGCGCACGCGGTGCGGCGGCCAGTTTGCGGTAATCATCGAAGGTCAGCGTCAGGCCCATTGCCAGCATGATCACGCCCAGCGCGAGGCTGAGCAGCGGCTGGCCTGCAACAGCGATCCGCCCGTCGGTCATCCACGTAAACCCCGCCGGGAAAAACCACGCGAGAGCCACGCCCAGCACGGTCAGCGGAGCAAAATTGTTGGTAATGGTGCGCAGCAATGGCCGTCCTCGTCTTGTCGCCCGTCCCTAATCGACCAACGACGCTCCACCCCCTAGCAATATCGTTTCGCCCCGCTAGTCTCCCGCGCCAACAGAGGAGACATTTCCATGCGCCATATCGCCGCCACCCTGCTCGCCGGGGCCGCCTGCATTGCTATCCCGTTTTCTGGCCCGCTCTCGGCCCAGACCAAGGGCAAGAGCGCCAAAATGGACGATGCATCGTGGAGCGTTGAGGCGCCTAAGGGTGCGACCATCAAGCAGGTGCCGATCAAGACTGACGAAGGCACGTGGATGGATGTCGACGTGTCGCCCGATGGCCAGACGCTCGCCTTCACGCTGCTCGGCGATATCTACACAATGCCGATTTCCGGCGGGACACCGAAGCGGATTGCCGATGGCCTTGCGTGGGACGTGCAGCCGCGTTTCTCGCCCGATGGCACGCGCATCGCTTTCACTTCAGACCGCGCAGGCGGCGACAATATCTGGGTGATGAACGCCGATGGCAGCGACAAGCGGCAGGTGACCAAGGAAGACTTTCGTCTCCTCAATCAGCCGACCTGGTCGCCCGACGGGCGGTTCATTGCGGCCAAGAAGCACTTCACCACGGAACGCTCGGCCGGGACGGGTGAAATCTGGATGTACCACGTCAGCGGCGGCGGCGGAGTGCAGGTGGTTGAGCGCGCCAACGAACGCCTGCAAAAAGAACTGGGCGAGCCGGTCTTCGCCCCCGATGGAGCTGCGATTTATTACACCCGCAACACCACGCCGGGGAACACGTTTGAATACGCGCAGGATTCCAACGCCGGCATCTTCGCGATCGAGCGTCATGATCTGGCTACCGGAGACGTCACCACCGCCGTCAGCGG
>JBBSCC010000278.1:0-2632 GCA_038250735.1 Sphingomonadales bacterium | reverse complement strand
GCTGGTGTATGTGTCGTCGTGGATCAAATCCCACCACCCGGCGGTTTTCGCCTGCGCGCTGCTGAATTCGCAACCAATGGGCTTTTACGCGCCGGCCCAGATCGTGCGTGATGCGCGCGAACATGACGTTGCGGTGCGCGGCATCGATGTGGCGGCGAGTGGGTGGGATAATGGGCTGGAAGCCTACCGCAACAATAGCCGTCACCCCGGACTTGTTCCGGGGCCTACCGCCCCCCAAACACCGGCTGCGCCTGTGGCAAAGTGGGCCCCGGAACAAGTCCGGGGTGACGATAAAGGCATAAGGCTAGGTGGCAGCTACCCCCACGCGCTCCGCCTTGGCTTTCGCCAGATCACCGGGTTCCGGCATGACTGGGCCGATGCAATCGCCCTGGCCCGCGCGCAAGCCCCGTTCACCTCGATTGAGGATATCGCCCACCGCGCGCACCTGCCGCAACGCGCGCTGCGGTTGCTGGCGGATGCTGATGCGTTCCGCTCCATCGCGCTGAACCGGCGTGAGGCGCTGTGGGAAGTGCGGCGCACGCCCGCAGGCGAGTTGCCTTTATTCGCTGCCGCCCGCGCGCGCGAACTGGGGGAAGAGGCTGATGCGGCGCTGCCCGCCATGTCCGCCGCCGAGCATGTGGTTGCCGATTACCAGATGACGCGATTGTCGCTAAAGGCGCATCCGATGGCGTTCCTGCGCGCAGAATTGCGGGCGGAGGGCGTGCTGAGCTGTGCCGAAACCACCACCGCCAAAAACGACGCGCGCGTGCGCACCGCCGGGATTGTGCTGGTCCGCCAGCGGCCGGGCAAGGGCAATGCGATCTTCATCACGATTGAGGATGAAACCGGCGTCACCAATGTCGTGCTGTGGGCCCGCCAGTTTGAAATCTACCGGCGACAGGTGATGGGATCGCGGCTGATGCTGGTCGAAGGGCAGGTTCAGCACAGTATTGAGGGCGTCGTCCACCTGATGGCCAGCCGGATCATCGACCGGACCGAGATGCTCGATACCCTGTCAGAACGCGGCGACACGCCGGTTGAACGATCCCGCGCCGATGAATTTGATCACCCGCCGCACCCGCGATCCATGTCCAACCGCCACCGCCCCGGCGGCGGCCACCCCCGCAACGTGCGCGTCATGCCGAAGTCGCGCGACTTTCATTGATGAGGCCGGGGGCGCAACCTCAGCCTTGGCTGCGTAGCCAACCGGTAATGGCGTAGCGGCGATAAGCGGCGGCGCGCGTTACCTCGCTTACGCTATGCATTTGGGGGACGCGGAACAGGTTCAGCGCATTATGCACGGGCGAAAAGCCGTCGACTGACACACCATCGGCATTATGGAACACCAGCAGCCCGCCCCATTCGGGTCGCCAGATTGGCGTCAGGTTAAAAACATAGGCTGCCATCCGGTGCTTGCCGGGCACGGCATCATCATGCCCGGTCAGGAAATCGCCCGGCGAATAAGCGGTCGCCTGCGCATCGGCATAGGCGATCTTCGGCTCTCCCGTTACCACCCGCAGAAAATCTCGCGCCGCGCCTTGCGACAGCCAGGTAGCAAATGCCGCCAGAGGATCATTACTGGTCGCCCGCAGCGTTGGTTCATCAGGCACCCGGATCGATTCATACCGAAATTGAAAGCCTGCCCGGGCCCCGGCATAGACTGCGTTATCGAGATCGGCCTGCTGCTCTGCACTTAACCCCGCCCGCGTCGGGCGCGTTAGTTCGACAAGGCGCTCCCCCGAGTTGATCACTTGATTCCAATCGGTTCGCGCCCGCAGTTGCGCGTGCATGGCGTCCGCCGAAGCCGGATCAAGCAGCCCGGCAATATGGATGCGGCCCGATTCCCGGAACTGCTTCGCCAGCGCTTTGGCGTCGAGCGCAGGGTTGAGCGCAAACGGCAGCGCTTTTGTTTTGGCTGTCACACCGTCACCCCGCCAGCGCGCGCGTTCGCTTCCATGCCACCAAATACCGTCATGAAAATGCTGTGCCGCAATCGTGGGCGACCATCAATCCCCACCGCCCGCGCGACGTGCGCGTCATTCCGAAGTCGCGCGACTTTTATTGAGGCGCTATTGCCGGGCGGGCAAAAACCGGCTGTTCCGAAGCAGCCCGGCCGACACCAGAGAAACCAGCGCGCCCACCGGAAAAATCTCCGCAAAGGTCATCGGCAGGCGCCATAAAGGATTGGCATATTGCTGCTTGAACGCCTCCATTTCGGCGACGAATTTCGCCAACTTGGCGCCGCTGATGCCGGCTGCCTTTTGCTGATCGATCAAGTACCGCGCATAATCGCCGGCAAAATCCATGCCGGTAACGGCTAGCGCCGCCTCCCAACTGATCGCATAGAAAATGCCGGCAATCGCGCTGATGCCAAGCCCCAGCGCAAAGCCTGGCCAAAAACGGATCACGCCGCCTCCATCAATATCGCGCTGCCGCTTGATCGCCATAAAGATCGCGCTCAACGCCACCAGCATGATGGTATAGCCGATCAGCATGCCGAATTGCTCCGGCGGATGATCTTTCAGTGACACCGTCAGCCCAAATGTGGGGATGGCAACGATCACCCCGGCGATGATCCCGTAAAACATCATGTTGCGCAGCATATTGGCCTCCGTTGTTGCGGCTCTAGGTC
>JBBSCC010000277.1:0-2640 GCA_038250735.1 Sphingomonadales bacterium | reverse complement strand
GTCAGGATTTTGATTGTGTCCTCAATCGTCGGTTCGTTAACGTCGATCTTCTGGAACCGGCGCAGCAGCGCGCGATCCTTTTCGAAATGGTTGCGGAATTCCTTGTAGGTGGTCGAGCCAATGCAGCGGATCGTGCCGCCCGATAGCGCCGGCTTGAGCAGGTTCGATGCATCCATCGCCCCGCCGCTCGTCGCGCCTGCACCGATGACGGTGTGGATTTCGTCGATGAACAGAATCGCGTCGGGCAGTTTTTCCAGCTCGTTGACAACCGCCTTCAGCCGCTCCTCAAAATCACCGCGATACCGCGTACCCGCCAGCAACGCGCCCATGTCGAGCGAGTAGATGACGGCAGGCTTCAGCACTTCAGGCACATCGCCTTCGATGATCTTGCGCGCCAGCCCTTCGGCAATCGCGGTTTTGCCCACGCCGGGGTCGCCGACATAAAGCGGGTTGTTCTTGCTGCGGCGGCACAGGATCTGCACCGTCCGGTCAACCTCTGCATGGCGGCCGATCAGCGGATCGACTTTCCCCTTGCGGGCCTTTTCGTTGAGGTCGACGCAGAATTGCTTCAGCGCGCTTTCGCCCTTGGCCTTGCCGTCCTGCTTGGCGGGCTTTTCCTCTTCGGCACCCTTGGGCGATGCGGCTTCGGTGGGCGTGCCGCCCTTGCCAACGCCGTGGCTGATGAAGCTCACCGCGTCGAGCCGGCTCATGTCCTGCTGTTGCAAGAAATACACGGCATAGCTTTCGCGTTCACTGAACAGCGCGACGAGCACATTGGCCCCGGTCACTTCGTCGCGACCTGATGACTGGACGTGGAGAATGGCGCGCTGCACCACGCGCTGAAAGCCGCTGGTCGGCGACGGATCAGTGGCCTGTTCCACCTTCAGCGCCTCAAGTTCCGTATCCAGATAATGCGCGACGGCATTTTTTAGCTCGCCCAAGTCGACGCCGCATGATGCCATCACTTTGCTGGCATGCTCATCATCGACCAGCGCGAGCAAAAGATGTTCAAGCGTCGCATATTCATGGCGGCGCGATGAGGCGGCTTCGAGTGCCTTGTGCAGGGTCGTCTCAAGCGCGGATGCGAAAGAAGGCATTATCGTCTACTCCAAACAGGTCGTCATGGGACGACCCTTTCCAGCTATGTTGGAGGGCACCGCCCCCGCATCAAGCACTTGACAAAATCGCGCCCCGAACAGGGTATTGAGGATTATCCCCAGGAGCGGTTGCTGCATCATCGCCGGAATAACGCATCAGCGCTTGCGCGATGGTTAACGGCTTTTGACAAATGTTGCTGGGTGCGCGCGATTTCTGCGGTCAGCGCGGTAATGCGCGCCTCCAGTTCCTCGACCGAAAACGGGTCGAGCTCCAGTCGGGCAAGCGCATCCAGCGGATCGCTCGCCCGACGCGGCAAATTCTCGTCGGGCTCCATCTGCGTAACGTTGACCCGCACGACCGGCGTGTCAATAAGGCCTTGAGGGCTTTTTGACCGAACACTTGGCAAGGCAACGATATCCATGAGCGCTAATCCCGACGCGATGCCAGATACCGTGCCAGCAACGATGACGGCGATCGATCCGGCTGCTCCGGGTGGGCCAGAGGTGCTGGTGCCGGTAATTCGCCCGGTGCCAGTGCCTGGTGCGGGCGAAGTGCTGATCCGCGTTACCGCCGCCGGGGTGAACCGGCCTGATGTGCTTCAGCGCAAGGGAATGTACCCGATGCCGCCCGGCGCGCCGTCTATTCTGGGGCTGGAACTGGCGGGGACGGTGGTGGCGCTGGGCGCAGGGGTTGAACGCGAGATGCTGGGCCAGCCGGTCTGCGCGCTGGTGGGCGGCGGGGGCTATGCTGAATATGCTGTCGCGCCGATTGGCACCTGCCTGCCCGTGCCCGCCGCGCTGTCAATGATAGAAGCTGCGGCGATCCCCGAAACATTGTTCACCGTGTGGACCAATGTGTTTGAGCGCGGCTATGCGGCTGAGGGCGACACGATATTGGTGCACGGCGGCACCAGCGGCATTGGCACGATGGCGATTGCGCTGGGCACGATTTTTGGCCTGACGGTGATCGTGACCGCGGGGTCGGATGATAAATGTGCGGCAGCAATTGCGCTGGGGGCCGCGCATGCGATTAATTACAGCACCCAGGATTTTGTGGCGGAGGTAAAGGCCTTCACCGACGGTGCGGGCTGTGCGGTGGTGCTCGACATGGTCGGCGGGGAGTATGTGCCGCGCAACCTGCAATGCCTGGCCGATGACGGTCGCCATGTCTCCATCGCGGTACAGGGCGGGCTGATGGCGACGATCCCGATATTTGAAGTGATGCGCCGCCGACTGACGCTGACCGGATCAACGCTGCGCCCGCGCGACCTGAGCTTCAAATCAATGGTCGCTGACGAGTTATCGCGGATGGTGTGGCCACACGTAGACGCGGGCAAGCTGAAGCCTGTGATCGACAAGACCTTCCCCCTCGCCGAAGCCGCCGCCGCGCACGCCCGCATGGAAGCCGGCGACCATGTGGGGAAGATCGTGCTGACGATGGAATGAGGGGCGGAGTGAGGGGCAGGCTGATCGAGCCGACCTTGAACAGCGCTTCTTTGCGACGAAAACTGACCGGGACCATACCGATTTCGCTGGGAGTCTG
>JBBSCC010000276.1:0-2702 GCA_038250735.1 Sphingomonadales bacterium | reverse complement strand
AACTGGTCGCTGATCGGCAATTTGGGGCTTGATCTGCTGATCATTCCGCTCGCCCCGATTTTCGGGCTGGAGCTGGCGGTTAAACTAATCGTGCTGACGATCCCGCCGCTCATCGTGACGGGACTGCTGTGGATTGCGCGCGAAGTGCATGGCCGCATCCCCGCGACGGCATTGTTCGCCCTGCCGCTGGCATATTGCTTCCCGCTCCATTTCGGCTTCGTCAATTTTGCGCTGTCGATGGCGCTGGCGCTGAACGCCTTTGGCCTGTGGTTGCGGCTTGCCCGGCTGGGCAGATTGCAGCTGCGCGCCGCCATATTCATCCCGCTGTCGTGCCTGTTATGGGTTTGCCATACGTTTGGCTGGGGGTTTCTGGGGGTGCTCGCCTTTTCGGCGGAGATGATCCGCCAGCATGATCTGGGGCATCGCTGGCTAAACGCCTGGGTGCGTGCGTGTATCGGTTGTCTTCCGCTGGCGTTGCCAATGGCGCTGATGGTGGTGTGGCGCAGCGGCGGCGGGGTGAGCGGCCAGACCGGCGACTGGTTCAACTGGCGCGCCAAAATCGGCTGGGTGACGATGGTGCTGCGCGATCGCTGGCAGGCGTTCGACATTGCATCGACGGCGGTGCTGTATCTGATCCTGTTCAAGGGGTTTCGCGACCCGAACATCGAATATTCGCGCAACCTGGGGCTATCGGCACTGTTCCTATTGGCGGTATTCATCCTGCTGCCGCGCGTGGTGTTTGGTTCTGCCTATGCCGATATGCGGCTGGCCCCGTTTATGATCGCAATTGCGCTGATCGCGCTGCGGCCGCGGAAGGGATTGTCGATGCGCGGTGCATCCACGCTGGCGGCGATGGGGCTGGCCTTTTTCACTGTCCGCATCGCCGCAACAACGGTTAGCTTTTGGCAGTATGACCAAAGCTATGATCGCCAGCTAAAGGCGCTGGCGCACATCCCCGTCGGGGCCAAGCTGGTCAGTTTCGTCGGTGAAACCTGTTATAGTGAGTGGTTCCTTACCCGGCTGCAGCACCTGCCCGCGCTCGCGCTGGAGCGGCGCATGGCCTATTCCAACGATCAATGGTCAATGGCCGGTGCGCAATTATTGACGACACGGTTCAATGCCGGGCGCGGCTTTCGCCATGATCCGTCGCAAATCGTTACCCACATCCAATGCCCCCGCGAATGGTGGCGGCCGATTGGGCGGTCACTGGCCAAATTTCCGCGCGATGCGTTCGATTATGTCTGGCTGATCCAGCCGCCGCCCTATGATCCAAAGCTTGAGGCCGGGCTGATCCCGCTATGGCGTGACGGCACCAGCGCGGTTTTCCGGATCGATCACAGCAAGCCCGCCGTCCATCTCACCCGCGAAGAACTGACGCCGCCGCCACGATAAGGTTCACGCGCGCTTGAACGGCGTCATCTGGCCCAGATACTCCCGGTCAGCGGCCACCGCTTCGCGCTCTCGCACCAGAAAATCGGCAATCGCGCGGCGAAAATTGGGATCAGGGATGAAATGCGCTGACCATGTCGCCACCGGCGCATAGCCGCGCGCGAGCTTGTGCTCACCCTGCGCGCCTGCCTCCACCGATTGCATCCCGCGCGCAATCGCCGCGTCGATGGCCTGATAGTAACACAGCTCAAAATGCAGGAAGGGCACATCCTCGGTCGCGCCCCAATAGCGGCCATAGAGCGTATCCGTGCCGATCAGGTTCAGCGCACCGGCAATAGGCTTGCCGTCGCGTTCGGCCAGGATCAGCAGCACCCGATCTGCCATCCGCTCCCCCAATAACGAAAAGAAACGGCGGCTGAGGTAGGGCGTGCCCCATTTGCGCGCGCCGGTATCCTGATAGAATACCCAGAACGCGTCCCAATCGGCTTCGGTCAGATCAGCGCCCGTGACATGCCGGATCGTCAGCCCCGCCACCGCCTGCTCGCGTTCCTTACGGATCGCCTTGCGCTTCCGGCTGGCGAGCGCGCCCAGAAAATCGTCGAAACTGGCATAGCCATCGTTTCGCCAATGGAACTGCGTACCCGCGCGGATCAGCCAGCCCGCCTGTTCGAACAGCGGCAATTGGTCGGGGCTGACAAAGGTGGCGTGTGCGCTCGACAGGCCCTGATTGACCACCACCGCCTCCAGCGCGCCAATCAGCGCGGGGCCAAGCGTTTCATCCCGCAGCAGCAACCGGGGGCCGGGCACGGGGGTGAAGGGCACCGCCACTTGCAGCTTGGGATAATATTCGCCGCCTGCGCGCTGGTAGGCATCGGCCCAGGCATGATCGAACACATATTCGCCCTGGCTATGCCCCTTGGCATAGGCTGGCGCGATCGCGGCGGGCTTGCCATCAGTTCCGTCAATTACGATCGGTAATGATTGCCAGCCGGTGCGCGGCGAAACGCTGCCCGATTCTTCGAGGATCGATAGAAAGGCGTGGCTTAAAAACGGATTGTCCGCACCCGAACATGCATCCCAATCGGCAGCGGCAATGCTGGCGACGCCCGGCGACAGCCGCGCGACAAGATCGCGCCCAGTCATGATGGTGCGATCAGCTTCCGGCCAGCGGCGCGGGACCGACCTGAACAATGGCATCGACTTCCACAACGGCACCCAGCGGAAGAACCGCGACACCCACCGCGCTGCGCGCATGCTTGCCTGCCTCCCCGAACAAGGCGACCATCAGTTCTGATGCGCCATTGGCAACCTTT
>JBBSCC010000275.1:0-2705 GCA_038250735.1 Sphingomonadales bacterium | reverse complement strand
GCTCGACGAATCAGCGCGCAAAGATACCGAAGCCCGTCGTCAGGCACTCAACGATGCTGATTTCGTTATTCTGTGCCTGCCCGATGATGCGGCGCGCGACGCTGCGGCGTTGATCGATAATCCACGCACGCGGGTGATCGACGCGTCCACCGTGTTCCGCACGGCAGAGGGCTGGACATATGGCCTGCCCGAGATTGAACCCGGCCAGGCCGCAGCGATTGCCGGTGCGGCGCGCGTCAGCAATCCGGGCTGTTACCCCACCGGTTTTCTTTGCCTGGTCAGGCCGTTGATCCGCGCCGGGCTGGTGCCAGCCGATTGGGCGCTCAGCGTTAATGCCGCATCCGGCTACTCCGGCGGTGGCAAGGCGATGATCGCCGAATTTGAAAGCGGCGAGGAGACCAGCGCCCTTCGCAACTATGCGCTGGGCCTTGCCCATAAACATGTGCCCGAAATGCAAAAACACGCGCGGCTCGCCCACCCGCCCATCTTCATGCCCTCGGTCGCCAATACCTATCGCGGCATGATTGTTGAGGTGCCGCTGCCGCTCCACGCCTTCCCGCGCCGCCCGACAATCGCGACGTGCGAAACCGTGCTGCGGGAAGCCTATCGCGACAGCCCGGTTGTAAGGGTCGCTGACAACGATGATGGGGCTGCGCTGGTGCGCATAGAAGATGACGCCGGGACTGACCGGCTCACCTTGCGCGTCCTGGGCAATAGTGAAACCGGGCAAGCGCGGCTGATCGCCACGCTCGACAATCTGGGCAAGGGTGCATCGGGTGCAGCAGTGCAGAACCTGAACGTTATGGCCGGAATTGAGCCAACGCTCGGCCTGATTCTGTAAGGAAACCTCAGATGAATCGCCAACCCGCATGACCCGCCAGCCCGTTGCCAAATTGCTGCTGTTCGGCGCGACCGGCGATCTTGCGCAGCGCATGTTGCTGCCCTCTCTCTACGGGCTACACGCAGACGGCCTGTTGCCCGAAGGGCTGACGATCACCGGCACCGCGCGATCTGCCTTGGACGATGCCGCGTACCGTGATTTCACCGCGACAGCGCTAAACCGCTTCCTGCCCCCAGACCGCAAGGACGATGCGGCCATTGCGGCGTTTCTGCAGCGCGTTTTCTATCAATCGCTTGATGCGTCGTCGTTGGACGGTTTTGGCGCGCTGGCCGACAAAATTGGTGACACATCGGGCGGGCTCGCCATTTTCCTGTCGACCGCGCCGTCGCTGTTCCGCCCGACGATCAAGGGCCTGGAATCAGCTGCCCTTGCCGGGCCAAACGTGCGGATCGGCCTGGAAAAGCCGCTGGGGCATGATCTGGAGTCCAGCCGTGAGATCAACGATGCAGTGGCGGAAGTTTTCCCTGAGGATCGCACCTTCCGGATCGACCATTATCTGGGCAAGGAAACCGTCCAGAACATTCTAGCGCTACGGTTTGGCAATACCTTGTTCGAGCCGATCTGGAATGCGCGCGGGATCGACAATGTCCAGATCACCATCTCGGAGACGGTCGGCTTGGAAGGGCGCGCGGGCTATTATGATGGCTCCGGCGCGATGCGCGATATGGTGCAGAACCATATGCTGCAATTGCTCGCGCTGATCGCAATGGAGCCGCCGGCACGGTTTGATGGCACGGCGATCCGCGATGAGAAGGTAAAGGTGCTGCGGTCGCTGCGCCCCATCAGCATCGCCGATGCGCCCGCACTCACCGTGACCGGCCAATATACCGGCGGCGCGGTAAGCGGCGAAATTGTGCGCGGTTATGCCGACGAACTTGAACGCCCGTCGACCACCGAAACATTCGTCGCGATCAAGGCCAATGTCGATAACTGGCGCTGGCAGGGCACGCCCTTTTATCTGCGCACCGGCAAGCGCATGCCGACCCGCCAATCCGAGATTGCGATTGAGTTCAAGCCCGTGCCGCACTCCATGTTTGCAGCGCGCGGTGGCAAGTTGCAGCCCAACACGCTGATCATCCGGCTTCAGCCCGAAGAATATGTCCGCCTGTTGGTGATGGCCAAGGAGCCGGGACTGGACCGTGACGGCGTTCGTTTGCGTGAAGTGCCGCTCGACCTGAGCCTCGACACCGAATTTGCGGGCACGCGGCGGCGGATTGCCTATGAAAGGCTGCTGCTTGATCTGATCGAGGGCGACCCGACATTGTTTGTTCGCCGAGATGAGGTGGAGGCGCAGTGGGAATGGATTGACGGCATTCGTGCTGGCTGGACCGCCAACGACATGAAGCCCAAGGCTTATCCGGCCGGAAGCTGGGGACCATCGGCCGCGGTTGCGCTAACCGAGCGCGACGGCACAACCTGGCACGACGGCTAACGCCTGAGCCAAAGCATCACGCCGGCCCCTTTTTCCCGGCACCAGATTTAGAACCAACGGAGCGTTTATGACCGAGATAGAGTGGTGGGATTATGACAGCGCTGATGAGATGGCCGATGCCGTCGCTGGCGACGCCGCCTTCATCATCGAAAGTGCGCTGGATGCGCGTGGCCAAGCGGTAATCGCGCTGCCCGGCGGCACTACCCCGCTGCCAATCTATGAAAAGCTCGCCAAGGCCAAGCTCGACTGGAAGCGGGTGACGATCCTGCCCACCGACGACCGGCTGGTGCCGATGGGCGATGCGCTTTCAAACATTACGGCCATCGCCAAGATTTTCCTGCCCAAGGGCGTGCGCGTGCTGCCCATCACCAG
>JBBSCC010000274.1:0-2720 GCA_038250735.1 Sphingomonadales bacterium | reverse complement strand
GGTTGAAAAGCCGCCATCCCAGTAAAAATAGCTCGCGTTGATCAGCAAAATGATGGCCACCACCGCCAACACCATGACGACCATTGGCCGGTGCCCCGGCTGCCGGTACCAGCGCATCAGCCCAACAGGCGCCAGCAGCAATATTGGCGCGACCCAGATCAACCCGCGCCGTGGCCCGAACAGCAATTCAAACAGCACCGGCAGCTTCGGATAGGTCAGCCCGAAAAAGCCCTGCTGCATGCCATCAAACCCGACGACGCCTGAATAACCGAACTTAATCGGTACCCCGAACGCGACCAGATTATACGCGATCATCGGCAGCCCAGCGACAACACCGCCGCCCATCAGCGTCAGCATGAGCAGCAATCGGGTGCCCGCTGGCAGCGCACGGATTCGCCATAGCGCCCAAACGCCAATCACCGTCCCCGCCAGCACCGCCTGAAATTCCACCCCCACCGCCCAGCCAAGCGCCAGCCCGGCCAGCGCCGCCATGCCCCGGCGAGGCGCAGCCTGCGTCGCGCGCCACACTGCCCAGATCGCAATCATGAACAATGCGGCCACCGATGCATGGCCAAAGATCGTCGTGGACCAGCCCCAGGCCGGCGTGCCCAATCCATAGGCAAGCGCCGCCACCAGCGACGCCTTTGCATTGCCGGTAATGTCGCGCGCCAATGACCACAAAGCCACCGCTGCCAGCCCGGTCAGCAGCGCCGAACTCAATATCGCCGCCAGCCGCAACCGCAATTTCATGAAATGGCCAAGTGCCGGATCATCGATCATCTTGGGTAGGGCGGCGGATCGTTCGCCCGTTACCGCATTGGCAATGGCCACCGCCGGTAGCGCCATCAGCGTCATGCCGGGGGCCTTGTCGGTATAAACATGCGCGCCAAACTGCGCCCGATCGATGGTGAGCGGCGCAAATTCATCGATGGTTGCGTCGCCATGTTCCACCAGCGAGATCGCCGCGAACAGCCGTGTTGAGTTATTGGGATTAAGCTCCCACGATCCAAACCACGCGCACGACAGCCAGATAAGCGCGAACAACAGCACCGGAACCGCCCGGCGATGCACCAGAATCGACGCAAGTTTAAGCGGCACAATCAACTGAACAGGAACTGCCCGAGCGTCCGGTTGAACGGAAAGGTAAAAAAGCCTGCGATCAACAGCGCGCCCAACACCATGCCCCGCACTGACGACCGGTGCCGCTCGACGCGGTGGGTGCGTGCCGTCCACCAGATGATCGGCACTTGCAGCAACGTCCATACCGACAGGATGTGGATCAGGCTGAAACCGCCATCATTTACCTGACGCACCGTCAGCGAAACCAGGGCGGTCGTGATCATCGCGCCAACCCAGATCGTTCCCATCACCCGGTGCGGGCGATCACCCCGACGGCGCAGTAACATCACCGGCGTCAGCGCCAGCGCGATGATCATCGTGCCCAGATGCACCCAAAGATTGGGGGGGATGCGCCCCCAATATGCCTGGCCCTTCAACAGCGCCACGACGACGCAAACCAGCAAAATACCCGCGCCAACCGCCAGAAACTTCTCAAAACCGTCCGGCGAGCGCGACTTTGCCGCGGGTGATTTGCCGCCCATCATTGTCGCCATTTCCGTTCCCCCCGGAACCAGTGTTCAGCAGAATGACGACCCGGTTATTTTGGCCCGTTCGCCGCCTGAGCCGCCTTGCGCGCCCGGTTCTCCCGGCGCGCCGCCTCAAACGCCTGGGTTGCGCAACCGGTGGCGCCGCCTGCACCTTCGGTTGAACAACTGTCAGTGCCTGAACGGCCAATTTCCGCCACCGTCTGGCTGCCGCGCAGGGCCCAGCTTTCATACTCCGGCTTCAGCGTATCAGGCCGAAGCTCCTTGGGGATACGGAATTGCTCAGATGGGCTGCGGCGAACGCACACCGTAATTTCGTTACCATCAGTATCCGTCGGGCATTTCTGCGTCGCGCTGTACAGATAGGTGACGCCGTTTACCGGCGCTTCGGGCGCATCCGCGATCGGCTTTGGCTTTGGCTGTTCCATGATCGTCGGCGGCGGGCGCTGCGCCGATGCCGCCGCAGGGATCAGCATCACAGCCATTGTGGCCAGGATCGCTTTTGTCAGCATGGCATCATCTCCGTCATCATCACTCCATTACGCACCAACCGGCCCGTAAGTTTCAAATCCGTTTCGCCGTCGCAATCGCCACCCGGCAGCCAAGCCTGATCGCCGCGGTCATCAGCGGATAGGCTGGGGCATTCTCGGCCCCGCTGGCAAGGGCGGTTTCGCGGTGTTCAACCTCATCGGCCTGAAAATCGGCAATCGCGGCTGACAGATCTGGGTCGCTATCGCCCAATTGCGCGAGCTGTTCGCTGTAATGGTTATCAATTTCGGTCTCAACCGCGACGGTGCACGCCATCGCCGCTTCCGGCCCAATCGCTGCGGTTACTGCCCCCAGCGCAAAGCCCGCCACATCCCAGATCGGTTGCAGCACCGTGGGGCGCACGCTGCGCTGCGCCATCATCTTGTCAAAAAACAGCCGGTGGCGTTCTTCCTGCACGGCCATGCCCGCAATCGCGCGCGCGGCGGGGCCGCGATCGCCCATCACCGCCAACTGCCCGGCATAGATGCGGCTTGCGCCATATTCACCGGCCTGATTCACGCGGATCATCGAATCGGTGCGGCGCTTTGCATCGCCGGGCTTCCAATCAGTCACGCGCTTTTCCTCCTG
>JBBSCC010000273.1:0-2735 GCA_038250735.1 Sphingomonadales bacterium | reverse complement strand
GCAACTCGCCAGCCGCACTGACATCGGCGGCATTACCCATTTCGTCGTCGCCAGTTGCACTGGCTTTGTTGCACCCGGCATTGACCAGATTATCGCCCGCCAGCTTGGCTTTGCTCCGTCGGTTGAGCGGTTGCTGATCGGGTTCATGGGCTGTTACGCCGCCGTCGCCGCGATCCGCACCGCCCGCCACATCGTGCGATCTGATCCTGATGCGCGCGTTTTGGTGCTGTGTGTGGAGCTGTCGACCCTGCACCTGCAGCAGACCAGCACGATTGAGCCCTTGCTCGCGATGCTGCAATTTGGCGATGGCGCTGCGGCTGCACTGGTCACGGGCACGCCGGGCGGCTTTGCGCTTGGCCAGCCATTTGCGACCACCCTGCCCGATTCCGAAGCGCTGATCCGTTGGGACATCACCGACAGCGGCTTTGCGATGCATTTGTCCGGCGAGGTGCCGGGCCGTATCGCCGCAGGCTTGGCCAATCCCGATTTCGCGCGGGCGGCGACTGGCGGGCGCGCACCGGACGAAATTGATGGCTGGGCGGTGCATGCCGGCGGCCGATCCATCCTCGATGCGGTGGAAAACGCGCTGGCGATTAATCCGGAGCGGTTGTTGGCATCGCGGCGGGTGCTTGCGGATTATGGCAATATGTCGTCAGCGACATTGATGTTTGCGCTCGCCAACCTGATCGATGGGCCATCAATCACCGACGGGGTGGCGCTGGCTTTCGGGCCAGGGCTGGCCGCTGAGGGTTTTGGCTTCAGGCACGCGACATGAGCAAGCTTGAATTCCGCGCGATCGAAGAAGAGCTGATGGACGCCGATGATCTGGACCCGGCGACGTATGCAGCGGTGGTCGCTGATCTGGCTCGCGTCAATGCTATAACGATGGCGGCGCGCCCCACGCTGGCGTTCCTGGAACGTGCGACGCGGGGGACCAAGCAGCTCAAACTGCTCGATGTCGGATACGGCGATGGCGATATGCTGCGCCGGATTGCCCGCTGGGCAGCGCGCCGGGACATTGCAGTTGATCTGGTGGGCGTTGACCTAAACCCCCGCAGCGCGCTGGCCGCGCACGCGCATACGCCCGCCGGGCTGCCGATCCGCTATCTGACTGGCGATTACGCCGATCATGCAGATGCCGGCTGGGACGTGGTGATCAGCAGCTTGGTCGCGCACCACATGACGCAGGAGCAATTGGTGGCGTTCCTGAAGTTCATGGAGAACCAGGCGCGACGCGGCTGGTTCATCAATGATCTTGAACGCCACGGCTTTGCGCATTGGGGTTTTCCGATTCTGGCAACATTGATGCGCTGGCACCCGATTGTAAAACATGATGGCACTTTATCGGTCGCGCGATCATACCGCGCCGCTGAGTGGGGACCATTGCTGGCAGAAGCCGGGATCGATCAAGCGCAGGTCACGCGCTATTCTCCGTTCAGATTATGCGTCGAACGCCAGCGCTGATTATTGGCGGTGGGCCGGCTGGGGCTGCGACCGCGACCATCTTGGCACGTGCGGGAATGGACCACCTGCTGATTGAGCGGACGCCAACAACCGGCGATGCGCTATGTGGTGGATTTCTGAGCTGGCGCACGCTTGATTCACTCAAAGCGTTGGGGGTGAACCCTGACGCGCTCAACCCCGCGCAACTGACCACCGCCCGGCTGTTCGTGGCTGGCATGATTGCAGAGGCCCCGCTGCCACGCCCAGCACGCGGCGTATCGCGCCACCGGCTTGATAGCGTGATGGTGGCGCGTGCGATTGCTGCCGGGGCCAAGGTGGAGCGCGGCGTTGATGCGCGCGCCTGGACGCCAGCGGGGGTGCGGCTGCACGATAGCACCGTTCTGTCGGCGGACGCGATTTTCCTGGCGACTGGTAAGCGCGATCTGCGCGGGGCTGCCCGCCCTGCCGAAGCGCAAGAGCCAGACCCGTCATTGGGTCTGCGCGTGCGGTTGGGGCCTGCGCCCGCGCTGGACCGGTTGTTGGGGAATGCGATTGAGCTGCACTTATTTGATCGTGGTTATGCAGGACTGAACCTGCAGGAAGACGGCAGCGGGAACCTGTGTCTGGCGGTGCATCGTTCGCGGCTGAGCGAGGCTGGCGGGCCTGAACAATTGCTGGACGCGATCGCCGCCGAATCGCCACAGTTGGCCGAACGGCTGGCCTGGCGGATCGGCGAGCGGATCGATGCCGTGGCAAACGTGCCCTATGGCTGGCGTTTGCGGCAGGGCACGCCTGGTATGTTCCGGCTGGGGGATCAGGCGGGCGTTATTCCGTCGCTTGCCGGTGAAGGGATGGGCATCGCCATCGCCAGCGGTATCCGCGCGGCCCAAGCCTATGCGCGCGGTGGCCCTGGCGCAGCACCCGGTTTTCAACGGCAATTGGCGCGCGACTTGATGCGTCCGCTGGCAATGGCGGGCTTGATTCGGTCAGCGGCGGAGAATCCGGCTGCGGCACGGTGGCTGGTGGCCATCGCCCGGCGCTTTCCGGTGACGATCGATTTGGCAGCCCGGCTGACCCGGATTGATCATTCCCCGATTGACGTGCGCGCTGCGGCGTAACAGATTGGCAGATATGGACCATATTACGCTTTCTGCCGCCGAATGGCGCGCCAAACTGTCGGCCGACGCCTACCACGTCCTGCGTGAAGCAGGCACCGAACGCGCCTTTACGGGGCGGTATAATGATAACAAGGCTGATGGCATTTATCAGTGCGGCGGCTGCGGGTTGGACTT
>JBBSCC010000272.1:0-2817 GCA_038250735.1 Sphingomonadales bacterium | reverse complement strand
GGGCGAAGTGTGTGCCGTCGCCAATGATAATGCCGCCGGGCAAGTCGTCATCTCCGGCCATATCGGCGCGATTGAGCGTGCGGTGGCGATGGCAAAGGACATGGGCGCGAAACGCGGCATGATGCTGTCGGTATCAGCACCGTTTCACTGTGCGCTGATGCAACCCGCCGCCGAAGTGATGCTGCATGCGCTGAAGGCGGCGCGGATCGATACCCCGCTGGTCGCGCTGGTCGCCAACGTGCTCGCCGCGCCGATCACCGTGCCCGACGAAATCCGAGCCCGGCTGGTCGATCAGGTAACGGGCGTGGTCCGCTGGCGGGAAACGATGCTGGCAATGCAGGCAGCGGGCGTGGGCGAATATGTCGAATTCGGTGCCAAAGTGCTCGGCCCAATGGCCAAGCGCACGGTAGAAGACGCTGAGACGCGCAGTGTTGTGACGATGGACGACATTGAGGCATTGGCGAAGGCGATTTAGTTTTTGTCGCCTCTGCGTGAACCAAAATCTAAGGAAAGATTGATGTTCGACCTTACTGGCATGACCGCCCTTGTAACTGGCGCTTCGGGGGGGATTGGCTCTGCGATTGCGCAGGCGCTTGCTGCGCAGGGCGCGCGATTGGCCGTCTCTGGGTCGAATGTGGACAAGCTTTCGGCCTTCCTGGCCACGCTGGAGGGCGATCATGTGGCGCTGACGTGCGATTTGTCAGACGCGGCGGCGGTTGACGCGCTGGTCGGGCAGGCGGTGGAGGCGCTGGGCGGCAAGCTGGATATTCTGGTGAACAATGCAGGCGTTACGCGCGACAATCTGGTGATGCGGATGAAGGATGATGAATGGGATCAGGTGATCCGCGTCAACCTGGAGGCTGCATTCCGGCTGGCGCGCGCCGCTGCGCGACCGATGATGAAGGCGCGGCATGGCCGAATTATCTCTATCACGTCCGTTGTCGGCACCACGGGTAATCCCGGCCAGGCCAATTATGCCGCGTCAAAGGGCGGGCTGACGGCGATGTCAAAGGCGATGGCGCAGGAATTGGCGAGCCGGGGCATCACCGTGAATTGCGTCGCGCCCGGCTTTATTCGGTCCGCGATGACGGATGGTCTGCCCGACGCACAAAAAGCGGCACTGAACGCCCGGATTCCGGCGGGCCATATGGGCGACGGGGCCGATATTGGCGCAGCCGTGGCGTATCTGGCCAGCCGTGAAGCAGGCTATGTCACGGGCCAGACAATCCATGTAAATGGCGGTATGGCGATGATTTAACGGGGATTGGCGGCGATTTAGACCGTTCAAGACCACGCAGGCCGCACCGCCGTGGTGGCTGCCCCCTTGCAAGGGCAGGCCCCGCGTTCTAGGTGCGGTGAAGAATACGAACACCCAATGCTACGAGAGGGAAGAGAGCATGAGCGAGACCGCCGATCGCGTGAAGAAGATCGTCGTTGAGCATCTTGGCGTGGAGGCCGAAAAGGTCACCGAAGATGCAAGCTTTATCGATGATCTGGGCGCAGACAGCCTTGATATCGTTGAGCTGGTGATGGCGTTCGAAGAAGAATTCGGCGTCGAAATTCCCGACGATGCGGCTGAAAAGATCGGCACCGTCAAGGATGCGATCACCTATATCGACGAGCACAAGGGCTGATTATCCGGGGCCGTATCGCGCGAGCGAGACGCCCGTCCAGCCAGCTTGCCTTATGGGGCAGAAACGACTGAGCGGCTCCTCGTCCCGGGTTTTTCCGGGGTTGGGGGGCCGCTTTGGTATTTGAAGTAGAACGGAGATTGCCATGCGCCGTGTTGTCGTCACCGGGCTTGGGCTCGTCACCCCGCTAGGCGCGGACGTTGAGACTGCCTGGGCCAATATTCTGGCGTCCAAGTCTGGCGCGGGCATGATCACGCGTTTTGATGCGGCCGATTATGTCTGCCGCTATGCCTGCGAAGTGAAGCCTGCCGATCACGCCTATGGCTTTGATCCCGCCAAGCGCGTTGACCACAAGGTGCAGCGCCAGGTTGATCCGTTCATCATCTATGGCATCGACGCCGCAGGCCAGGCGCTTGAAGACGCCGGGCTGACCGACATGACCGAGGAACAGCGGCTGCGTGCGGGCTGCTCCATCGGATCGGGCATTGGCGGCTTGCCGGGTATCGCCAGCGAATCGATTGTTCTGCATGAAAAGGGGCCGCGCCGCGTGTCACCGCATTTCGTGCATGGCCGGTTGATCAACCTCATCTCAGGTCAGGTGCAGATTAAATATGGCCTGATGGGGCCAAACCACGCGGTCGTTACCGCCTGTTCAACCGGCGCACACTCGATTGGCGATGCGGCGCGGATGATCATGCTCGACGATGCCGATGTGATGCTGGCGGGTGGCGCTGAAGGCGCGATCTGCCCGATCGGCATTGCCGGGTTCTCGCAGGCGCGCGCGCTTTCCAGCGGTTTTAATGACGCGCCTGAAAAGGGCAGCCGCCCCTATGACAAGGGCCGCGACGGCTTTGTGATGGGCGAAGGCGCGGGCGTAGTCTGCCTGGAGGAATATGAGCACGCCAAGGCGCGCGGCGCAAAAATCTATGCCGAAATCGTCGGTTACGGCATGTCGGGCGACGCCTATCACGTCACCGCCCCACATCCGGAGGGCGCGGGTGCGTTCCGGTCGATGCAAATGGCGATGAAACGCTCGGGGCTTTCATTGGGCGATATCGATTACATCAACGCGCACGGCACTTCGACTCCGCTGGGTGACGAGCTGGAATTGGGCGCAGTGCGCCGCCTGTTCGGCAATGCCATCGGTACGCTGTCGATGAGCTCAACCAAGTCGGCGATCGGCCAT
>JBBSCC010000271.1:0-2860 GCA_038250735.1 Sphingomonadales bacterium | reverse complement strand
TTCCCAGATCAGCGCAGTTTGGTCGCCGCGTTTGGCCAGATGGTGGTCGATGCAATTCGCCGCGACATTCAGCTTGCCATCGGCAAACCACTGGATGTGGAAATCCTTTTCGTCGAACGACCAGTCACCGGCGATTTCGGGCCGCTTTATCCAGTCCAGTCGGCGTGCTTGTTCCAGCCAGAAACTGCCCGAATCGCCCAGTGCCCGGCCATAGAGCCGGTCATAACCCTCGGCATCGATGCGCGCCTTTGCGGCCCATGCGTCGGGGACGGGATACAGCTTTTCGGGCATTGCATTCTCCTGAGGGCTGACTGTGGCGCAACGGCTGCGATTGGCCAAGCCAAACCGCTTGGCGTGCGTTTGGTTTCGATATAAAACTGATTTATCCGATTGGGAGATCAAACGATGAGCGGGCGCGTTCTGGTAACCGGCGGCAGCGGGTATATTGGCAGTTTCATCATCCGCCAGCTGGTCGAACAGGGGTGGACGGTGAACACCACGGTACGGTCGCTGAAGCGCGAGGCAGAAGTGCGGGCGAGCCTTGCTGTGCCTGCTGACAAGCTTCATTTTTTCGCCGCTGACCTGTTGAACGATGCAGGCTGGGCCGATGCCGTGGCGGGGTGCAGCCATGTCGTCCATGTTGCGTCCCCCTTGCCGAATGGCGCCGTAAAGCATGAGGACGACCTGATCGTGCCTGCGCGCGAGGGCGCTTTGCGCGCGCTGCGCTTTGCCAAGGCGGCAGGCGTGCAGCGCGTGATGACATCATCGGTCGCCGCCATTGCCTATGGCCATGGCAAAAAAATCGGCACCTATACCGAAGCGGACTGGACCAATGTGAACGGCCCGCAAGTCCATGCCTATGCCAAGTCCAAAACGCTGGCAGAACGGGCAGCGCGTGACTGGATCGCGGGCGAGGGGGCGGGGATGGAATATGTCTCGGTCAATCCCGCCGCCGTGCTGGGGCCGGTGCTGAGCGCGGATTTTTCCAGTTCGGTGCAGATCATCACGCGGCTGCTATCCGGATCGCTGCCGGGGCTGCCGAATTTTGGCTTTGGCGTGGTCGATGTGCGCGACGTGGCCGACCTGCACGTCCGCGCGCTGACGGCACCGGGCATGGCCGGAGAGCGGTTCATCGCTTCCGGCCCGTTCATGATGATGAAGGAAGTTGCCGCGGTGCTGCGCGACCGGATGGGCAATGAGGCCCGCAAGGTGCCCACGCGCGGGCTGCCCGATTTTGTGCTGCAGTTGACCAGTCTGTTCGATCCCACGATCCGCATGGTAACGGGCGAGTTGGGCAAGCAACGCATTACCCCGTCCGACCATGCGGGTGCAGTGCTCGGCTGGGTGCCGCGTCCGGCCGCTGACACGATCGTCGATACCGCGCGCAGCCTGATCGACAAGGGCGTCATCACCGTCTGATTGCCGATGGCAGTTGCGTTTCGCACGATTCCTTGAAAAAGGGGGCTGTCCGTGTTCGGGGAGCCCTATGGAAACGATCGTCGACCGTCTGGAAGCAAAGCGCGCGGCGGCGCGATTGGGCGGGGGCGAGAAGCGGATCGCGGCACAGCATGCCAAGGGCAAGCTGACCGCGCGGGAACGGCTGAACATCCTGCTCGACCAGGGATCGTTCGAGGAGCTCGACATGTATGTCGAGCACAACTGCGTCGATTTCGGCATGGCCGACCAGATTATCCCCGGCGACGGCGTCGTCACAGGATCGGGCACCATCAACGGGCGGTTGGTGTTTGTGTTCAGCCAGGACTTCACCGTGTTCGGCGGTTCGCTGTCCGAACGCCACGCGCAGAAAATCTGCAAGATCATGGATATGGCGATGAAGGTTGGCGCGCCCGTCATCGGCATCAACGATTCGGGCGGCGCGCGCATTCAGGAGGGCGTGGCCAGCCTTGGTGGCTATGCCGAGGTGTTCCAGCGCAACGTGCTGGCGAGCGGCGTGGTGCCGCAGCTCAGCCTGATCATGGGTCCATGCGCGGGGGGCGCTGTGTATAGCCCCGCCATGACCGACTTCATCTTCATGGTGAAGGATAGCTCATACATGTTCGTCACCGGCCCCGATGTCGTGAAGACCGTCACCAACGAAATGGTCTCGCAGGAGGAACTCGGGGGAGCTGTGACGCATACCACGAAGTCGGGGGTCGCCGATGTCGCATTCGATGATGATATCGAGGCGCTGTTGGCGGCCCGCGACTTCGTGGACTTCTTGCCCGCATCGAACCGCGATGCCGCACCCGAACGCCCCACTGACGATCCGTGGGACCGGCTGGAGGACAGCCTGGATCTGCTAATCCCGGCCAATGCCAACCAACCTTATGACATGCATGAAGTGATCCGAAAAACGCTCGACGAGGGTGATTTTTTCGAGGTTCAGCCAGCGCATGCCGGCAACATCATTGTCGGCTTTGGACGGGTCGAGGGGCGCACCGTGGGTGTCGTCGCGAACCAGCCGATGGTGCTGGCCGGGTGCCTGGACATTAATTCCTCCAAAAAAGCCGCGCGGTTCGTGCGCTTTTGCGATGCGTTTGAAATTCCGATCATCACCTTTGTCGACGTCCCCGGCTTCCTGCCTGGCACCGCGCAGGAACATTCGGGCATCATCAAGCACGGCGCGAAACTGCTGTTCGCCTATGCCGAAGCGACTGTTCCCAAGATCACCGTCATCACCCGCAAGGCTTATGGCGGCGCCTATGACGTGATGGCATCAAAGCATTTGCGTGGCGACCTGAACTACGCCTGGCCGACCGCCGAAATCGCGGTGATGGGCGCGAAGGGCGCGGTGGAGATCATCTTTCGAGGGAAGACGCCTGAGGAAATCGCCGAGCGGACGGCGGAATATGAGGCGAGG
>JBBSCC010000270.1:0-2866 GCA_038250735.1 Sphingomonadales bacterium | reverse complement strand
ATGGATGCCGCTCGTCAAATTCCAATCGGGAACGGTGCGCCATCATGTCGACCACAAACCAGCGGCAGCCAAATGCAGCACCCCGGCGCTGGGGATCGTTGACGCCGGTCACCGCCGCGCGCGGTTTTCTGGGCAGGCTGGCCCGCGATGTGCGTGGCAACACCATCGCAATCGTCGGTGCGGCGCTGATCCCGCTGGCGGGCATGGTGGGGGGCGGCATCGACATGAGTCGGCTCTACATCACCAAGACGCGGCTGCAACATGCGTGTGATGCGGGCGCGCTTGCCGGGCGCAAGGCGATGGGCGGTGGCATCTGGTCGCAGAGCAGCTTTGCCCCGCGCACTGCGGCAAACGGGCTGTTCGATGCGAATTTTCAGGATGGTGCCTATGGCTCCAGCAGCCTGACCCGCAGCTTTACAGAGGCCGGTGGCAGGGTAACCGGGGTCGCATCGGCAACCGTCCCGATGACGTTGACCCGCGTGATTGGCCGCACCAGCGAGACCTTAACCGTCACGTGCGATGCCGCGATGAGCCTGCCCAATACCGACATTATGTTCGTCCTGGATACCACGGGGTCGATGGGTAACAAGGCAGTCTCAACCGACACCAAGACCAAGATGGAAGCGCTGAAGGGGGCGGTGAAGTGCTTCTATGAATCGGTTGCGCAGCGAAATACGTCTGAAGCCTGCACATCGGGCGCGCCAACCGGTGGCGTTACCGCTGTCCAAGTACGCTTCGGCTTTGTGCCCTACGCCACCAATGTGAATGTCGGGCGGCTGCTGCCCCCCGCCTATTTCGCCAATAGCTGGAACTACCAAACCCGCCGCGCGAACATGCGACCGCCGGGCACCTATGCCAACGGCCCCTATTGGGAGGAGTATCCCAATGGCAGTATTTCACAATCCAACTGCCTGAAATATATGAATAACACGAGCTTCAACGGCTTCTCCCCATCGGCGACAACATCGGGCGGGCCTGCTCCCACCTCAACCGTAGCGGTCGCCTTCAACAGCGACGGCGCAGCAACGTCTGGCACGAATAACGGCGAATGGGGCTGGATTGGCGCGTCTGACACAACGAGCAACTCGCGCAGTTGCCGTCGCCTGCGGACAGACACCACAACCACCTTTGTCGATACGCTGCGTGATTGGACCTATGGCAGTTTGCCCGTCGACATCACCGGGCTGAAGAACGGCAGCAGCTGGAACCCCAGCTTCACCCGCCCGATTGGGGCCGGTGCAAGCGATGTTACGCTCGATTGGGATGGCTGTATTGAAGAACGCGAAACCGTGCGCGCCGCCAGCTACAGCCCCATCCCCAGCGGGGCAAAGGACCTCGATATCGACCTAATCCCCAGCGCGGGCGACGCCAGCACGCTTTGGGCACCCGCCGTGCCTGGGCTGATCTATACGCGAAACCAATTGTCGGGCGGCGGCAACTGGAACCTGGCCCAGACCACCACCACCGACGAGTATATCAACGGATCGCAATATTTCTGCCCCACCGCCGCAAAGAAACTCGCCGAGTGGAATGATCCGACGGCCTTTGAAAGCTATGTCGACAGCCTGACGCCAGAGGGCAATACCTACCACGATATCGGCATGGCGTGGGGCGCGCGACTGATGTCGCCGACCGGGATTTTTGCCAGCGAAAACGCGCTGACCCCCAATGGCGGGGAAATTGAGCGGCACCTGATCTTCATGACCGATGGTGAGGCGTGCACAGGCACCGGCAACTATAACGCGTACGGCGTTGGCTGGTTCGATCGCCGCCAGACCGCCGCCAACACCGCCCCCACCGATGGCTGCGGCACCAACGGCACCTTGACGGAGCAGGTTAATGCCCGGCTGGCGGGGCTGTGTGAGGCGGTGAAGAACAAGAACATAACTTTGTGGGTGATCTGGTTCGGGGTGTCGAATACCACCATCGAAAATGCGCTGCGCAGTTGTTCGACCACCGGGCGCTTTTATTACGCGCGCAATTCCGCTGATCTCGACACGGTGTTCGGGTCAATCGCGTCTGAAATCTCGCAGTTGCGATTAACGCGATGATTGCCCGGATCGCCGCCCCGCCCCGCCCGACCGGTTTAGGCAAAATTAGCCATTGTCGGCCCATAGCTGCGCGCTGGAACAAAGCTCGGGCACGTAAGGCAGCGCAATGGCGGATCAATCGACAATCTCGGCAAGAGCGCCAGCCGGCTTTTTGCGCAGGCTTGGCCGTGACGTTCGCGGCAATACGCTCGCCATCCTGGCCGCTGCGCTTATCCCCTTGGCCGGGCTGGTGGGCGGCGGCGTTGACATGAGCCGCCTGTACATCACCAAAACGCGGCTGCAGCATGCCTGCGATGCCGGTGCGCTGGCCGGGCGCAAGGCAATGGGCGGCGGCATCTGGTCGCAAAGCAACAACGCGCCGCGCACTGCCGCCGAACGCTTTTTCGACGCGAACTTCCAAACGGGTGCCTATGGATCAACCACGCTGACGCGCGCCTTTACGGAATTGAACGGCAAGGTAACCGGCACGGTATCGGCAGTCGTGCCGATGACGTTGACCCGCGTGATTGGCCGCACGACCGAAACGCTGAGCGTCACCTGCGATGCCGCGATGAGCCTGCCCAACACGGATATCATGTTCGTGCTCGATACGACGGGGTCGATGGGCAGCAAGGCAGTGTCAAGCGATAGCAAGACAAAAATTCAGGCGCTGCGCGGCGCGGTGAAGTGCTTTTATGAATCGGTGGCGCAGCGCAACACCAGCGAATCCTGCAATCTGGGCGCGCCAACAGGCGGGGTTACCGCGGTGCAGGTGCGCTTTGGCTTTGTGCCCTATGCCACCAACGTCAATGTCGGGAAGCTGTTGCCGACGCAGT
>JBBSCC010000269.1:0-2875 GCA_038250735.1 Sphingomonadales bacterium | reverse complement strand
CTGGCGGGCGGCAGCATCCCGTTGCTCGAAATCGCCACGCCCACGCTAAAAAGCGTCGCGCCGCAAATCACCCGCTTGAAGCTACAGCGAACCGTGACGATCACCGCCTATAACCAGCCTGGCCAGCTGACATCAAAGCTGAGCACCATCGTTGGCAAGCGGCTGAAGAACATCTCGCTCCCGAAAGGGTACAGCCTAAGCCAGGGCGGCGAGGCAGAGGCGGCGGCGCGCAATTTCGCCGGGTTGGGGCCGATCATCCTGCTCGCCACCTTTGGCATTATTGGCGTGCTGGTGCTCGAATTTGGGCGGTTCAAAGAAACCGCTGTGGTGGCCGGCGTGGTGCCGCTGGGCACTTTTGGCGGGCTGGTCGCGCTGTTGTTGACGGGCAATTCGCTGTCGTTTCTGGCGATCATCGGGTTCGTCGCGCTGATCGGGATTGAGATTAAGAACTCGATCCTGCTCGTCGATTTCACCACCCAGCTGCGCGAACGGGGCATGGGCCTGCGCGAGGCGATTGAAAAGGCGGGCGAAATTCGCTTCCTGCCGGTGCTCCTCACCTCCGTCACCGCCATTGGCGGGCTGATGCCGCTCGCGCTGGGCGGATCAGCGCTGTATTCGCCGCTTGCCTGGGTCATCATCGGCGGGCTGATCAGTTCAACCTTCCTCAGCCGGATCATCACGCCGGTCATGTATCTGCTGGCGGTGCGCGGGGATGAGAAGCGAGCTGTGGCGGCGGCTGCACCGGCGATGTGAACAGCGGCTGCCAATGCCGTTCAGCATCAGCGCATCAGCGCATCGGCGCTGGCGCAAAGATGTTTCTGGGTGGTTTTCACCCCAAGGAAATGTCCATGCGTAAATTAATCTTGTCGGTTGCGGTGCTGGGTTCGGCGCTTGCAGCAGTTCCCGCCCTGGCCCAGGATTATCGCGGCCAATCAGTCTATCAGCAGGATGATCGTGGCTATCGCGATAATGATCGCGGTTATGGCAGCCAATCGAGCCAGCAGCTCCGCCAGATCGGCATCCGAATTGATCGCAACATTCAGGCGGGCCGGCTATCCAGTCGAGAGGCCTCTGCCCTGCGCCGCGAATACAACTATCTGGTCAGCCTTGATCGTCGCCTTCGCACTGGCGGGTTGACCCGCTGGGAGCGCAGGACGCTTGATCAGCGTACCAACCTGCTGGCGACGCGGCTGCAGCAGTATCGCGGTAACAATGGCTATGCCAACGCTTATGCAAATGGCGGCCGGATCGGCGATCGGGACCAGCAGCGGGTGCAGCCTTACTGATCCTGCACCAGCGTGGTTGACGAAACTGGGGGCTGACCGATAAAAGTCGGCTCCGCAACGGGCGGTCATTGTGGCCGCCCGTTGTCGTTTCAGGTGTCGTTTCAGGAAAGATTTGCCATGCCAATCACCCCGCTCATGCCCGTTTACCCACGGTGTGACGTGCGTCCGGTGCGCGGCGAAGGCTGCTACCTGATTGGTGAGCGCGGCGAGCGGTATCTTGATTTCGCCAGCGGCATCGCGGTCAACGCGCTGGGGCATGGCCACCCCAAGCTCGTCAAGGCGATTGCCGACCAGGCGGCGACGCTGATGCACGTATCGAACCTGTATGGATCGCCGCAGGGTGAGCGCTTTGCCCAGCGCATTGTCGACAACAGCTTTGCCGACACCGTGTTCTTCACCAATTCTGGGGCGGAAGCCGTGGAATGCGCGATTAAGACAGCGCGGCGTTATCACCACGTCAATGGCAATCCGCAACGGCACAAGCTGATCACCTTCCACAGCGCCTTCCACGGCCGCACGATGGGCACGATCAGCGCGACCAATCAGGCCAAGATGCGCGATGGCTTCGAGCCATTATTGCCCGGCTTTGATTATGCGCCGTTCAACGATCTGGCAGCAGCGCTGGCGCTGATCGATGATGAGACGGCGGGTTTTCTGGTCGAGACTATTCAGGGCGAGGGTGGCGTTTCGGCGGGCACCGAAGAATTCATCCAGGGCCTGCGTAAAGCGTGTGACGATCACGGCCTGTTGCTGGTGCTTGACGAGGTCCAGTGCGGCTATGGCCGGACGGGCAAGATGTGGGCCTACGAACATTACGGCATCACGCCTGATATTCTGGCATCGGCCAAGGGTATCGGTGGCGGCTTTCCGCTTGGCGCGTGTTTGGCGACCGAGGAAGCTGCCAAGGGCATGGTTTTTGGCACCCACGGCTCCACCTATGGCGGAAACCCGCTGGCGATGGCGGCGGGTGAGGCGATCCTGGATGTGATGCTCGAACCCGGTTTCCTCGATCATGTGACGACGATGGGCGATCGGTTGCGGCAAGCGCTGGAGCAGATGATCCCCAACCACGACCATATTTTTGATAGCGTGCGCGGGCGCGGGCTGATGGCGGGGCTGAAGCTGAAGGACAGCGCCGTCAGCCGTGATTTCGTGGGCTATCTGCGCGATCATCACGGGCTGTTGACGGTGGCGGCAGGCGACAATGTCGTGCGCATTCTGCCGCCATTGGTGATCGAACAGGCGCATATCGACGAGTTCGTGCAAAAGATAAGCGACGCGGCAAGGGCCTACGCCCCGGCTGTGGCGGCGTGACCCGGCATTTCTTGAACCTCTCCGACGCCGGGCCTGACGGTGTCGCCGCGATGCTGGCCGATGCGCTTGATCGCAAGGCGGCGCGCAAGGGCTGGCCAAAGGGGCGAGGGGATGCCGATGCCCCGCTGGCCGGGCACACGCTGGCGATGATCTTTGAGAAAAATTCCACCCGCACCCGGGTGTCTTTTGACATGGCGATCCGGCAACTGGGTGGTTCCAGCATCATCATGGAAGCCGGATCGATGCAGCTTGGCCGGGGGGAGAGCATTGCGGAT
>JBBSCC010000268.1:0-2943 GCA_038250735.1 Sphingomonadales bacterium | reverse complement strand
TCCACCACCAGCAGTTTCATGTGCAGCTTGCACGGCTGAAATTCGAAAATGCGCACGCCCGATCGCAGCAGCCGCTTGTACAGCAGCCGCGCCATCGCGATCGCGGCGTCGATGTCGGATTTGCCCGCCATCACCATCCGCGCATCGCCGCGCTTGGCCACCTGCGCCATCTGACGGCGAAAGCTGCGCGGCGGGGAGAAATAAGCTGAGACGGTATCGAGCCGTTTGGCCCCCACCAGATCCTTGCGCAGCCACCACGCCCAGTGCCCGCGCCGCACCAGCGGGCCGCCGACCAGCAGCCGCACCGGGCTGCTCTCACCATTGGCCCCGCTACTGGCCCCGTCACTGGCCCCGCTACTGGCCGCGCCATCCCAATCGCGCACGATATCGCGCATCCGGCGCAGCTGGCTGATCCGGCCCTTCTCGTCGTTGTCGACCCAGCCATCGACCAGCGCGAACCATTCGGTGAACTTCTGGACCACCGGGCCTTCGATGATCACCGACAGATCGCACCAGCCGTTGTTGGCGGGCGGATCGAAGTAATGATCGGAGACATTGGCCCCGCCGGTCATCACCCGGGCATCATCAGCAATCGCGAATTTCTGGTGGTTGCGCACAAGGTAGCGCCGCCCCCAGCGCGGGGAGAACACCTGGAATGCCCCGCCCGCATCGGTCAACGGCTCAAAGAATTCCGCGCCCGCATCATTGCCGAAATCATCGACGATCAGCTCAACCTTGACCCCGCGCGCTGCCGCATCGACCAGCGCATCGCGCACCGCCGTGCCCGAGGTGTCTTTGTCGAACAGGTAATAGAACACCTGCAAGGTCTGCTGCGCGCCGCCGATCAGATCGACCAGCGCCGCCAGCCGGTCCTCCCCTTGGGGGTAGAAGGTAAAGCTGTGCCCGGCTGCTTCGACCGTGAACGGGTCGGGGTCGCGGTAAGCGGGCGCGGATTCGGAAGCGGCGGGGGGGGCCGGTTTTGGGGCAGTGTCCATGCCCTTCCTTAGCGCGGCGCCGATGGTGTTGGGTAGGGTTTAGCGGCGAACGGTGGCATGATCTGAACGAGGCTCCGGGGGAAGTGAGCGCGCCTTACCCCAGCCCGGCGATCTTGCCGCGGATATCGGCGAGCAGGGTGGTGGACGTGCCGTGATCATACGGCATGTTGACCGGATCATACACCTCCAGCGCTCGCAGCACCGCCGCCTCCGCGCTGCGCCAATGTGTCAACTGTGCGGCACCGGTGGACAGATCACCGCGCGCTACTTCCGCCAACGCGATATTCTCCTGCGTCATCGCCCATTGGAAGGACATATCTGTGCGGGTGTGGACTTCCATCGCAGCCTCATAGGCGCTGACCGCGCGCGCCAGCAGCGCCAGCCCCGCCGCCCCGCCGCTGCGCTCCCCTTGGGCCGCGAGCGCAGTGCCGAGATTGTTCTGCGTCCCCGCCCAATCGGCAGGCATATCCGCGCGGGTGCGCACTTCGAGTGCGGCCTCAAAGGCGCTGACCGCGCGCGCCAGCAGCGCGAGCCCCGCCGCCCCGCCGCTGCGCTCCCCTTGGACCGTGAGCGCAATGCCGAGATCATTTTCGCACATGGCCCGATCAGGCGCAGTGGCCGCCTCGGCCACGGAACGCTGTGCCAGATGGATCGCCACGTCCATTTCCAACCGCTGCCCGTGGCGCAACGCAGTTTCGTACCATTCATCCTGTTCGAACCGAAGCTGTGCAACCGTCAACTCAGCCACGCCTTCCGCCAGCCTGCGTCGTTCCACCGCCCAGTGCGCCATCGCCTCTGCATCGAATGCCATCCGCGCCACCGACAGGTTGGTTTCGGCAAGGCTGGCCTGCGCCGCCTGCAACCCTTCCATCATTTCGGCAAGGCGGCGAAATTCCTCGGCACCCTGCCGTCCTGCGCCGTCAAGGTCGTTCGCTTCCACCTTGGCGAAGATGCGCCGGATCGCTTCGTCCACCTCGTCACCGAAATTGGTGCCGCGTTCGGCCTCGTCGCGCAGTTTCAGCAGTTCGTCGATTGCGGCGGAGAGCGCACACTCAGCCTCGCCTTCGTCCTCCACCTTGGTGACGATCCGCAGCGCCAACATGCGCAGCTTGTCCGCGCTCACACCCTGCGCGGTGGCGGATTGCTGCTGGCTGGCGATGATCTGCTGGAGCATCGCCTCCATCGCTGCATCGCGTTGCTGCGAACCTACGTCCGCCGCTTTCACCGCGCTCTCAATCCGCACCAGATACTGGGGCAGCAGCAGCACAATTTCCTGCGTCAACCGTTGCAGGAACGGGAGCTGCTCCTTCGCTTTGGTCAATGCTGATTTCATCACCAGCAGGGCAAATTCGCGCGCCGCTGGCGAGCGTGAGGAATGGGTTGCAGAGAAGATCGGGTTTTTGTCCGCCAGCCCGTCCACCACCAGCAGCGCCGCGTGGGCGGGGAACTCCTCGGCATGAAAGGTCGTCCTCGCCAGTTCGGCGACCGGCGGCACGCAATCGAGCAAGTGGCGCGCCATCGCCTGATCGGCGGCGATCAGATCAGCCTCCAGCAGATCGCGCCCCTCAGCCCAACCGGCGTAATCCGCCAGCAGCGCGGCGCGCGCCTCGGCCAGCACCTTTTTGCTGCTCACCCCATCCGCACGGCGGGCATTGTTCCACAGGCCGAGCAGCCCCGCGCCAGCGATAGCTCCGCCCGCCATCAGCCCGCCATCGGCCAGCATCAGCCCAGCGCAGCCCAGTGAGACCGCCGTTGCCTTTTCCGCGCACAACCAATCAAGCTTCATTCCGCGCGCCCGACTGTCACACACAAGATAGCACCAAACCTGACGCTGAAAAGGTGCGGAATGCCAACATCTTCGTGCCCCGCCGCCGCCCCCTGACCCCGCAATCCTTGACTTTGCGCCCCCCCTTGCCTAGCTGCGCAATCTTTCCTGCATCATGCGATT
>JBBSCC010000267.1:0-2963 GCA_038250735.1 Sphingomonadales bacterium | reverse complement strand
GTCGCGGCACGATTGCGGGCTTCCTGCTTCCACAGCGCGATCACGTTCAGCACCACGGTCATCACCGCGACGCTCGACACGATCTGCACCAGCCGGGTGGCGGTGAAATCAATCAACAACTGGCCGATCACCAGCGCGCTGATCATCATGCCGACCAGCAGCATGACATACAGCAGCGCGACCACGCGCGGGCGGGTTTCCTCAGTCGCCAGATCCGTGGCGAGCGCCAGGCCGGCGGTTTGGGTGGTGTGCATGCCGGCCCCGATGAACAGGAAAGCAAGCGCCGCGCCAATCTGGCCGCTAAGCGCTGAACCCTGGCCGCCGCCCGACATGACGAGCAGGGCAAACGGCAGGATCGACAGGCCGCCAAACTGCAGCAAGGTGCCGAACCAGATATAGGGCACCCGCTTCCAGCCGAGCACCGACCGGTGATGATCAGACTTGAAGCCGATCAGCGCGCGCAGCGGCGCAAATAGCAGCGGGATGGAGACCATTGCCGCGACGACCGACCCGGACATGCCAAGCTCAACGATCATCACGCGGTTTAAGGTGCCGGTCAGCAGCACGGCCGCCATGCCGACCGATACCTGGAAAAGCGACAGCCGCAGCAGGCGGCTGAGCGGGAGTTCCTTGGTTGCTGCATCAGCAAAGGGGAGAAAATTTGTGCCGAGCCGGGTCCAGAACCCGCCATTCCTTAATCCGTCACCACGGGCCTGCTCCATCGCGCGGGCCTTTTTGGGGGATGGGGCCAAGGAGGCCTTCAGGGCAATCATGTAGCTCACGCAGTCAGCACCTCAAGCGCGTGGCTGGTGTAGAAACCGCCCGAAACCTTGCGGTCGCGGCCCAGTGTGGCGCTGGGCACCGCCTGGGTAATCAGCGCGCGGAGCAGCTTTTCGCGCACCGGGATGATCGCGGGCGAACGATCACTGCTGGGGAACAATCGACCCATGCCCAGCGCGACCATCAACAGCGGCGTTTGCGGGGCAAAGGTGAAGACCATCGACCGCCGAGTGCGGGCCGACAGGCTGGCGATCACGCTGACGATGTCGGCGGCCTTGTAATGAATCAGCGAATCCATCGCGACGACATGATCAAAACTGCCCAGCGCCGGATCAAGCAGATCGCCCACCCGCCAATCGATGTTCAGGCCTTCGGGTGCGCGTTTGCGGGCGATGTCGACCAGGCTGCCCGCCACGTCGATGGCAACCACTTCGGCACCGCGCTGTGCCGCTTCCACCGCCAGCGCGCCGGTGCCGCACCCGGCATCCAGCAGGCGCAGCCCGGTCATGTCTGCGGGCAACCACGACAACAACGTATCGCGCATTTCGGTGCGCCCCTTGCGCACCGTTGCGCGAACGCCGCTGACCGGCGCATCGCTGGTCAGCTGTTCCCAGGCCTTGCTCGCGGTTTTGTCGAAATAGGTTTCGAGCTTGCCGCGATAGTCGTGGTAGGTTGCCGTTCGCGTCATTCGAACCCCAGAAACTCGAAAATATCGCGATCCTTCATCGGCAGTGCTTCGAGCGGATCAGTGCCCGCCCAAAGCTGTGCGGCGAGGCGCTTATATTCCAGGCAGGCGGCGGCCACTTCCGGTGTCTGTTCCATCTCGAACAAGGTGCATTTTTTCAGGCGGCTGCGGCGGATCGCGTCAAGATCAGGGAAATGCGCCAGCGTTTTCAGGCCGGTGGCTGCGTTGAAGCGGTCGATCTCGTCGGTCGCAGCCGACCGGTTGGCGATAACGCCAGCCATGCGGACATCGTAATTCTTCGACTTCGCCTTGATGGCGGCAACGATGCGGTTCATCGCGAAAATGCTGTCGAAATCATTGGCGGCAACCACCACGGCGCGTTCGGCATGCTGCAAGGGAGCCGCAAAGCCGCCGCACACCACGTCACCCAGCACGTCGAAGATCACGACATCGGTTTCTTCAAGCAGGTGATGCTGCTTGAGCAGCTTCACCGTCTGACCGACGACATAACCCCCGCAGCCAGTGCCCGCAGGTGGCCCACCAGCTTCGACGCACATCACGCCGTTAAAGCCCTCAAACATGTAATCTTCCGGGCGGAGTTCCTCAGCGTGGAAGTTCACCGTTTCCAGCACATCAATGACGGTCGGCATCAGTTTTTTGGTCAGCGTGAAGGTGCTGTCATGCTTGGGGTCGCAGCCGATTTGCAGCACCCGCTTGCCGAGCAGCGAAAGGGCGGCGGACAGGTTGGACGAAGTGGTCGACTTGCCGATGCCGCCCTTGCCATAAATCGCAAAAACCTTGGCATTGCCGATGCGGTCGGCGGGATCCATGCGGACCTGAACGGAGCCTTCGCCATCAGTACCGCGAACAGGTGGGTCGAGTAGTGCCATGTTTTTGTTCCTTAAGCCGCGACAGCCACGACACCCTCGAGGCGATCCTCAAGTTCGTCGCTGGCGGCGTGGAGTGCTGCAAGAGTTGCTTCGTCGGGTGACCAGTATTTACGTTCGACCGCTTCGATCAGGCGGTTGGCAACGCGGGCCGATGCGCGCGGGTTTAGCGCCGCAATCCGCTCGCGCATTTCGGCATCAAGGACATAGGTTTCGCTGATCCGCTGATAAACCCAAGGGTCGACTTCACCGGTGGTTGCTGACCAGCCCATTGTCGTGGTGACATGGCCTTCGATCGTGCGGACGCCTTCGTATCCGTGCTTCAGCAGGCCCTCGGTCCATACCGGGTTGAGGATGCGCGTGCGGGTTTCGAGCGCCACCTGTTCCTGCAAAGACCGGACCTTGCCCGACCCTTGCGTCTGGTCGCCGATATAGACAGGCGCTGCCTCGCCACCCTTGGCGCGGGTGACGGCGCGGCTGATGCCGCCCAGCGCATCGACATATTGGTCGATAGTGGTGATGCCCAGCTCAACGCTTTCAAGGTTCTGATACGCGCAATCGACGGTTTTCAACGCAGAGGCGAGGATCGCTGCCTGGCGAACCGGCACACC
>JBBSCC010000266.1:0-3061 GCA_038250735.1 Sphingomonadales bacterium | reverse complement strand
TCATGCTGCTTCTCCGGTCAGATCCCGCAGTGCCGCGATCAGCGTGCGCCGCGCGAGCGGGATTTTGAAATCATTGCTGCCAAAGCCGCGCGCATCGGCCAACAGCGCATCCGCTGCCGCTTCGAATACCGCAGTGGAAGGTGCCGCACCGACCAGCAATGCCTCCACCGCCGCATCGCGCCACGGCATGGGCCCCAGCCCGCCAAAGGCCAGCGCGGCGGTGGTGATTTTGCCATCGGCCACCGAGATAATCCCCGCCACCGATACCAGCGCAAAGGCATATGATGCACGGTCACGCACCTTGCGGTAAAGCTGCTTGCCAGCCGGAGCGGCGGGCAGCTCAACATGCGTGATCAGTTCACCGGGGCGCAGGCTGTTCTCAACCTCTGGCGTGGCCCCTGGCAACCGGTAAAGATCGCCAATCGCAATCCGCCGCCGATCACCGCCGGGCAGCAGCGTGACAATCACCGCATCCAGCGCGCGCATCGCCACCGCCATGTCGCTTGGGTGCGTGGCGATGCAATCTTCGCTGGTGCCCAGCACCGCCATGATGCGGTTAAACCCGCCCTGTGCCGCGCAACCACTGCCCGGTTCGCGCTTGTTGCAGGCGCGGGCGGTATCGTAAAAATAATAGCACCGCGTCCGCTGGAGCAGATTGCCCCCCGTCGTCGCCTTGTTGCGCAATTGCGGCGACGCGCCGGCCAGCAGCGCGCGGGCCAACACCGGATAATCGCTGCGTACCCGGGCATGCTGCGCCAGATCGCTGTTCGTCACCATCGCACCAATCGACAAGCCACCGTCCGCTGTATCTGCAATGCCCGACAAATCGAGCCGACTGATATCCACCAGCGTATCGGGCGTTTCGATCTGCAATTTCATCAGATCGAGCAGGTTGGTGCCGCCTGCGATAAACCGCACGCCCTCCCCGCTTGCGCCCACGGCTGCTTCGGCGCTGTCCGCCTTGATATACTCAAACTGCTTCATGCTTCAGCTACTTCACGAATGGCATCAACAATGTTGGGATAGGCCGAGCACCGGCACAAATTGCCGCTCATCCGTTCCGAAATCTCGTCATCATCCAGCGTCACCACGTCCAGCGAGTCGCTGACATGGCTGGCCCAGCCCGCCTTTACCTCATCCAGCATCGCGACCGCCGAACATATCTGCCCAGGCGTGCAGAACCCGCATTGGAAACCGTCATGCTTGATGAATGCGGCCTGCACCGGGTGCAGCGCATCGGCCGTGCCGATCCCCTCAATCGTCACGATCTCATCGTCCTGATGCATCACCGCCAGCGTCAGGCAGCTATTGATCCGCCGCCCGTTGACCAGCACGGTACACGCGCCGCACTGGCCGTGATCGCAGCCCTTTTTGGTGCCCGCCAGCCCGGCATGCTCGCGCAGCAGATCAAGCAATGACGTTCGGATATCGGGTTCCGCCTCAAAAGCAGCACCGTTGATGGAAAAATGCATGGGAATCGCCGCTCCTGAAGAGATGCTGTAACGCGTCGGGTGTAAATGGGGTTCGCGAAAAAGGATTGCCACATGAAACTGATTTGGAGCGCATTAGGCAAGGGGAATCGGATCGGCGGTGCTTTTGCTGGCGTGATGCTGGCGGCGCTGGCGTCGGGACCGGCAACGGGGCAGACTGCTGCGATGACGATACCATCATCAGCCGCCAAGCCATTATCACCCCCGATCCTGATCGCGCATCGCGGCGCGAGCGGCCTTAGCCCCGAACACACGATCTTCGCCTACCGCCTGGCGATCGAACAGGGTGCGGACTTCATTGAGCCTGATCTGGTGCTGACACAGGACAATGTGTTCATCGCCCGCCACGAAAACGACATTACCGGCACCACCGATGTGGCATCGCACCCCGAATTTGCCGCGCGCAAGACCACCAAGATCATCGACGGCGAAACCCACACCGGCTGGTTCGCGGAGGATTTTACGCTGCGCGAAATCAAGACGCTGCGCGCCAAGGAACGCCTGCCGCAGCTGCGGCCCGCCAGCGCCAAATATGACGGCCAGTTTGAGATACCAACGCTGGCGGAGATCATCGCGCTGGCCAAGGCGGAGACGCGCACCACCGGGCGCACCATAGGCATTTATCCCGAAACCAAACACCCCAGCTATTTCCAGTCGATCGGCAAACCGATGGAGGCAAAGCTGGTGGCGGAACTGAACGCGGCGGGGTGGGACAGCGCCGATGCGCCGGTGTTCATCCAGTCGTTTGAGGTGAATAATCTGAAGGCGCTGCACGCCATCACCAAAATCCGGCTGATCCAGTTGATGGATGCGAGCGGCGGCCCGGCAGACGCGGGCATCAGTGGCGCGGCCACCAGCTATGCCGCGATGGCGACGACTGACGGGCTGCGCGCGATTGCCAGCTATGCTTACGGCATTGGCCCCAACAAAAACCTGATCTGGGACGGCAAGGCAGCGCCCACCACGCTGGTGGCGGATGCGCATGCAGTGGGCCTGCGGCTGCACCCCTGGACGTTCCGGGCGGAAAACGCGTTCCTGCCCGCCATTTATCGCAACGGCAGTGATCCTGCGACGCACGGGGATATCACGACGGAAATCCAAGCCTATCTGAAACTGGGCGTTGACGGCTTTTTTACTGACTTTGCGCTAATCGGGTTCAATGCCCGAAAGGCGGCGCACTAGCCGCAAGGAGTGGAATGCCATGCGCAAGATCGCCCTGTGTGCCCTGATGCTATTGCCGCTCGCGACGGGGGGATGCATGGCCAACGCCGCCGTCGGCCTCGTCAGCGCGCCGTTCAAGGTCGCCGGGCAAGCCGCCGACTGGGCAACCACCAGCCAGGACGAATCCGATCGCAACTACGGCCGCAAGGCCCGCAAGCGAGACGCCCGCGAAGCGCGCGAGCAAAAGGCAGCCGAACGGCGCTGCCGCGATGATGATAATGATAACTGGTGCGGCGCTGAAAACTAAGCGCTGACGGGCAAAGGATCAGACGTTGTGGCGCCGTCGCCAGGTGACGCCAGGTTCGATTGCGCGTCGCTCCACACTGTCGTCGGCATCATCCCGTCGCCTA
>JBBSCC010000265.1:0-3062 GCA_038250735.1 Sphingomonadales bacterium | reverse complement strand
GCAAGGTACGCTGGCCGAGAAGCTGCGGGCCGGTGGAGCGGGCATTCCAGCGTTCTTCACCAAGACCGGCGTGGGCACGCTGGTGGCAGAGGGCAAGGAAACCATGATGTTCGACGGCCAGGAATATATTCTGGAACGCGGCATCCGCGCCGATTTGTCGATCATCAAGGGGTGGAAGGCGGACGAGGCGGGCAACCTGATTTTCCGCAAGACCGCCCGCAATTTCAACCAGCCAATGGCGACCGCAGGCAAAATCTGCATCGCGGAGGTGGAGGAGATTGTGCCCGTTGGTGCGCTCGACGCCGATCAGGTCCATCTGCCGGGCATTTACGTCAACCGCCTGATATTGGGTGCGCCGTATGACAAGAAGATCGAATTTGTAACGACGCGCGAAAGGGAGGCGGCGTAATGGCCTGGACTCGTGACGACATGGCTGCCCGCGCCGCGCGTGAGCTGCAGGACGGTTTTTATGTCAACCTGGGCATCGGCATTCCCACCTTGGTCGCCAATCACATTCCGGCGGGGATGGACGTGACGCTGCAAAGCGAAAACGGGATGCTGGGCATCGGGCCGTTTCCTTACCCCGATCAGGTCGACCCCGATTTGATCAACGCGGGCAAGCAGACGATCAGCGAATTGCCGTCATCGGTGTTTTTCAGCAGCGCAGACAGCTTTGCGATGATCCGGGGCGGGCATATCGACCTGACCGTGCTGGGCGCGATGGAGGTCTCTGAAGGCGGCGACATCGCCAACTGGATGATCCCCGGCAAGCTGATCAAGGGCATGGGCGGCGCGATGGATTTGGTCGCGGGTGTGAAGCGGATCGTGGTGGTGATGGAACATACATCAAAGAACGGCGATCCGAAGTTCATCCCCGCCTGCACCCTGCCGCTGACGGGCAAGAATGTGATCGACATGATCATCACCGATCTGGCGGTGTTCCACCGGCCCGATCACGCCAGCCCGTTTGAGCTGATCGAGCTGGCCCCCGGCGTGACGGCGGATGAGGTGCGCGCGAAAACGACGGCGCATTACACCAGCTAGCGGCATGCGCATTCTGCTTACCGGATCGTCGGGCTGGCTGGGCCGCTACCTCGCGCCGTTGCTGCGCGGGGCCGGGCATGACGTAACCGGGCTGGATGTTGCGCCGGGCGTTGATACCGATGTGATCGGTTCGGTGGCAGACCGCGCGCTGATAGACCGGATCTTTGCCGATCGCGGGATCGGGGCGGTGATCCATTCGGCGGCGCTGCACAAGCCCGATATTGCGCGCTATCCCACCCAGGCCTTTGTCGATGTGAATGTCACTGGCACGCTGAACCTGCTCGAAGCCGCAAGTGCTGCCGGGCATGACCGGTTCATCTTCACCTCCACCACATCGCTGATGATCTCCGATGCGATCCGCCGGGCCGAGGGCGACCGGGCGGTGTGGATGGACGAGACGATGACTCCCTTGGAGCCGCGCAACATTTACGGCGTAACGAAGCTGGCTGCCGAGCATTTGTGCCGCCTGTTCCACCAAGAGCGCGGGCTTGCCTGCCTGGTGCTGCGCACGGGGCGCTTTTTCCCGGAGGATGATGATACTCATAAGGAGCCGTCGGGCGAAAATCTGAAGGCGAATGAGCTGCTCAATCGCCGCCTGACGGTGGAGGATGCAGCAGCTGCGCATTTGGTGGCGCTGGACCGGGCGGTGGATATTGGCTTTGGCACGTTCATCCTGTCCGCGCCGACGCCGTTTGTCCCGGGCGATGCGCCCGCGCTGAAGGCGGATGCGCCCGCCGTGATTGCGCGCTATTTTCCTGATGCGGCGGCGCTTTATGCACGGCGTGGCTGGGTGCTGCCACCGTCGATTGACCGGGTATATGACGCGGGCCTTGCCGAGCGCCTGCTGGGTTTTCGCGCTGCGACCGATTTCGGCACGGTGCTTGATGCCATCCGGGCTGGTACGCCGCTGCCGGTGGCGCATGATGCCGCCTATGTCAGCCCCAAGGAACAGCCCGGCGCGCGCCAAACTGTGTCAGGATGACGCCAATTAACCGGGCGGCGGCGTAACGATCCACTTCCGCCTGCCCCGCCAAGCGCGTAGGGGTTTTTGATGCAGCGACGGCCCCGCCAGCGGGCCGCGCGCAGGCGGGGCTGATTGCGGGGGAAATTCGGTGAAAAAGATACTGTATGTGTTGATCGCGGGCACCGTTATCAGCGGCCTGTGCGCGTTTGCCGCCGGTGGCCAAACGCCGGGCAGCACCAAGCTCTGGCGGCTCGATTGCGGTTCGACCTATATCCCCGATCTCAACCTGTTTTCGGATACCCGCGCCTATCCCGGCCAGGGCAAGGCGCTGACCGCGAGCTGCTATCTGATCAAGCATGGCGACCGTTATATGCTGTGGGATACCGGGCTGCCCGCATCGATGAAGGGCGCCAAGATTGACCAGAAAACCGGTGGCGCCACGATCACCAAGACCATTGTCGAACAGCTTGGCGAGCTGGGCATCAAGCCCGAACAGATCGAGATGATCGGCATCAGCCATTATCATTACGACCATGTCGGCCAGGCCGAATCATTTCCCGGTGCAACGCTGATGATCGGCAAGGGCGATCTGGATGCGCTGAGCGCAACACCGCCTGCATTTGGTGCCAATCCGGCAGCGCTGAAGACCTGGATCAGCGGCGGGGGCAAATCTGTGGCCGTCTCTGGCGACCGCGATATCTTTAGCGATGGCAGCGTCACGATGATCGACACGCCCGGCCATACCCCCGGGCACCACGCCTTGCTGGTAAAGCTGGGCAGCGGAAAAACGTTTCTGCTAACCGGCGATCTGGCGCATTTTCAGGAAAATTACGCGTCAAACGGCGTACCGACGTTCAACACCAATCGCGCCGATACGCTGGCGTCGCTTGATCGGTTCAAGAAACTGGCCACTAATGTGAAGGCGACGGTGATCATCCAGCATGACCCGCGCGACATCGCCAAGCTGCCCGCGTTTCCGGCGGCCGCCGAATAAGCGGCTAGACGAGACCGGCCTGTCGCTGGCAAGGACACCGCATCATCTGACCAGGGCGGG
>JBBSCC010000264.1:0-3064 GCA_038250735.1 Sphingomonadales bacterium | reverse complement strand
GGCCCAGGCAGTGTGGTGTTGGTGCCCCCTTATCTTGCACAGACGATAGGCACGGACGAAAAGCCCGGTCGCCAGCTTGTCGCGATGGATAATTGTTCGAAAACGACGAACGGCATGCTGAAATTTGATGCCACCGGCGGCTCCCCTGCTGAATTGCGCTTTGTTTGTGGCTTGATCAGCGCCAACATCTCTGGATCGTTCGGTCTGCTCGATGCGGTGCGCAAGCCCGTTGTTGAAAATCTGCTGGATCAGCCGATGATTCGCGTAAGCTATGAGCTGATGGCAGCCGAACTCGCCGATCCGGGCCTTGGATCGCGGGCGTTGGCCGGTGCGTTGATGAAGGCATGCGTGCTGCTGCTGCTGCGGCGGCATTTTGCCCGCAGCGAACATGAAACGAGCCTGCTGAGCACGCTGCGTGACCCAAGATTGGGCAAAGCGGTTACTTCTGTGCTCGATAAGCCGGCAGCTCGACACAGCGTTGCCTCGCTTGCTTCGGTGGCGGGGATGAGCCGTTCGGCTTTTGCGCGCGAATTTTCGCATGCCTTTGCGATCAGTCCGATGGAGTTTGTCGCCCGAACCCGGCTGCACCATGCCGCTGAAATGCTCCGGTCCACCAACATGCCGGTAAAGGTTATCGCCGCGAATATCGGCTTTTCGAGCCGAAGCCATTTCAGCCGCGCGTTTCGCGATGGCTATGGCGCGGACCCCAGCTCATACCGGCGGGAAGCATCCCAGCCAGACCGCAGGAGCCAGTCGCACTGGCATGACATGCCACCAGAGGCGGCCCGAATCGCCAGCTAACCCTTTTGAATAGTTTTCAAAACTCACCTTGCGCCGTGGCGGTGGCAAGGCTGCAGATGCTGCGGAAAATTGAAAAGATGGAGGCCCGACCGGGAATCGAACCCGGGTGCAAGGATTTGCAGTCCTCTGCGTCACCACTCCGCCATCGGGCCAGAGCGGGGGCCAATGCGCGGGCAAAGCCGGGCTGTCAAGCTGGTCGGCAATCCAAAAGCTAACCCATTGCGGACGTATTTGGCCTGCCCGGCAAGAAAACTCGTAAGTTTAATATTGCAACCTATCTTGGCGGTCAGGGCTGGCCGATATACAAGCCCGGCAAATTCCAAACCCTGTAGGGCGTTGGTATTCGATCTTTGGTGTATTGCACACATAAAACAGTTGTGCCAAGGGGATGTGGTGGTGACGATTGCAGATCAGGCCCAATTTGCGGCAATGCGCCAGGCGATGGTGTCCAACCAGCTGCGCACCAATGCGGTCAGCGATCCCCGGCTTGTCGCCGTGATGGGCCGTGTGCCGCGTGAAGCGTTTCTGCCTGCACCAGTTGCCGGGCTGGCGTACCGCGACACGGCATTGCCGCTGGGGGAAGGGCGGGCGGCGAATGTGCCAATCGCGACTGGCCGGTTGCTGAACGAGGCAGCGGTTTTGCCGACAGATCACGTGCTGCTGATTGGTGCGGCTGGCGGGTATACCGCCGCGGTGCTGGCCGAAATGGCAGCGATGGTCGTTGCGGTAGAATCGGATGCCGCGCTGGTGGCGATCGCGCAAACCGCGCTGGCGGGGAATAGCCGCATTCAGATCGTCAATGGTCCGCTGGAGCAGGGGCATGCTGCAGGCGCGCCCTATGACGTTGTGGTCATTGACGGCGCGGTGCCACAGGTGCCGCAGACGCTGATCGATCAACTGGCGATTGGTGGTCGATTGGTAACCGGGATTATTGATCGCGGCGTTACCCGGCTTGCTGCCGGACGACGCAGCACAGGCGGATTTGGCCTGGTTGATTTTGCTGACGTGGATTGTGTGGGCCTGCCGGGTTTTGCCCTTCCAAAACAATTTGTTTTTTGAGAAAGCTGTTTTTCATGCGCGCGCCCCGAATTTTTTCGTCCGTTGGATCAACACGTAAGGCCAGAATGTTGAGCGGGGTCGCGCTTGCCACGCTGGCGTTGTCGGTATCGGGGTCAGCGGCGGCGGAAACGCTGCGGGACGCGATGATCAAAGCGTACAACACCAACCCGACGCTGGCCGCCCAGCGATCAGCCCAGCGCGCCACGGACGAGAATGTGCCCATCGCGCGCGCAAGCGCATTGCCGCAGGTTCAGTTGCAAAGCACGTATAGCGAAAATGTGGTGCTGCCGATCACGGCATTCACCGCGCCATCGCGCACATCGCAGACTTCCACCAGCCTGACCTATCCGCTCTATTCGGGCGGTGCGGTGAAGAATGGCGTCGCGGCGGCTGAAGTACGGGTCGAAGGCGGCCGCGCGGCGCTGCGCAGAACCGAAGCCGATTTGTTCACTGCGGTCGTGGCTGCGTATATGGATGTCGTCCGCGATTCTGCGGTGGTTCAGTTCAACCAGCAGAATCTGCGCGTGCTTGACGTCAACCTGCGGGCATCGCGGGATCGTTTTGAAGTGGGTGATCTGACGCGGACTGATGTCGCCCAGTCTGAAGCCCGCCTAGCGTTGGCGCGCAGCCAGCTTCAGACTGCGGAATCCCGCCTGATCACAAGCCGCGAAAGCTATGTGCGGCTGGTTGGGGCGTCGCCTGGCGATCTGGATAGCCCGCCGCCATTGCCAAGCTTGCCCGGCGACCCGGATACCGCCGTAAAGCTTGCGATTGCAGAAAATCCGGCATTGCTGGCGGCGCGTAAGGCGCTGGAAGCGAGCGGGTATGATGTGAAGGTATCGCGCGCAACAAGGTTGCCCACAGTCGATGCCTTCGCCCAGGGAAATTATACCAATTTTCTGGGTACATTGGGCAACATCCCCGGGCGCGTATCGCCACAATTTGATCGCACCGCGCAGTTCGGCTTGCGTTTATCGTTGCCGCTTTATCAGGGTGGGGCACCATCTGCCCGCATTCGCCAGGCGCAGGCCCGCCAGAGCCAGTCTTACGAGCAGGTTACCGAGGCTGAGCGTTCGGTGGTCGCGCAGACGCGTTCTGCCTATGCCGTCTGGCAATCATCGCTTGAAGTGATTGAATCGGCTAAAATTGCAGTGGACGCCAATAGACTCGCTCTGGAGGGGGTGCGCGCTGAAAATAGCGTGGG
>JBBSCC010000263.1:0-3077 GCA_038250735.1 Sphingomonadales bacterium | reverse complement strand
CTTTTTTTTGGGTGGGGCCTGGTGCCTTTTCTGCGTCGCACCTCTTGATCACCTCCCCCCCCCCGGTCCCCCGCCGACGGCCGGGGTCCCGTTGCGACGGCCGGGGTAACGGCGGGCTGCCGTCAGTTTCAATCGTGGCGCGGTTGGACCCCGGCCTTCGCCGGATAAGCAATCCAGTTCAACTGAACAGTATCGAGCTGCAACAGCCAAAGTGGAGGGCCGAACGGTGCCTCACCCTCACACCCACGCATTGCACTCCCGCGCCCCATGTGGTGATGTGGCCAAACGCAGGAGAGCAATAAAAAATGGCGACCGTGATCGACCAGACGTCGACCTTTCCCTCACCCCCGGCACTGCCCGTTGTTGGGCATCTCCATCACATCATCCGGCAGGGGCTGATCGGTTATTTGCTGCACGCGGGGCGTGATTTTCCCGGTGGTATTTTCAAGCTGAAATTCGGCAGCCGCGTTGGCCTGTTCGTCACCAATCCTGATCTGGTGGCCGAACTGTGTGACGAAACGCGGTTTCGCAAGATGCCGGGGCCGGGCTTGCGCGTGGTGCGACGGTTTGCGGGTGATGGGCTGTTCACTGCGTTCAGCGAGGAGGATAATTGGGGCAAGGCACACCGCATCCTGCTGCCCGCGTTCAGCCAGCGCGCGATGAAGGGCTATTTCGACATGATGCTGGAGGTGGCGGACCAGCTTGTCGATAAATGGTCGCGGCTGTCGGGCAATGACGTGTTCGTCGCGGATGATATGACCCGTTTCACGCTCGATTCGATTGCGGTGGCGGGTTTTGGCCACCGGTTCAACAGCTTCCAGAAGGAGGAGCTCGACCCGTTTCTGGAGGCGCTTGGCCGGGCGCTGGGCGAATCGCTCAGCATGATCACGCGTCTGCCGGTGCAACAACGCTTTGCCAAAAAGGCTGAGCGCCAGTTCGAAGCCGATATCGCCGAAATGAACACGCTGGTCGACGGCATCATCGCTGAGCGCCGCGCGGTGCCGAGTGGCGGTAAGGATCTGCTGAACCTGATGATCAGCGCGAGCGACCCGGAAACGGGCGAGACGCTGGACGATATCAACATCCGCTATCAGGTGCTGACCTTCCTGATCGCGGGGCATGAAACCACGTCGGGGATGCTGACGTTTTCGCTCTATCACCTGTTGCGCAACCCGCATGTGCTGGCGCAGGCCTATGCCGAGGTTGACCGGGTGCTGCCCGGCGATACCCGGCCCGATTACGCGCAGAACGCCCAGCTGGTGGTGATCGAGCGCATCCTGAAGGAAGCGCTGCGGCTGTGGCCGACCGCGCCGGTTTTCTCGCTCGCGCCGTTTGAGGATACGGTGATTGGGGGCCAGTGGACCCTGCGCAAGGACCGCCCCGTCAATGTGTTCTCCCCCGGCCTGCACCGCTTCCCCGGTGCCTGGGCGAACGCCGACGAGTTCGATATCGACCGCTGGCTGCCGGAGAATGAGGCGCAGCATCACCCGCATGCATACAAGCCGTTCGGCAATGGGGAGCGCGCCTGCATCGGGCGGCAATTCGCGATGGTGGAGGCCAAGCTGGCGCTCGCGATGATCCTGCAGAAATTCGCGATCGGCGATCCGCATATGTATAAATTGCAGATCAAGGAAACGCTGTCGATCAAGCCCGATCAGTTCTTCATGCGGGTGCGATTGCGCCAACCGCATGAGCGCATGAGCGTGCCCGCCGCTGCCAAGGTTCCCACCGAGGAGACGCAGGCCGCCACCGTTTCGGGCAATGGCCAGCGCTTTGCCGTGCTGTACGGCACTAGCCTTGGCACCGCGCGCGATATTGCAGAAGAGATTGCCGAGCGCGCCAGCGTCGACGGGTTTGAAGTCACCGTGCGATCGATGGACGAGGCGTTTGTCGCCGGGCATCTGCCTGAGGATAAGGTGATCGTGATCGTCACCGCCACCTATAATGGCCGCGCGCCGGATAGCGCGGTGGAGATTGAGCGGCTGATCGATTCCGGCCAGGTCGATGTGCTCGACTGGTCGGGCGCGAAATTTGCGGTGCTGGGCATCGGCAACAGCCAATGGCCGAATTATCAGCATTTTCCCAAGCGCGTGGACGATACGATTGCCGCGCTGGGCGCAACCCGGCTGGTGCCGCGCGGTGAGGCGGACGGGCAGGGCGATTTTGATGGCGCGGTGGCGGGCTTTGTTCGCGATTTGTGGAAGGCACTGGGCAGCGAAGTCGCGCCGAGTGAACAACGCTCCACCCTGTCGTTGCAGCCGGTCGATGCCGCCGCCACGCGTGCGCAGGTGCTGCCGGAACATGCGCAACGGCTGGAAATCGTGGCCAATGACGAGATGGTGCACCCCGCCGATGGGCTATGGGATTTCGCGATTGAGCCACCGCGCCCATCCACCCGTTTCATCCGGATTCGCTTGCCGGAGGGGCAGCGTTATCACACGGGCGATCACATCGCGGTGTACGGCCAGAACCGGCCTGAACTGGTGGAACGCGCGGTGGCGCGGCTGGGGCTGGACGCGACCACGCAGTTGCGGATTGATGGGCAGGGCGGGCGTTTCCGCCATCTGCCGCTGGGGCAGACGGTGACGGTGCAGCAATTGCTGACCGAATTTGTCGAGCTGTCCGATACGCTGCCCCGGCGCGCGCTGGCGGTGATTGGCGAACAAACGCGCTGCCCGAACACCAAGCGCGAACTCGCGCGACTCGAAGGCGCGTTTGATACCGAGATCGCGGCCAAGCGGCTGACCATCATCGATCTGCTGGAACTCCACCCGGCAGCCGAACTGTCGCTCGATAGTCTGGTCGAATTATCGTCGGCGATTGCGCCGCGTTTTTATTCCATTGCGTCGTCGCCGCTGGTTGATGCCAGCATCGCCGACCTGATCGTGGGCACGATGGAAGCGCCCGCCTGGTCTGGCCTGGGCGAGCATCGCGGTTTTGCCTCCAGCTATATGCAGCGGGTGATGCCCGGCGATGCGGTGTTCGGCTATGTCCGCCGCCCCAACCCGCCCTTCGCCCCGCCCGAGGATGCGAGCGTGCCGATGATCCTGATCGGCCCCGGCACCGGCTTTGCGCCG
>JBBSCC010000262.1:0-3083 GCA_038250735.1 Sphingomonadales bacterium | reverse complement strand
GGCTGGGACAAGCGCAGCGCGACGCCGGGTTCTGTGCGCGATGGCGAATGGCTGATCGGCATGGGCATGGCCACCGCTGCGCGCGTCAACTTTCTCGCCAACAGCGATGCGCGGGTGCGCCTGACGCCAGACGGCAATGCCGAGGTCGAGACCGACATGACCGACATCGGCACCGGCACCTATACGATCCTGGCGCAAATTGCGGGCGAGATGCTGGGCCTGCCGATGGAGCGGGTGCGGGTGTTCCTGGGCGATTCGAACCATCCCGATGGCGCTGGTTCCGGCGGATCATTCGGCGCTGCCTCCAGCGGCTCTGCGGTGCAGCTTGCGTGCGACGATCTGGTCGCTGAACTCGCGCGGCGGATGGATGCCAAGCCTGAAGACATGACGCTGAAGGACGGCCACGCGATTGCGGGCAACCGCCGCGTACCGATTACCGATCTGATCGGCGGCGAAGCGATTGAGGCGATGGGTATCCTGCGCCCCGGCAAGAACAGTCGCGCCTATAGCCAGGGCACCCACGGCGCGCAGTTTGCCGAAGTCGCGGTAAACGCAGTGACGGGTGAAGTGCGCGTGCGGCGGATGCTGGGGGTGTTCGATTGCGGACGCATTTTGAACGCGAAAACCGCGCGCAGTCAGGCGCTTGGCGGCATGATCTGGGGGCTGGGCTATGCGCTCCACGAACATGCTGTGCTCGATCAGCGCAGCGGTTCTTACGTCAACCGCGATCTGGGCGAATATCATATCCCGGTGAACGCCGATGTGCCGCAGATCGAGGCGTATTTCATCGAAGAGGTCGACAATCACGCTAGCCCGGTTGGCGCGAAGGGCATTGGCGAGTTGGGCATTTCGGGCGCAGGCGCTGCGATCACCAACGCGATTTACAATGCATGCGGCGTGCGTGTGCGCGATTGGCCGATGACGCTGGACCAGATTTTGCCCGGTCTGCCGCCGGTGTGATGAACAACGCTGGCTCCAACACATACCGTCACCCCCGCGAAGGCGGGGGTCCAGCTTCTCTTGTCCGGCGGACGGGGGAAGCTAAAGCATCGCCCCTTAATTCTGCATCACTTCCGTCATTGCGAGCGCAGCGAAGCAATCCAGCCTCTCCGCATGTGGCAAACTGGATTGCTTCGCTTCGCTCGCAATGACGAAAAAGCACAGATCGAGGAACCCCATGGCCGATAACGATTCCGTCCTCACCGCCGCCGCCGCCTGGAAAGGCGCGCCGATGGCGCTTGCCACGGTGGTGTCGACCTGGGGGTCCGCCCCGCGCCCGCGTGGCAGCCATATGCTTGTTCACGCCGATGGCCGGTTTGAGGGGTCGGTATCGGGCGGCTGCGTGGAAAGCGACATCATGGCGACCGCCGCAGAGGTCATCGCGGGCGCGCCATTCCAGCTCAAACGCTACGGCGTGGCAGATGCCGCCGCGTGGGAAGTCGGCCTGCCGTGCGGCGGGGAGATTGAGGTGCTGGTCCAGCCGGTGTCCGCCGAGGGGTTCGATCCCGAGTTATTCGACCGTATCGGCGAAGCGCGCGATGCGGGCCAAACTCTGTCCGTCACCACCGACCTGTCGACTGGCCAAAGCACCTTGCGCCCGCAGGAGGGGGCCGCGTTCATCAATCGCTATGATCCGCCCCGCCGCCTGCTGATCATCGGCGCGGTGCAGATTGCGCAAGCCCTCGCCGGGCTGGCGCGCGAACTGGGCATTGCGACGGTGGTCATCGATCCGCGTGCGCGTTTCCTCACCGCCGAGCGCTTCCCCGGCGTAACACTGGATGATCGCTGGCCCGATGAGGCGGTGGCCGCCTATGCGCCCGGATCGTCAACGGCGGTGGTCACGCTCAGCCATGATACCAAGATCGACGATCCCGCGTTGATTGCCGCGCTCGCCGCGCCCACCGGCTATGTCGGCGCGCTGGGGTCACGGCGCAGCCATGCCGCGCGGCGCGAAAGGCTGGCGACAGCGGGCGTTGCGCAAGCTGATCTCGACCGGATTGATGCTCCGGTTGGGCTGGATATCGGCGCGATTGGCCCGGCAGAGATTGCGCTGTCGATTGCCGCCGCCATGGTGGCGGCGTTCCATGCCAAAGTGCCGTGATCGCGGCTGAACGCACGCTGCTGGTGCTGCTGGCGGCAGGCCGATCGTTGCGGTTTGGCGATGATGACAAGCTGGCGATGGATTTTCTGGGGCAACCGCTGGCGATGCATGTGGTGACGGCGTTGGAGGATGTGCCGTTTCTTGACCGGGTGGCGATTACATCGGGCACCGCGCTCGATTTCGCCGGGCGCGGCTACCGCGAGATTGCCAATCCGGCACCCGAACGGGGATTATCGGGCTCGGTCAAGCTGGGCGTGGCGACGGCGCAGGCGGCGGGCGCTGCGGCGGTGGTCATCGTGCTGGCCGATATGCCGCGGGTTACATCTGCCCATATCTGGCGCTTGCTGAATGCCGCTGACGGCGCGGACACCGTGGTTGCCTCCAGCGATGGCCACCGACCCCGCCCGCCCGCGCTGTTCGGCGCAGGCCGCTTCACCGAACTTGCCGAGGCGGTGGGCGATGAAGGCGGCCGCGCGATGATCCGCGCCGGGATTCACATCATCACCAGCCCGGAAGAACTGATTGATATCGATACGCCCGACGATCTGGAGCGGTTGCGCGCGCTGGTCGACCCGGAACATGTCGGTAGCTAATCCGCTCATCGACTGACAACTTTGTTATTCCCCCGCGAAGGCGGGAGCCCAGACTGGACCCCCGCCTTCGCGGGGGAACAGGCCGCTTTAAACTCCGCCAGAAGCAGTGTGCTTCCTTGGCCGAACGGCATCAGCGTCGGGGATTTTACCAGCTCCCGAAATTGGGGGCCTCGGGCATTGCCGGGGCGTGCCGTGTCGCCCGGTCTTGCCCATAGCGCGGCCGTTTGCGCAGGCGCAGCGTTGGCCAATCGCCCATCGCGATGCGCCCCATCGGCATCAGCCCCTGCCGGCGATACGCGGCAAGCACCGCCGGTGCCTGATTGCGCAGCAGCCCGGCGAGCACCAACGTGCCGCCCGGTGCCAGTGCCATTGCGATACTGGGGGCGAGC
>JBBSCC010000261.1:0-3136 GCA_038250735.1 Sphingomonadales bacterium | reverse complement strand
TCCCGCCAGGGTGGGCAAAAGCCGGGGTGAGGTGACCCTGCTCATAATGGGCCAACGTCATCGCGGCATTTATCGCGCGATTCACCGCGTCTTCACTATTCCTGGGCCAAGACGAACACTCACGGCGGAGGGATTGATGAAAGGCGTTATTTTCAATTTGCTCGAAGAAGCAGTCGTCGATCAATTTGGTGATAACAGCTGGGACGATCTGCTCGATGCGGCTGAGTTGGAAGGGGCTTATACCTCGCTGGGCAGCTACCCGGATAGCGAGATCATGGCGTTGGTGGCCGCAGCATCCGAAAAGCTCCAGCTTTCGCCCGCAGCGATTTTGCGCTGGTTCGGTAAAAGTGCCATTCCTTCCCTGGCCAACTCTTATCCGACGTTTTTCGAATCGCCCGGCAATGTGCGCAATTTCCTGTTGAGCGTGAACACGATCATCCATCCCGAAGTGCGCAAGTTGTATTCAGGGGCTGGCTGCCCACATTTCCAGTTTCAGGAACTGACGACCGGTGAATTGATCATCGGCTATTCCTCACCCCGCAAAATGTGTGCGCTGGCCGAAGGGTTTATCGACGGTGCAGCCGCACATTTTGGCGAAACGGTCGCCGTATCGCATCGCGGCTGCATGCATGACGGCAGCGCAGAATGCGCGTTGGTGGTGCAATGGGTGCACTAAACCCCCATGATTTTATCGACACTGCCGAGGCTAGCGACCAGATCGCGCGGCTTGGCCGTCGGCTGGCGCGCGAACGCAATGCGCGGACCACGGCAGAGGGCATTGCCGAACGGGGCTTGCGCGAGCTGTATCTGTCGCAACAGCGCCTCGATCTGCTCCACCGGATCGCCGCCAAGGCCAATGAAGCCACCGATACGCGCGCCGCATTGTCGCACGCGATTGCCGAAATTTGCAGCCATACCGGTTGGGCGTTCGGGCATGCCTATCTGGTCGATGACGCCGATCCTGACAAACTGATCGCCCCGCAAATCTGGTTTGCGGCGCACCCCGACCCCCTAATGCCGTTCATCAACGATACGTTGCAGCGGCAGTTCATCCGCGGCGTGGGATTGCCGGGCCGGGTGCTGGATAGCGCGCTGCCAATCTGGCTGGTCGACCTTGCCAATGCCGATAACTTCCCCCGCCGTGACTTGGCGCGCCAATGCGGCCTGCATTCGGCCTTTGCCTTTCCGGTGTGCATTCAAAATGATGTGGTTGCGGTGCTGGAGTTTTTCGCACGCGAAAACCTGCCCGAGAATGAAGAGATGCTGTCGCTGATGGCGCAGATCGGCGTTCAGTTGGGCCGGGTGATTGAGCGCGAGCGGTTTACCGCAAAACTCTATTTCGATGCGCTCCACGATTCGCTGACTGGACTGCCCAACCGCGCGCTGTTCGCTGACCGCGTCGAGACCGCGCTTGAACGCCGCCAACGCCGCCCGGATTACCAGGTCGCCGTGCTGTTTCTTGATCTGGACGGATTCAAGTTCGTCAACGACAGCCTTGGCCATCAAGTTGGCGACGCCGTTCTGGTCGCCACGGCAAGCTGCCTTTCGGCGACGCTGGAGGCGATCGGCGCGGGTGCGCCCGGCTGGCCGTTGATTACGCTTGCCAGACTGGGTGGTGATGAATTCACCGTGCTGATGGAAGACTTTGACGATGAACGCGTCTGCCACCAGATAGCCGAAGCGATGCTCGCCGCGCTGGCGGAGCCGCATCTGGTCGCAGGCAATCAGATTCATGGCGGCGGCAGCATCGGCTTGGCTTTTGCGCATTCGCCAGACGTCACTGTGCAGGATCTGCTGCGCAAGGCCGATACGGCAATGTATGAAGCAAAGGCGCGCGGGCGGGGGCAAGTCGCGGTGTTTGATAAGGCGCTGCGGCGGCGTGCTTTCGTTCGATTGCAGACAGAAAATGATCTGCGCGGCGCGTTACTGCGAAACGAGTTTCAGCTTTACTATCAACCGATTGTCGAACTCAGCAATGGGAGTATTTCGGGGTTTGAGGCATTGTTGCGGTGGCAGCGTCGCCCCGACGAACTGGTGGCACCAGGGCATTTCATCGACATTGCCGAGGAAACCGGGTTGATCGTCGCCATTGGCGGTTGGGTGCTGCGCGAAGCGTGCGAAGCAACCGCCCGCTGGCATCGGTGCTTTGCTCACCGAAAGCCGGTGACGATCAGCATCAACGTATCGCCGCGCCAATTTCTACAGCCGAATTTCGCCGGGCTGGTGGAAACGATCATCTGTGAAACCGGGATTGATCCGGCCACGATTTCACTGGAAATCACCGAAGGCGTTGCCATCGCCAATCCTGATCGTGCGGTGCGAATCATGAATGATTTGCGCGCGCTGGGGGTGAAGCTCAGCCTGGATGATTTCGGCACGGGTTATTCTTCGCTGGGGCATTTGCATCGTTACCCCTTCAACACGCTGAAACTCGATCGCAGCTTTGTATCCGGGCTGGGCGTGGGTGGTGACCCGATTGGGACGGGGATCGTGCAAGCCGTGCTTGATCTGGCGTCGACAATGAAATTGTCCGTGATTGCCGAAGGGCTGGAAACCAAAGGCCAGCGCAGCCATTTGCGCGGCATGGGCTGCCAATTTGGCCAGGGCTATCTTTATTCGAGACCGGTTAGTGCCGAATCGGCCGAATTGCTTTTAGTCAACGCGCGATAGGCGCTTGCGGTCGCGGGCTTCCCGCGCCGCAACATTTGCGCTATGCGCGCCGCAGCACATCCCCCCTCGTACATAGTTCAGGATAGTTTATGAGCCTCCGCAACGTGGCGATCATCGCCCACGTCGATCACGGCAAGACAACGCTGGTCGATCAACTTTTCCGCCAGTCGGGCACCTTCCGTGACAATCAGCGCGTTGAAGAGCGTGCGATGGATTCCAACGATCTTGAAAAAGAGCGCGGGATCACGATTCTGGCCAAGTGCACCTCGATCGAGTGGGACGATCATCACGGTCACAAAACCCGCATCAACATTGTAGACACCCCCGGCCACGCCGATTTCGGTGGCGAGGTGGAGCGCATTTTGTCGATGGTTGACGGCGTGATTCTGCTGGTCGACGCCGCCGAGGGCGCGATGCCGCAGACGAAGTTCGTGACGGGTAAGGCGCTCGCGCTCGGCCTGCGCCC
>JBBSCC010000260.1:0-3152 GCA_038250735.1 Sphingomonadales bacterium | reverse complement strand
GGTTCTGGCAGTACACCGGTTTTACAAAAGCCACCGCCTACCGAGCGATCGCCTCAAGCATAAACCCCGCGCCATGCCCTACCGCTAGCGGCGCTAACGCTCAGATCTGGCACTTCAAGGTGTGGCGCTCGCATCGCTTACTACGCTGCAGCTGAACGGGGCGAAGTGGTGGGTTGCCAACGGTCCGCTTACGTCCGGAATGGGGGACATTGCAGACGGGCAGCTTTCGGGGGCGAAGGCGCGGAGTCCGACGTTTTTCGGCGGGCGACCGAGTTCAGCCTAGCGACCCGCATCGCCAACTCGGGCCGGCGCCGCAGCGGTACGGGATCGAACCTTGGGCAGCCTTTGACCCGCGCGGCGCATCACCTTGGCCGCGCGACCACAAAAAATCGTCGCATACCCCCAAATGGGGATACAGTTACCGATCGCGAAATCATACACGACATCCCGTAAAGCGCAGGGGTGGTTAGTGAAAAAGTATCTGTTTGCGGGTTTCATTGCGAGTGCATGGCTTGTTCCGACGGCGGTCAGCGCGAAGGTGGATGATCTGGTTTCCGAAGCGACGAGGCTGATCGCGCAAGGCAAGCCGGCAGACGCCTATGCAAAGCTCATTCCTTCTGAGCTCTTGCGTGCTGGCGATCCCGATTTTGATTATCTGCTTGGGCTGGCGGCGGCAGATTCCGGTCACCCCGGCGTGGCGATCACCGCGCTGCAGCGCGTCCTGGCGGTCCAGCCCGACAACAGCCAGGCGCGCGCCGAAATCGCCCGGGTCTATGCAATGGCGGGGGACGTGGACACGGCTCGCGCCGAATTCAACACCATCGTTGCCGATCCGACAATTCCGGATCCGGTGCGCCAGCGTTTCAACCTGTTGGTTCGCAACTATGACCGGCAGATGAGCGGTGGCGGTGTCAGCTTCACCGGCTTTGCCGATGCCGAGGCGGGCTATGACAATAATATCAATTCGGCGACCAACCTGACCTCGATAATGCTGCCGGTCTTTGCCTTCTTGGGCCCGGCGACACTGGGCGGCAGCGCTACGCGGATTGGCCAGGGGTTCGCGCAGGGGCAGGCGGGTGTGTCGGCCCAGATCGGTCTCGGGCGTCAAACGCGGCTTTATGCATCGGTGCTCGGGCTTTACCGGGACGCGTTCCAGACGCGCGATTTCGATCAGGCGGCGATTACCGGGACCGCCGGGATCTCGCACAGCCTGGCTAGCCGCGATGTCTTGTCCTTGTCGGGGCAGGTGCAGCAATTCTGGCTGGGCGGTGACGGATTCCGGACCAGCTATGCCGCCATCGGCCAATACACCAAGGCACTGTCAGGCGGTCGGGCGTTGTCGCTGAATGTGCAATACAGCTATCTGGATTTTTTGATCGACGATCTGCGCGACGCCGATCGTGTTGCCGCAACCGTTACCTACACCGACCGAACGATTTTCGGCAGCATCGGCGGCGGTCGCGAGGCGCCGCGCGATGCGGACGCGCGCCATCTGGGCTTTGCCTTTGTCGCCGGCAATCTGGGCGCGGAAATCCCCGTTTCCAGCGCCTTGAACGTGACGGGTTCGATCAGTGCTGAACACCGGGATTACACCGGCATTGATCCGCTGTTCCTGGCCGGCCGCATCGACACGCAGATCGATGCTTCGCTCGGTCTGCGCTATGCGTTGAACAAAGCGATCAGCGTGCGCCCGCGTGCCACGTACACCCGCAATTTCAGCAATTTCAGCCTGTATGATTTCAGCCGTGTGACCGCGTCGGTCGCGATCCGCGCTGAATTTTGATCCAGATGTTCAAAGGACCGACCATGTTCCGTACCCGCAGCTTTGCCGCCCTTGGCCTTGGCGTGTCGACACTGGCGCTTGCGGTTGCAACGCCCGCCATCGGTGCCGAAATCATGTTCTCTACGGCCACGCGCCCTGACGGAAGCGTGCTTCCGGTCGGGGCCGCGCCGGTTGGCGAGGTGGTTGTCACCGGCGGGATAACCCAGGTGCGCACCAGCAATGGCGGCGTGGTTTCGATCATTGGCGAAGCCGCTTTCGATGCCGGTGGCGAGGTCGTTCAAATGACACGCGGCCGGTTCACAGCCATCGCCGGCCCCAGTGGTGCAATCGATTTGTCGGTAAGCGGCAACAGGATGGTTCGCGTCGACGGGCGCGATGCGGTCGCCAGCTTCAATGTCGATCAGAAGGGTGCGATGACCGGGCGTGGCCTTGGTGGCAGCGTTTCGGTAACCAGCGGTGGCACAAGGCAACGCTTCAACGGTGGCGACGCATTCCGCGCCGCGATGGATCGCGCGCCCGGCGCGATCGTGACTGCCGGTGCGCAACCGGTCGCCGCCGCCCGCGCCGCTGATGCGACCAGGGCCACTGCCTTGCTCGATGTCGGGCAAAACCCGTTGTTGGTGAATTATCGCAGAGGTAATGCGACCGCCCTGCTGCAGCAGGCGATCGCCGCGCAGAACAGCGCGACAGCGTTCGATTTCAAAGGCGTCAGCAATGCGTTTCTCGATGTCAATCTGGCGGCTGCCCGCGCGGGTGGAAGCCTTGGCAGCTTCACGCGCGAAAACGGCGCGGCACAGGTTTCGTCGTCGCTCACAGCATTGCGCGCCGGCGCCGAGAATATTACTCCCGAAGTCTATCTTCAGTCGCTGTTGCGCTATTACGGCAGCGATGGGCTGCCCGCGTCGGTTACCGCAGCACAGCAATCGCAGATCACCGCCTATAACGGCTTGATCGCGGCCGGCGGCACGCCACAAGGGTTTGCCGCCAGCGCGATTGCGGCAAGCTATGCTGCGTTTGTTCAGTTCCTCTCCGCCGGCGGCGCCGCGGCCAATTTCACAGCGACACCTGCGGCGTTGATCGCAGCGCAAAGTGCCGCGATCGATGCGCTCGGCCTGCCCGCCAGCATCGATGCCGCGCAACGCGCGCAGATCGCAGCTTATCAGGCGCTGCTGGCGAGTGTCGGGGCGAATGCGCAGGCATCGACTGCGCAAGCGGCGGGACTGCTGGCGGCCTATTTCAATTCGCTCGGCACCAGCAGTGTTGCAACCGGGGGCCTTTCGACGGCGCAGTTGCAAGTTTATCTGGACTATGTCCGGGTGCTCGGACTGCCGTCAACCACCGAAGCCGGAGTCCGCGCTTCGATCGATTC
>JBBSCC010000259.1:0-3157 GCA_038250735.1 Sphingomonadales bacterium | reverse complement strand
GACAATTTGTTTGAGGCGCTGGGCGTTTTCGCCGCTGATGGCCGGTTGCAGCTGTGGAATAATCGTTTCCGGCTGACGCTGGGTTTTGAGGAAGAGTTTCTGGCGCAGCACCCCCGCGTCGATGTGCTCGCCAAGGCCGCGGCGCCAAAGCTGGCCAGTGCGGGCAAGGCGGTGCTGATCAGCGAGCTGGTCCGATCCGCCACCGTTGAGCGACTGCAGCGCGGCGGCAATCTGGCGTTTGCCGATGGCCGCCATTTCGAATTCGCCGCTGTGCCACTGCCCGATGGCAATGCGCTGTTCACGATGCTCGACATCACCGACAGCCACAAGATGGAAGTGGCGCTGCGCGACCGGAACGAAGCGCTGGAGGCGGCGGACCGGGTGAAGACCAATTTCGTCGCCAATATGAGCTATGAATTGCGCACCCCGCTCACCTCGATCAGCGGTTTCGCCGAGATGCTGAAGGGCGGTTATGCGGGTGAATTGCCAGCAACCGCTGTCGATTATGTCGCGGCAATCATGGAATCGGTGGAGCGGCTTGGCGGGTTGGTCGATGATGTGCTGGACTTGACGCAGGATGATGCGGGCAGCGCCCCGGCTGAACGGACAGATGTTGATCTGGCCGCGCTCTCCCGCGAGGTTGCAGCCAAGCTGGCCGGTGTGGCTGAGGCGCGCAAACTCGATTTCGCGGTAGAAATCGCCCCGACGGCGGGCAGCATTACCGGCGATGCCAAGCGGCTGGCGCAGGTGATCGAAAACCTGCTGCGCCACGCCATGTCTGGCACGCCGGAGGGTGGTCGGGTGCTGCTGCATGCCGATGGCACGGCCAAATCGGCGCGGATTGTGGTGTCCGATAATGGCCGGGGGATGAGCGAAAAGGCCATCGCCCGCGCCTTTGATCGATTTGCCGAACCCGGCCTTACCCGCAGTGGAGAACGCGCGCTGGGGCTTGGCCTGCCGCTCGCCAAGCAATTTGTTGAGGCGCATGGCGGCACGATCGCGCTGGTATCTGAACGCGGGCAGGGCACGCTGATCACGGTCGATCTGCCGCGCCCGCCGCAAACGCCCGCATGATGGAGCTTATCCTCGCCGATCCAGCGGCCAGCGACCAGTTGGGCGCGGCTTTGGCGGCATTGGTGCAGCCGGGTGATGTGATCACCCTGTCGGGGCCGCTGGGGGCGGGCAAGACGAGCATTGCGCGCGGGCTGCTCGCGGCATTGGGCCTGCCGGGTGAAGCGCCATCGCCCAGTTTCGCGATCGTTCAGCCCTATGCCCCGCCCGAAACCCGATTGCCGGTGCTGCATGTCGACCTGTACCGAATCGATGACCCCGCCGAACTGGACGAACTGGGGCTGGATGATGCTGCCGCCGAATCGGTGCTGATCGTCGAATGGCCCGAACGCGCAGGCACCGGGTATTGGCCGGATGCGCTGGCGTTAACGCTTGAATTCACAGCAGGTGGCGCGCGCCGCTTGACAGCGGGGGTGCCGTTGCCATGGAAGGCACGATGGCCGCTGACATGATCCCTCCGCCCGCCGCGCGCGGCTTTCTGGCACTGCATGGCTGGGGTGACGCGCAGATTCTGCCGCTGGCGGGGGACGCGTCGTTTCGGCGCTATTTCCGCGTGGTTGATGCCGGGCGCACCGCCGTGCTGATGGATGCCCCGCCGCCGCATGAAGACCCCAAGCCGTTTATTGATATTGCCCGCTGGCTGCATCAACGCGGCTTTGCAGCACCCGCCATCCACGCGCTCGATTTGGCAGAAGGGCTCGTGCTGATCGAGGATTTCGGCGATGATCGTATGCGTGAGGCGATTGATGCAGACCCCGCCAACGCGCTGCCGTTGTACCGCGCCGCTGTCGATATTCTGATCGGCCTGCACCGCCAGCCGCAATCAGCCCTGCCGCCATATGACCGCGCGGTGCTCCACCGAGAGGCGAATCTGCTGACCGAATGGTATTGCCCGGCGGTGGGCATCTTGCCCGATCAGGCAGGCTATGCCGCCGCTTGGGATGCGGTGTTTGACGTTGCGCTAGCGGATGTTCCCGTCACGGTGCTGCGTGATTATCATGCCGAAAACCTGATGCTGCTGGGCGATGGCGCGCTGGGGTTGCTCGACTTTCAGGACGCGCTGGCGGGCCATCCGGCCTATGACCTTGTGTCGCTGTTGCAGGACGCGCGGCGCGATGTGGAGCCTGAGATAGAGCGTGCGATGCTGGCGCATTACGGCGCGGCGACGGGCGCAGATGCGGCGTTTGATGCGGCCTATCACGTGCTGGGCGCGCAACGGAACGCCAAGATCATCGGCATTTTCACGCGGCTGTGGCAGCGCGACGGCAAGCCGCGCTATCCCACTTTGTGCCCGCGCGTGTGGCGCTATCTGGAACAGGATCTGGCGCACCCCGCACTTGCGCCGGTTGCGGGCTGGTTTGCCGCACACTTGCCCGCATCGCATCGCGGCGATCCGATGGTGATTGCGGGCCAATGAACAACGTCCGCACGCTGGCGATCCGGCCTGATCCCGGCGGCGTGGTGCCCCAAACCGCCATGGTGATGGCGGCCGGGCTCGGCACGCGGATGCGCCCGTTGACGAACACGCGCCCCAAACCTTTGGTGGAGGTGGCGGGGCAACCGCTGCTCGATCATGCGCTTGATCGGTTGCGCGGGGCGGGCATTCGCCGGGCCGTGGTCAACGTCCATTATCTCGCCGATGCGGTGGAGGCGCATTTGAACGCCCAAGATCAGCAGATGGAAATCCTGATCTCTGATGAGCGCGTGCAGTTAATGGAAACCGGCGGCGGGCTGGTGCAGGCGCGTAACCTGATTGGTGATCAGCCCTTCATCACCGTCAACAGCGACAATTTGTGGGTCGACGGACCAATTGATTCGATCCGCGCATTGGCGGCTTTATGGGATGATGCGCGGATGGACGCGCTGTTGCTGATGGTGCCGCTCGCTCGGGCGCATTGCCATGGCGGGATGGGTGATTTTCATCTTGATGCATATGGCAGAATCACCAGCCGCCGCCGCCGCGCGCGGCTTGCGCCCTTTGTGTGGACCGGCGTGCAGATGTTGTCGCCCCGGCTGATTGCTGATTGGCCGACGGGGCCGTTTTCGACCAATATCTTCTGGGATCGCGCGATCGCCGCCGGGCGCG
>JBBSCC010000258.1:0-3190 GCA_038250735.1 Sphingomonadales bacterium | reverse complement strand
GCCGCGCAGCTTGAGCGCGTTGCCGCTGGACAATCGGGCGAGGGCGCGGATCATGCGCGGGCGCTTGCCACCACCTTGGCGGCGATTGCGGCGGCTGACCCGGCGATGCGCGCGGCGGCGACCGATGTGCTCGTGCCGCCGCTTACCGTGATGCTCAATCAGGCGCGCGCAGTGCTGCAAGCGGAAGAAGTGACGCGCGACACGCTGCCGCCGGAAATTGCCGCTGATTGGCTCGCCAGCGATGGTCGCGCGCGGGTGCAGATTTTCCCCAAGGGCGACAGCAACGATAACCGCGTGCTGGCACGTTTTACCGCCGCAGTGCGCGCCGTTGCCCCCAACGCGACCGGACTGCCGGTATCCACGCAGGAAGCCGCCAAAACGGTCGCCTGGGCGTTTGTGCAGGCCGGGTTGCTGGCGCTGATCCTTGTCAGCCTGTTGCTGTTCGCGGTGCTGCGCCACGCGCGCGAAGTCGCCTTCACGCTCGCGCCCGTTGTCCTGTCGGGTTTTTTGACGCTGGGAAGTTGTGTGATCATCGGCCAGCCGATCAATTTTGCGAACATCATCGCCTTCCCGCTGCTGTTCGGCGTGGGGGTGGCGTTTCACATCTATTTCGTGATGGCGTGGCGGGCAGGGGCTGCGGACCTGCTGCAATCCAGCCTGGCGCGCGCGGTGCTGTTCAGCGCGCTGGCGACGGGCAGCGCGTTCGGGGCATTATGGCTGTCGGCACATCCCGGCACGGCCAGCATGGGCAAGATATTGATCATCTCACTGGCGTGGACGTTGATTTGCGCGCTGATCTTTGAACCCGCACTGCTGGGCCCGCCACTGCCGTCAGCCGGCAAGCCAGCGCCTAAAAGAAAGCCGTAACCACAATTTCGCCGGTGACCACGCCGTCCTGATCAGCCCCGCCCGAACTGTCGCCCGAACCGCCATTAAGCGGCGTGGTGGCGGCGGGGGTTTCATTTGGAGCCGGATCGGGCACAGGGGCCAGATTGCCATCGGCTGCTTCGGGCGGCTGCTGGGATTGGCTGTTGGCCGGATCGGCTTCGGGATCGACCAGCGGATCATCCAGCCCGCCGGGCGCGATAGGCGTGCCGTTCATCTCGGCAATCTCTGCCGCGCGGTCCTGCTGATACACTGACCGCAGCGTGGCATATGGATCAGCCGCACCGTCGAGCAGCGCCTTGAACCCGGCATCGGATTCCGCGCGCAGATCCAGCCCGCCAATAACCGAAGTCGATATCTGATAATCGGTGCGGTTAAACGGCCTGCCAATCGCGACGGGGTAAATCACGCCGTCAACACTGCCGCCAAACAAATCGCGCAACTGCGTGGGGCCAACCAACGGGATGAACAGATAAGGCCCCGGTCCAACGCCGTACCGTGCCAGCGTATTGCCCAGCCCATTGTGGCGATAGGGCAGCTTGGCGGTCTTGGCGACGTCGAGCAGGCCGCCGATCCCCGCGGTGCTGTTAATCGCAAAACGCGCCAGCGTGCGCGCGGCACGTTTGGGCTTTAGCTGCAGCACATCGTTTAAAAACACGATCGGCTCGCGGATATGGCTCAGCAGGTGGCGCAGCCCGGTCCGGATGAATTTGGGGATGATCGTGGCATAGCCGCGCGCCACCGGGCGAAAAATGGCGCGATCAAATTTCTGCTGCACGTCGAACAGCGACCGGTTTAGCCCCTCATAGGGATCACCCGCCGTCTTGCGAGCGGTGGTGGGCGCGATCGTCGTTTCCTCGGGCCCTTGCGCCTGCAATGACGAGGCGACCGGCGCTGCTTCGCCGGGCGCGATGCCGGGCGCGATGGCCGCCTGATCGATCAAAATGGGCCGGGCCTGCGCCGCAGTTGATGCCAGCAATGCCGCCAAAATCACCGCGCGTGGCAAGATGCGCTGCACGTCGCGTTGCTCGTCGCGTGAAACGGCGCATGACAGGGCGCGCGGCAAGACCGGGGGCTGGCTCAGCGGCTAACCTTGTCGGCCAGCGCGTTGACATGGCCAATTAGCGCCTTGGCCCCGCCCTTGCGAACAATTGCGTCGAAATCGGCGCGCCGCGTGGTCAACTGGCTGATCGAATTCTGGTAGAACACGTCGATGATCCGCCAGTCGCCGCCGCTTTGGCGCAGGCGATATGCGATGCTCACCGTATCGCCCTTTGGCTGGGTTAGCTTGGTCTTCACCACCCGGTCAGTGCCGCGTGTGTCCACCTGCGGGTCAACGACAAAGGCCTGGCCCGACCAGCTATCAAAATTGGCGGCATATTGGTTCGCCGTCAGCTTGCGCATCGCCGCGATCAGCGCGGTGCGATCTGCCGGTGCCGCCTTGGTCCATTCCGGGCCAACCGCAAGCCGGGTCAGCAGCGGCAGATCAAAGCTTTTGTCCACCACGGGCGTAATCTGCGCAGCGCGGCTTGAAAAACCGGCTTTTTTACCTGCCTTCATGATCGCGATTAGGCCATCGCTGAGCGATTGCACGGGCACGCGCGCAGCATCTGGCGCCTGCGCGACGGCTGGCATGGCCAGCGCCGCGATGGCGAGGAGGGGGGCGACAGCAAAGGGACGACGTAAGGATACGAACATTCCGTGATACTCCCAGCGGATTGTGTTGCTCGGATAAAGCGCCATTGGGTGCCCGTCCACCCCCAAGGCGTGCCCTATTGCGCGGATTGGCGCGTGGAGCGCTTGCGCTGGGCGTGGCGGCTGCGCCACATCGGGACGGAAATCGCGCTGCATCGCAGCAAAAAAGCTGATATGCTGGTTTTGAAGCTTTTCTTATCGGGCTGCTCGGTTAAGATAATCGTTGGTATTCCGTGGGCACTGGGGACGGAATGTCAAGCAAGGTCACAGACGCCACTGCCGGCCAGGGCATTGGGTGAGCGTTTGTTTCTGATGGCTTTTTGGGGGACGGAAAGGACTATTCCTTGCAGGTAATTTTGGCCAAGCCGCGCGGCTTTTGTGCCGGCGTCGTGCGCGCGATTGAGATCGTGGAACGCGCGATCGACCTTTATGGTGCCCCCGTTTATGTACGACATGAGATCGTTCATAACCGCCACGTCGTGAACAAACTGCGCCAGAAGGGCGCTGTTTTTGTGGAAGAACTGTCCGAAGTGCCGGACGGTGCGCACACGGTTTTCAGTGCACACGGCGTGTCGCGCGATATTGAGAATGAGGCGGCGGCCCGCGGGCT
>JBBSCC010000257.1:0-3210 GCA_038250735.1 Sphingomonadales bacterium | reverse complement strand
GGCCTTGAGCCGGGGGAAGCAATCCAGCGAGCCGCGAGTGGTGAAGCTGGATTGCTTCGCTGCGCTCGCAATGACGATTCAGATTTTGCACCGGCCGCTCTAGCCCCGCCAGATCCGGGCCAGATCCCGGGCTGATCAGGGCGCAACACGGCCCAAAAATGCCTCAACCGCGCGCCAGTTATCCTCGGCACCGGCGGCGTTGCGCGCCGCGATCAGCGTGGATGATCCGTGAACGCCCGCAATCGCTGGCACGGCATCGACATTGCTGGTGCCCGGCACCGCATCAACAATCGCCTTGGCGGCGGCAATTTCACCTGCATCCTTGGCAGAGGTAACGAACACCGGGATCGCCAGCTTTGCAGCATTGCGCCTGACCAAATCGGCTTGCCCCAGATATTCGCCGGGTGAGAATGACAACAGCCCCGCAACCGCGCCCGGATTTTCCGCCGCGACCAGGAACACCAACGCCGATGAATAGCTGCTGCCCCACAACAATATCGGCTTGCCCTGCGGCTTTGCCCAATCGAGCGCGGCCTGAAGATCGGCCTTGGCGTCGAGATAGGTTGGTTGACCAGATACCGCGCGCGCGGTTTGATTGGGGCCGAACAAATCGCCACCCGATCGCTGATCAATCGCCAGCGCGGTGTAGCCAAGCTTCACCAGCCGCGGCGCAATCGTGGCATATTCGCCCTTGCCCGACCCGGCTTGATGGAACAGCAGGATGACGGCCTTTGGTTTGGGTGCCGCATAAAGCGTTCCATATACGCTCACCCCGTCGGCTGCCTTCAGCGTGATCGGCGCGCCGATGGATGATTCCAGCGCCTGATATCCCTGCACCATCGCCTTGGCATCGTTTGATGATTGCGCGCTGCTCGCGCGCTCAGGCGCACCGCACCCGGCAAGCGCCGCTGCCGCCAAAATCGCCACCATCATCCGCATCACGCCGCTCCCAAAGAAAAATGCCGGAGCGTCTCCACCCCGGCACTTCATCAGTCCTATAACCGGGCAGATCACCCGATCATGTCAGTTCAGCAATTTGGCATGCCGCAATCGGTGCCCAGCACGGCACATGCCGTCATGCAGGCCGCGCTGCATGCAGCCGCAAACGCAGCAGGCGCTGCTGCATAGGCAGCAGTGCCCGTAACGGCGAGACCAAGAACGGCGACTTTGATGAAACGAAACATGGGTGTTCTCCAATACATGCTGACGGGGCCAGAAGCCGCGTCGAAAATTAACGTCCTCGAATAATCCCGATCAGGCGCGCGGCGGCGGCAGCGCTGGCGGAACGACGCGACCAATTTGTGAAAGGAAATCAGCGGGCGCAAACCCGGCGGCACCAACAGTCGCCGCCAGAGGAATCGCCACGGCAGGGGCAATAACAATACAACAGGCATGGCACGACATGCTCGCCATCTCATCGCAGGGTGCCTGACGATCATCGGCTTTATTGGCCGCATGATGTGCCGACATCACCATGGGCGCCATCGGCTGGGCGCGCGCCATGCCGGTGCTCATCACAGCAAAAGCGATGATCGCAAACAGGGCGGCAAGCCGGTTCATGCTGGAAATTCGTTTCCTTCGCCGGAAAGGTTACAGAGTTCAGATCAACCCGGCAAGCGGACTCGACGGATCAGCATAGCGGCGCTGCCCCATCCGCCCGGCCAGATAAGCGAGCCGCCCGGCCTCCACCGCGTGTTTCATCGCCGCAGCCATCATGATCGGGTTCTTCGCCTCGGCAATCGCGGTGTTCATCAACACGCCGTGGCAGCCCAGTTCCATCGCAACCGCTGCGTCAGAGGCGGTGCCAACGCCCGCATCAACCAGCACCGGCACGGCCGCCCCTTCGACGATCAGCCTTATCGTCACCCGGTTCTGGATGCCCAGCCCCGAGCCAATTGGCGCGCCCAAAGGCATGATGGCCACCGCGCCCGCATTTTCCAGCCGTTTCGCGGCAATCGGATCATCGACGCAATAGACCATCGGCAGAAAGCCTTCCTTGGCCAAAATCTCGGTCGCGCGCAGCGTTTCGACCATATCGGGATACAGCGTTTTCGCCTCGCCCAGCACTTCCAGCTTCACCAGATCCCAACCGCCCGCTTCCCGCGCCAGCCGCAGCGTGCGCACCGCATCATCGCCGGTAAAGCACCCGGCGGTGTTGGGCAGATAGGTGAATTTCTTGGGATCAATGAAATCGGTGAGCATCGGCGCGTTTGGATCAGACACATTCACCCGCCGCACAGCAACCGTGACGATCTCTGCCCCAGATGCCTCCAGCGCAGCCGCGTTCTGGGCGAAATCCTTGTATTTGCCGGTGCCGACAATCAGCCGCGACCGAAATGTCCGTCCAGCCACCGTCCAGCTATCCTGATCGGGCACCGGGGCTTGATCCCCGCCGCCGACAAAATGGACAATCTCCAGCGCATCGCCGTCTTCGACAAACACCTGGGCCAGCGTCGAGCGGGGCACGATTTGCAAATTGCGTTCCACCGCTACCTTTTCAGGCGCCAGCCCAAGCTGTTCGGCAAGCGCTGCCAGGCTGAGCCCCGCGGAAACGCGGCGCGGCTCGCCATTGATGTGGACCAAAACCATGTTGTCGTTGTGCATGGGGCGCAGATATGGGGTAAGCAGCCAACTCGCAACCGCCAGCGCGCAATTGCCAGCGCGCAATCGCCAGCTCGCCATCGAAAGTCAGATCGTGACCGACACCATTTTCGTCCTGAACGGCCCCAACCTCAATCTGCTCGGCATGCGCGAGCCCGACATCTATGGCCATGACACGCTGGACGATATCGCGGGTATGCTGGAGGATCGCGCCCGCGCGCTCGATCTGGTGGTCGATGTGCGCCAATCAAACCATGAAGGCCATCTGATCGACTGGCTGCATGAGGCGCAGGCAACCGGCGCAAAGGCGGTGCTGCTGAATTCAGGCGCGCTCACGCACACATCACTGGCGCTGTATGACGCGATCCGATCCATCACCACACCGGTGATCGAGGTGCATATCTCCAACCCGGCAGCGCGCGAGGCGTATCGCCACCACAGTTATGTCGGCATGGCCGCGCGCGGCACGATTGCCGGATTTGGTGCCACATCGTATCTGCTGGCGCTTGAAGCGGCGGCGCGGTTCTGACAGGACAGCGGGCGAAACAGGGAAAAAAGGGACAAGCATGGCGGACGAGACGGGGGCAGATAACGGACCGATGCGGATTG
>JBBSCC010000256.1:0-3278 GCA_038250735.1 Sphingomonadales bacterium | reverse complement strand
GGCGCGGCATCGGACTTTTTCATCACAACCTCCCCTTCGGCAGCGGTCTTCCCAAAGAAAAGGGCGAGATTTCAGCATCGGGCCTAGGGTTATCTGCACCGACTAGCAAGCGGCGGCCCCGCTCGGCCATTTCCGCGCGCGATTGCACGGCCCCTCGCCGGTGGCTACGTTCCGCCCCATGCCCATGAACAGACGCCAGACCCTATCCGCCCTTGGCTCCACCCTTGGCACCGCCGCCATTGCCCCGTTCGCAATGCCCTTTGCTGCGCGCGCCGCTGACGCCCCAACCGCCGCTGACCTGAAGGGTGATATCGCCATCCTGCGTGAAGCGCTGTCGCTGCACCCCGGCCTTTACCGCTACTCAACCCCGGCACAGACCAGCGCGCGGATCGATCTGCTCGAACGCGAGTGGCTGGCCGCATCTAGCCTTGATAGCCGCTATCTGGCGCTTGCCCGTTTCCTCGCCAGCATCCGGTGCGGCCACAGCTACCCTAATTTCTTCAACCAGAAAAAGGCGATCAAGGCCGATCTGTTCGAACGCCCCACCCGCCTGCGCTTCACCTTTCGCTGGATCGGCGGGCGCATGATCGTGCTGGCGGATCAAAGCGGCACCGGCACGCTTACTGCTGGCACAGAAATCCGGTCGATCAACGGCGTGCCCGCGCGCGCGGTGCTGGCGCGCCTGATCCCCTATGTTCGCGCCGACGGCCATAATGATGCCAAGCGCACCGCGCTGTTGGGCGTTGCCGGCAATGAAAATATTGAGACGTTCGATGTGTTTCACGGCCTGGTGTACGGCGCGCCAGCAGGCGGCATGCACCGGCTGACCATCCGCAAACCGGGTGGCCGCGACCAGAGCGTGGCGATGGCCCCCATCACCCTTGCCGCGCGCCTCTCCTACATGCCGCCCGCCCCGGCAAAGGACAGCCCGATCTGGCAATGGCAGATGCGGGGTGACGGCATCGCGCTGCTCACCATGCCAAGCTGGGCGCTGTATAACAGTCGCTGGGATTGGCAGGCATGGCTAGGCGAGCGGCTCGATTCGCTGGGTGGCGCGCGCGGGCTGGTGATCGATCTGCGCGAAAACGAAGGCGGCAATGATTGCGGCGACGCCATTCTGGCCCGGCTGATCGACGCCCCGCTAAGCCCGCCCGGCCAAATCCAGAAACTACGTTTTGAACGCACGCCGCCCGCCATTGACCGTTACCTCGACACCTGGGACGACAGTTTTCGCACCATGGGCGTGGGCGGCAAACCGCTGGGCGGGGGTTTCATTGAACGGCCCGGCGGCGATACCATTCTTACGATCACCCCGGCGACACAGCGGCTGACGCTGCCGGTGGCCACGCTAATCGGCCCCACCAACAGTTCAGCGACATTCCAGTTCGCCACCATGGCACGCGCCAGCGGCAATGTGCGACTGTTTGGCGAGCCGACCGGCGGCAACCGGCGCGGCATCAACGGCGGCGCGTTTTTCTTCGTGCGGTTGCCCGCCAGCGGGATCGAGTTCGATCTGCCGCTGGTCGGCTATTTCGCGACCACGCCGCAACCCGATGCCGGTCTGATCCCCGATGTCCGGGTGGCCGCCAGCCCGGCTGATATCGCGCAAGGCAATGATGTCGTCCTCGCCCGCGCCGCCGATTGGATTGGCGCAAGCTAGCCACCGCCCGCCCCCTTTCACCTTGCAACCCGCCGCCGTTGGGGGCATCGCTGCTCCCCATACCCGATCAACGAAAAGACGGAGAGCAGGCCATGAAAAGCTATCTGAAGCATTATATCGACGGCGCATGGGTCGACAGCATTGGCGGCGCACCCCGCGCGGTGATCAGCCCGTCGACGGAGGAACCCTGCTCTGAAATCTCCATCGGCACCGTTGCTGATGTCGACGCCGCCGTGGTCGCTGCGCGCCGGGCCTTCAAGACGTTCTCGCAGACCAGCGTTGAAGAACGCGTCGCGCTGATCGGGCGGATTGCGGACGAATACAAAAAACGCATCGCCGATTTTGGCGAATCGATGGCGATGGAAATGGGCGCGCCGGTATCGTTCGCATCCACCGCGCAGGCATTTTCGGGCGTCGCGCATCTCAGCATCGCGGCGCGCGCGCTGAAGGATTTCAGCTTTGTCGAAATGATCGGCACCACCCATGTCATCCATGAACCGATGGGCGTCATCGGCATGATCACCCCGTGGAACTGGCCGCTGAACCAGATCATGCTGAAGGTCGCGCCGTCGCTGGCGGCGGGCAATACCATGATCCTGAAACCATCGGAGGAATGCCCCGGCTGCGCGGTGATTCTGGCCGAAGTGATGCACGCAGCAGGCGTGCCGGCCGGCGTGTTCAACCTGGTGCAGGGCGACGGGCCAACCACCGGCAACGCGATTTCATGCCATGCCGATATCGATATGGTCAGCTTCACCGGCTCCACGCGCGCCGGGATTTTGATCGCCAAGGCAGCGGCCGATACCGTCAAGCGCGTCCATACCGAGCTGGGCGGCAAGGCGGCGAATGTGGTGCTGCCAAACGCTGATTTCGCCACGGTGCTGCCGCCAACGCTGCAGGGCGTGGTCGCCAATTCGGGGCAAAGCTGCATCGCGCCCACCCGCATATTGGTCCATAAAGACCGCGAGGCGGAAGCCGTTGGCTTTACCAAGGCGTATATGGAGGCAGTGCCCGTGGGTGATCCGATGACGCCCGGCGCGCATATCGGCCCGGTCGTCAACAAGGCGCAGTTTGAGAAGATTCAGGGCCTGATCCAGTCAGCGATTGATGAAGGCGCGGTGCTGGAAACCGGCGGCACGGGCAGGCCCGCCGACATGAACCGTGGCTATTATGTGCGCCCCACCGTGTTCAGCGGCGTCACGCCCGCCATGCGGATTGCGCAGGAAGAAGTGTTCGGCCCCGTCGCCACCATCATGCGCTACAGCGATATCGACGAAGCCGTGGAAATCGCCAATGATACGCCGTTCGGCCTGTCGATGACGATTTCGGGCGATCCGGCAGAAGCCGCTTTGCTCGCACCCCGGATGCGCGCGGGCATCGTGACGATCAACAGTTGGGGCCCCGATGCCAACGCGCCGTTCGGCGGGTATAAGCAATCGGGCAATGGTCGTGAAAATGGCGTGTTCGGCCTGCGCGAATTCATGGAAGTAAAATCCGTTATCGGCGCGCCTGCCTGATCGCTGCCAGCCGGTGATCATCGATGTGTTGATGCCGGCATCGGGCGATGCCTATGCCGACGCAGCGGCGGCGGAACTGGCACCCTATCACCAGCCCTTTG
>JBBSCC010000255.1:0-3306 GCA_038250735.1 Sphingomonadales bacterium | reverse complement strand
GGATGACAATAGCGTGTCGGCCAATATGGTTGCCGACAACGCCACCGATCAGGAAACCCGATGACCAACCTTCGCCGCCTTGGTGCCACCGATCTTTCCATCGCGCCCCTGGTGCTGGGCGGCAATGTGTTTGGCTGGACGGCGGACAAGGCCACCAGTTTTGCCGTGCTCGATGCGTTTGTCGCGGGTGGCGGGACGATGATCGACACCGCCGATGTGTATTCGGCATGGGTACCGGGCCACAAAGGCGGCGAATCCGAAACGGTGATCGGCGAATGGCTGAAGGCAAGCGGCAAACGTGGTGCGGTGCAGATCGCGACCAAGGTTGGCATGCTGCCCGGTGAGGGCGGGGCAAAGCTGGCCCCTTCCCGTATCGCGGCGGCGTGTGATGCATCGCTTGCGCGGCTGGGTATCGATACGATCGACCTGTATTTCGCGCATCAGGACGATGAAGATGTGCCGCAAGAGGCTGCGCTGGAGGCATTCGGCAAGCTGGTCGACGCGGGCAAAATACGCGTGGTGGGCGCATCAAACTTTTCCGCTGCACGGCTTAAATCAGCGCTTGATCTGGCGACCGCGCATCACTTGCCGCATTATCACGCGCTGCAGCCCGAATATAACCTTGTCAGCCGCCATAAATTTGAGGGCGAATTGCAAGACCTGTGCGTGACGCACAATGTGGGCGTGGTGCCTTATTACGGCCTCGCGTCGGGGTTCCTGACCGGCAAATACCGCAGCGCCGCTGATCTGAGCAAAAGCGTGCGCGGCGGGCGGATGCAGCCGATGATAGACGCAAAGCTGGGGGTGCTCGCCGCGATGGACAGCGTTGCCGAAGAAACCGGCGCGACGCTTGCCCAGATCGCCTTGGCCTGGATCGCCGCCCAACCCGGCGTCACCGCCCCCATCGCCAGCGCCACCAGCGTGGCGCAGATGGACGAGCTGACCGGCGCGATGACGTTGGTGCTGAGCGCGGATCAGCTCGATCGGTTGACGGTGGCGGGGGCTTGAGCGGGCCTGGAGTTGATCTCAGTTAAGTCGAAATATCCCTTCCGTTTGGGCTGAGCGAAGTCGAAGCCCAAGCTTTGCGCTTGCCCTTCGACTTCGCTCAGGGCGAACGGACACAATTCAAATTAAAGCATCGCGCCTTAATTCTGCATCACCTTCGTCATTGCGAGCGCAGCGACGCAATCCAGCGTGCCGCGCGTGGTGAGGCTGGATTGCTTCGCTGCGCTCGCAATGACGAATCAGATTTTACGCAGGTCGCTCTAAGTGGATCCCACCCTACCCAACAAATGCGCGCTCCAGCACGAACGTACCGGGGCCTGACATTGCGCCTTCGGTAAAGCCCAGGCCTTCAAGGATCGATGCTGTTTCCTTGATCATCGCCATCGATCCGCACAGCATCACCCGGTCTGTCTCGGGATCAAGCTTGTAGCTGCCATCAAGAATGCGGTCCGTAATGCGGCGATTGTCGTGGCCGGGGCCAGCGGGATCGCGGGTGGCGGACCAATCATAATGGAACTTCGCCGCCGCCTCTTCCGACACCAGCGGATCATCGGCCAGCTTGCTCGACAACATGTCGAAATAGGCCAGGTCGCTCGCGCTGCGCACGGTGTGCTGCACCGACACGGTATCGAACCGGTCATACACATCGGGATCGCGCGCCAGGCTGAGCCAGGGCGCAAGGCCTGTGCCCGTGCCGATCATGTGCAGGTTCTTGCCCGGCAACAGCGCATCGAGCACCAAGCTGCCGACCGATTTGGCCGCAAGCAGAATCTCGTCGCCTTCCTTGATGTGCTGCAGGCGCGACGTCAGCGGGCCATCCTGCACGATGATGCTCAAAAATTCGAGCTCCTCGGCATAATGTTGCGACGCCATTGAATAGGCGCGCAGCAGCGGTTTGCCCTCAACCATCAGGCCGAGCATCACAAACTGACCGCTCTGAAACCGAAAACTGGGCGGCCGCGTGACGGCGAACGAGAACAGGCTCTCGTTCCATTGCTTCACCCACAACACTTTTTCCACGGTATGATTCATGCTGTCCTCAATCTCAGAATGGCGCGCCTTTCCGCCATTCGGGGGGGCAAAGTCCAGCATTTGTTGCTTTGCAGCGCAAAAGCGCGGTTATCAGTCACCTGCAAAACTGATCGGCGACAGGCGGCGTTCATTCTCGTTGACGATCAACATGCGGCCTGCAGGCGGGGCGGAACGCTGTGGGCAATCGATCCGCAGGCAGGCGCGGCAGCCAAGTCCGATCGGCGTCGCATCGCCTGCCAGATCAACCCCGCGCGCAATTGCCAATGATCCCGCCAGCGCGGCATCCACGCCCAGCCCAACCGCGAATTCAGCCCCGGTGGCGCCGTATCGGTGGCCCTGCGGCGTCACGGTGCGCGCCATCGTCAGCCAGCGACCACCGTCCTGCAGCTCCACCAGCTGCACCGTCAGTGAGCCCGGCCGTTCAAACGCGTGATGCAACCGCCAGAGCGGGCACCGGCCATCCGCCTCCGCCAGCGCGGCGTTGCTCGCGCCGGAAAATCGCTTCGATGCCTGTCCTGCCCTATCAATCCGCACCATGAAAAACGGCAGACCGCGCGCGCCCACCCGTTGCAACGTCGTCAAGCGGTGCGCGACCTGTTCAAATCCTGCGCCAAACCGGCGTTGCAGCAATTCGATGTCATACCCGGTCGCCTCGCACGCCCGCAGGAACCGGGCATAGGGCATCATGACCGCAGCCGCGAAATAGCTGGCGAGGTGGCGGCGGTGTAGCCGTTCTGCCGCCCGATCGGTAAAGCCAGCGCCCGCCACCAGCGCGTCAATCTCCGCCCGCGCCTCAATCTGCGCCAGCTGGAACGTGGCGGCAAAGGCGCGCGAGGCCGGATCGAGCAATTCTGACAATTGTAGCTGGCGCGCATGCAGATCGAGCCGACGCAGCATATCGGGCATCACCTCCACCGGCAGCACCCGGATCGACAATTGGTGTTTCACCCGCAGGCGATCTGCGACCGCGCCGTACAGGTCACCTGCGCCCAGCCGCATGTCATCGGCCAGTTGTTCGGCGGCGGCGTCCAGATCGGGGAAATGGTTGCGCCAATGCTCAATCTCCCGCCGCACCTGCGCAACCGGATCAGGCCCGGTAGTGGCAACAGGGCCGCCCGCGCCGATTTGGTCAAAGGCCCGCGCAAATGCCTCTGCCCCGCCCGGCGCGCCTGCCAGCCATTCCTCCAGCTCGCTGCGATCAATATCGAGATCGGCAAACATGGGATCAGCGAGCCGCCGCCGCATCGCCGCCTCACCGCCGCCGGGCTC
>JBBSCC010000254.1:0-3336 GCA_038250735.1 Sphingomonadales bacterium | reverse complement strand
GCTGCTGGGGCTACATACTGGGCAGCAATCGGACTCGGGCTTTAGGAACAAAAATATGGCGGGCAGCGTCAACAAGGTAATCATCGTCGGCAATCTGGGCCGCGACCCGGAAACCAAGACATTCCAGAACGGCGGCAAGGTAGTGAACCTGCGCATCGCCACGTCTGACAGCTGGAAAGACAAGAATAGCGGCGAAAAGAAAGAAGCGACCGAATGGCATTCGGTGGCGATCTTCAACGAAGGCCTGGCCAATGTCGCCGAGCGTTACCTGCGCAAAGGCAGCAAGGTTTACATCGAAGGCGCGCTGAAAACCCGCAAATGGCAGGATGCCAGCGGGAATGACCGCTATTCGACCGAAGTGGTGCTGCAGGGGTTTAACAGCGTGCTGACGATGCTGGATGGCGCGCCCGGCGGCGGCGGCGGCGGCGGTTCCGGCGGCGGCATGGGCGGCGGCGGTGGCGACTGGGAAGGCGGCCGCGATGATTTCGGCGGCGGCTCCGGCGGCGGATCGCGCGGCGGCGGCGGTGGCGGTGGTAATCGCGGTGGTGGCGGCGGCTTTGGCGGCGGCAACAGCGGCGGCGGCTTCCCCGACGATCTGGATGACGACGTCCCGTTTTGACGGGGGGCTCGGCGCTCCGCACCGAATTGCGCGGACCGGACGTGATATGCTGCCGTGATGCTGAACTCGTTTCAGCATCCAGCAGATTACGGGGTTTTCGGCGCGCGAAGTAACCGCAAGGCTTGCCCTAAACGCGCTCTACCAGCTTGCCCGAACCGTCCTGCACGCCTGCGGCACGCACGCCGTCCAGCCCGCGGCGTTTCAGTTCTGCCTTCAGCACTTCGGGTTTGGGTGCGTAGATGAAACCGAAGCTGACCGTGCCGTGTTTGGTTTCCACTACATGGTGCAGCCGGTGCGCCTGGACGATGCGCTTCATATAGCTCCAGCGCGGCACATAGCCTGTCTCTACCCGGCGGTGGACGATGATGTCGTGAAAGCCCAGATAAATGGCGCCGTACCCGGCAATCCCCGCGCCAATCCATGTCGCCCAATCCCCCGTCGTCCCGCTTGTCCCCAGCACCAGCAACACGATCGAGGGCGTGGCGAAAATCACGAAATACCAGTCGTTCAATTCCCAATTGCCGGTGCGCGGGCGGTGGTGGCTTTCGTGCAGGAACCAGCCAAACCCGTGCATCACCCAGCGGTGGACGACATAGGCGAATATCTCCATCCCCAGGATGGTGCCAAAGAACAGGGCGAAACCGGCGACGATCGACATGATGCTCTCATACCCCCACCGCGCGCAGAACGCGAGTGGACGGCGATACATCTTTAAGGGCATATCTGGATTTGGCGGTCGCACTGTGCTTAAGGCTTGCCAAATCCCCTAGCAAAGGCGCTGGCCCACCCATGAACATTCACGAATATCAGGCCAAGGAACTGCTTGCGACCTTTGGCGTACCCGTCCCGGCCGGTTTTGCGGCGATGACGGTGGACGAAGCCGTTGCTGCCACCGCCAAGCTGCCCGGGCCGCTCTATGTCGTAAAGGCGCAGATTCATGCCGGCGGGCGCGGCAAGGGCAAGTTTGTGGAACTGCCGCCCGAAGCCAAGGGCGGCGTTCGCCTGGCCCGCAGTGCTGATGAAGTGCGCGCGGCGGCAACCGATATGCTCGGCAACACGCTGGTCACGATCCAGACGGGCGAGCATGGCAAGCAGGTCAACCGGCTATACGTGACGGACGGCGTTGATATCGCCAAGGAATTCTACCTCGCGCTGCTCGTCAACCGCGCCAGCGGGCGGATTGGCATGGTCGTTTCCACCGAAGGTGGGATGGATATTGAAACCGTCGCGCATGACACGCCGGAAAAAATTCACACTATCGATGTTGATCCCGCAACCGGCTTCATGCCGCATCACGGCCGCGCTGTGGCCGACGCGCTGGGGCTAAAGGGCGATCTGGCAAAACAGGCGAGCAACGTCGCGTCAAAGCTGTATGATGCATTTCTGGGCACCGATGCCGCGCAGATCGAGATTAACCCGCTGGCGGTGACGACGGACAACCGGCTGCTGGTGCTGGACGCGAAGGTGAGCTTTGATGCCAACGCGCTGTTCCGCCACAAGGATCTGCTGGCGCTGCGCGACGAGACTGAGGAAGACCCCGCCGAGCTGGAAGCGAGCAAATATGACCTCGCCTATATCAAGCTGGACGGTGATATCGGTTGCATGGTGAACGGCGCAGGGCTTGCGATGGCGACGATGGACATCATCAAGCTGAACGGCATGTTCCCCGCCAACTTCCTCGACGTGGGCGGCGGCGCGAACAAGGAAAAGGTGACGGCGGCGTTCAAGATCATTCTGGCGGACCCCAACGTAAAGGGCATCCTCGTCAACATCTTTGGCGGCATCATGAAGTGTGATGTGATCGCTGAAGGCATTGTTGCCGCGGCCAAGGAAGTGAATTTGTCTGTCCCGCTCGTCGTCCGGCTGGAAGGCACCAATGTGCAGGCGGGCAAGGATGTCCTCGCCAATTCCGGGCTTGCCATCGTTCCCGCCAATGATCTGGGCGATGCGGCGCGGAAAATTGTCGCAGAAGTGCGCAAAGCGGCTTAAGTTTATGCCTTCTCCCGACGGGAGAAGGATACGAAGGCTTGGCAGCTTGCTGCCTAGCCGAAGTTGGATGAGGGCGTGTGCTCTCTCGAGGGGGGAGGCCCCCTCACCCAGCTCCGACTAAGGGCCGCATGAAGAATGCGCCCCAAGTCTCCGCAACCCTCTCCCGGTGGGAGAGGGGGTATAGAGAGGAAGCAGATGAAGATCATGGTCCCCGTCAAGCGCGTGCTTGACTATAACGTAAAGCCGCGGGTGAAGGCTGATGGCAGCGGCATCGATCTGGCCAACGTCAAGATGAGCATGAACCCGTTTGATGAAATCGCTGTCGAAGAAGCGATCCGCCTGAAGGAAAAGGGCGTCGCGACCGAGATCGTCGTCGTCTCCATCGGCGAGCAAAAGGCGCAGGAAACGCTGCGCACCGCGCTGGCCATGGGTGCTGACCGCGCGATCCTGATCGTCACCGAAGACCGGGTTGAGCCGCTGGGCGTCGCGAAGCTGTTAAAGGCGATTGCGGATGAAGAAGCGCCGGGCCTGATCATCCTGGGCAAACAGGCGATTGACGATGATAATAACCAAACCGGCCAGATGCTCGCGGCGCTGACCGGCTGGGGCCAGGGCACCTTTGCCAGCGCGGTTGAGGTGAGCGGTGATACCGTCACCGTCACGCGCGAAATCGATGGCGGTTCGGAAACCGTGTCGTTGAAGCTGCCCGCCATCGTCACCACCGATCT
>JBBSCC010000253.1:0-3344 GCA_038250735.1 Sphingomonadales bacterium | reverse complement strand
CAGCGCCGCTGGTGGCGGGTGAATTGATCGGCACATCAATGGGCATCGGCTTTGCGTCGGCCATCGATCCGCAAAACGGTAAGTCGAGCACTGCGCTTGGCCAGTTCATGATGACGCTGCTCACCTTGCTGTTTCTGTCGGTCAACGGCCACCTGATGCTCGTCGATCTGGTCGTGCGCAGTTACGCGGTGCTGCCGCCCGGCGCGCCGTGGATCGCCGTGGAGCGGTTGCGCGATATCGCCGTGTTCGGCGGCTATGCTTTTTCCGCCGGGTTCCTGCTCGCGTTGCCAGTGGGCTTCCTGCTGCTGTGCCTCAATCTTGTGGTCGGCATGCTGTCGCGCTCTGCCCCTGCGCTTAATCTATTTGCGGTCGGCTTGCCGATGAGCTTGGCGGTGGGCGTGATTGCGCTTGCCATCGCGTTCCCGGCCATGGGCGATTACATGATCGTTATCATCCAGGAAGGCCTGGCCGCTGCTGAACATCTGGTGCTTGGCTGATGGCAGACGAGTTTGGCGAAAAGACAGAAGCACCAACAGCCAAGCGCAAGCAAAAAGCGTTTGATGATGGCCAGGTCCTGCGATCCCGCGAATTTGCGACGGCACTGGTGGTGCTGGCCGGGTGCGGTTGGTTGGCGGTGTTTGGCCCGGCGCTGATGGCGGCGTGCAAGGGGCTGATGATCACCAGCTTCTCGTTTGGCTCCGGCGATGTCGATGATTTTCAGCCGATGCGGTCGCTGGCGATTGCGGGGTGGCAAATCGCTCCGCCGATGATCGCGATGTTCGTTATCGCAACGCTGGCGGCGATTTTCAGCCAGGCGGGGCTAGGTGCGCTAACCTTCAACGGCAAATTGATGGCCCCCAAGGCAAGCCGGATCAATCCGGCATCGGGGCTAAAGCGCATCTTTGGTCCGCAAGGCTGGATCGAGCTCGGCAAGTCGCTGTTGAAGGTGATCCTGCTCGGCACGATCGGCTATTACATGTTGTGGCATGTCTCCACCCAGTCGATCGGGCTGGCATCGTCGGACATTGAACGCAGCGTGGGCGCGCTCGGATCGATGCTCACCGGCACGCTGTTTGCGATGGCGGCGGGGCTGGTGGTGATTGCGGGCATCGATTTGCCGATCCAGATCATCCAGCTGTTGCAAAAACTGCGGATGAGCAAACAGGAAATCAAGGACGAGCATAAGGAAAGCGAGGGCAATCCCGAAAACAAGGCCGCCCAGCGCCAGCGCCGCCACGATCTGGCCAAACGCAACATGCGCAAGGCCGTAAGCGAGGCGCATGTCGTGCTGACCAACCCAACGCATTTCGCCGTCGCGCTCCGCTATGATCGCGGGCGCGATCAGGTGCCGGTGGTGGTTGCTAAGGGGCGCGGCGTCACCGCGCAGGCGATCCGCGAACTGGCGGCTGAATCGCGTGTTTCGGTGCTGGAATATCCGATGCTTGCCCGCGCCATTTATTACACCAGCCGTGAAGGGCAGGAGGTGCGCGACGATCTGTACATGGCCATCGCCACGGTGCTGGCGTTTGTATTTGGCATCAACACCCAGGCCGGCGGCACGCCCCCGCCAATCGCCGTGCCGGAAAGCGCGCGCTTCGATGAAAACGGCGTGAAAATCACGACAAAAACCTAAACTTCGCAGCGCTTCGGCCGTTCTTCGAGATAGGGCCTAACAGGAAATCGCCATGGTCGATTCGATCGTCAATACGCTGGGAGCAGGATCGGGGATCGACCTTACCTCGCTGGTCAACCAGCTGGTCGATTCGCAGTTTTCCGCCAAAACCCGGTCGATCAACCGCGAGAGCCAGGCGCTATCGGCGCAGATTTCGGGCCTTTCAAACGTAAAGAGCAGCGTCACCGATTTTGCAGCGGGGCTGAAAACGCTGGCCACAGGCGGCTTGCTGTCGACCACGCCCACCAGCAGCAACACCGCCATCGTCAAGGCAACGGCGTTGACCGGGGCCAAGCTGACCGGCCTGTCGGCGGCGATTGAAGTGCGCCAGCTCGCCCAGGCGCAGTCAGTGGCGACCGCAGCGGTTACCAGCCGGACAGCCGCAATCGGCACGGGCAGCCTTAGGGTGACGTTTGGCAGCGGATCGGTATCGGGCGGCAGCTTCGTTGCGGGCAGCGCGACGCCGGTGGATATCCCCATCGTCGATGGCGCATCGAGCCTCGATTCGATCGCAGCATCAATCAATGCCGCCAATGCCGGGGTCACCGCCAGCATCATCACCGACGCATCGGGCGCGCGGCTGGCGCTGAAAAGCAAAACCGGCGCTGACCAGGCCTTTACGCTGACCGCGACCGAAGATGTCGGCGCGCCTGGCTTGGCCGCCCTCAACATCACCCAATCATCGAGCGGGGCGTTATTCGGCACGGTGGCGCAAGACGCGATTGTGGCGGTGGACGGTATTCCGCTCAGCCGCAGCAGCAACGTGATCAGCGATCTGGTTGACGGGGTGAAGCTTGATCTGGTGTCGGCAGCCCCCGGCACCAGCGTGTCGCTGGGCACCAATGTGCCGACGGATCAGTTGCGGTCGTCGGTGAATGATCTGGTTGCGGCGTTCAACGACCTGCAGCGGCAGGTGAAGTCGCAGACCGATGCCACCACCGGATCACTGTTCAACGATTCGGCGACGCGGCAGCTCCAGCAGTCGCTCCGTCGCTTTTCGCTCACCGAATTGGCGACGCCGACGACCACGGGCGCACCGCGCTCGCTGGCTGAAATTGGCGTGTCGACCAACCGCGATGGCACGCTGAGCGTCAACGCCGATCAGCTGACCGCCGCGTTGACCAACTTCCCCGCTGCGGTGGAGGCGCTGTTCTTCAACGGGACTGGTGCCACCGGCGGCGGCATCGCAGCCGCATTTCAGGCAATTGCCGATCAGGCGACCGATAAAACCATTGGGCTTGGGGCCAGCGAAACACGCTATGCCAAGCGCCAGACGACCCTCGATCAGGCGCTGGAAAAGGCCAATGCGGACAAGGAAGTTGTGCGCACTCGGCTCACCCGCCAATTCGCGGGCGCGGATGCCCGTGTATCTGCGTACAAGTCGACCCAGTCATTCCTGACGCAGCAATTCGCGCCGCGACCGAATAACTGATGACGCATTACGCGACGACCCTGGGCCGTAATCCTGAGGCAACCTATCGCCAGATCGACATCGCTGGCCGCACCGGCGAAGCTGATCCGCATCAGTTGGTGGCCTTGCTGTACGATGAGCTTGGCCGCGCGCTCCGCGCGGTCGCCGCCGCAATTGACAGCGGCAACCGCGCGGTGCGCAGCGAAAAGGCGACACGGGCGATCTCTATCCTGTTCGCGCTGGAGGCGGGGCTTGATTTTG
>JBBSCC010000252.1:0-3347 GCA_038250735.1 Sphingomonadales bacterium | reverse complement strand
TCGCGGTCCCCCTCCCCGTGCCGGGGAGGATCATAGATGCCCCACGCCGCCGACCTCTATTATGAATGGCACGGCCCAGATGACGCGCCCGTCGTCATCCTGTCGCCTGGGCTTGGCGGATCGGCGGGGTATTGGACGCCCAATTTGGCGGCGCTGGCCGCGCAGTACCGCGTTTTGCTGTACGATCACCGGGGTACCGCGCGCAGCGACCGGGCGTTGCCGCAAACCATTACCGTCGATGACATGGCCGATGACCTGATCGCGCTGATGGACGCGCTGGGCATCGCCACGGCGCATCTGATTGGCCATGCCGCCGGCGGGATTATCGGGCTGGCGATGGCGCTCAAAGCGCCCGAAAGGCTCGGCAAGCTGATCGTCGTCAATGGCTGGGTCGCGCCTGATCCGCATTTTGCGCGCTGTTTCGATGTGCGCCTGACATTGCTGCGCTGCGCAGGCCCCGCCGCCTATGTCCGCGCGCAGCCGATTTTTCTTTACCCCGCCGACTGGATTTCAGCGCACAGCGCAGCACTTGATGCCGAAGAACCGCTGCACCTGAGCCATTTTCCGCCGCCCGAAAACATCGAACGCCGCGTTGCCGCGCTGGAGGCGTTCGACATTGCCGACCGGCTGGGTGAGATTGACGTGCCCGTCCTCGCCATCGTCGCGGCAGACGATATGCTCGTCCCGGCTTCCGCTTCTGACCGCATCGAAACCGGCATTGCCGGCGCACGGCGCGTGACAATGGCGTGGGGCGGCCATGCCTGTAACATCACCGATCCCGATCGTTTCAACGCGATCGCACTCGAATTTCTGGAGGACTGATCATCATGCAAGTCGGCGTTTTCGTACCCATCAACAACAACGGCTGGCTGATCAGCGAGAACGCGCCGCAATATATGCCGAGCTTTGATCTCAACAAGGAAATCGCGATCCGCGCCGAGAAATACGGCCTCGATTTTCTGCTCTCGATGATCAAGCTGCGCGGGTTTGGCGGCAAGACCGAGTTTTGGGAGTACGGCCTGGAGAGCTTCACGCTGATGGCGGGCCTGGCCGCGGTGACGAGCAAGATCAAGATTTACGCCACCTGCCCCACCCTCGTCATCCCGCCCGCCTTTGCCGCGCGGATGTGCAACACGATCGATTCGATCAGCCATGGCCGGTTCGGGCTGAACTTGATCACCGGCTGGCAAAAGCCCGAATATAGCCAGATGGGTTTGTGGCCGGGCGAGGACCATTTTCGTAATCGGTACAAGATGTTGGACGAATATGCGCACATCCTGCGGGAATTGTGGGAAACCGGGCGCAGCGACTTTAAGGGCGATTACTACCAGATGGACGATTGCCTGGTGCGCCCCACGCCCACTGGCGACATGAAGATCATCTGCGCGGGCAGCTCCGATGACGGCCTCGCCTTTTCAGCACAATGGGCGGATTATGCGTTCTGCCTGGGCAAGGGCGTCAACACGCCCAAGGCGTTTGCGTCCAACAACGAACGGCTTGCGGTGGCGACCGCCAAAACCGGGCGTGACGTATCCGTATTCGTGCTCGTCATGGTGATTGCGGCGGCGACCGATGAGGAAGCGATGGCCAAGTGGAAATCCTATAACGACGGTGTCGATCACGCCGCCATCGCCTGGCTGGCGGATCAGGGCGCGGCGGACAAGGTGAACGCCACCACCAACGTGCGCCAGCTTGCCGCGCCCGAGGGTGCGGTGAACATCAACATGGGCACGCTGGTGGGCAGTTACGCCAGCGTTGCGCGGATGCTGGATGAAATGGCGACAGTGCCGAACACCGGGGGCGTGTTGCTGACCTTTGATGATTTTATCGAAGGGGTGGAGGCATTTGGCCAGCATATCCAGCCTTTGATGAAAAGCCGGGGATAGGGGAGCGGGGCTGGCTGTCTTGCACCGGTTCCGGGCTATTACCCCCCATCCGAGACAGCGCACTGCTGCGTACCGAACGCCAAGCCCCTTGTTCCCCCGCGAAGGCGGGGGCCCAGTCTGGACTCCCGCCTTCGCGGGAGAACAACAAGGCGGCTCTTGGTTGTTCGGGTAACGTCGGAATAAGTCCGGGGCGACCAAGGGCGTAAAGAGACGCAATCGACCACGCCTGCGCGCCTCCACCCACCAACACGCATAGCTTTCGCCCGGATACCCGGTTAGAAAACACCCCATGGCACGCACCAAAACGCATCGCTTTTACTCCATCCACGCGCAGGAAATGGTGCGCGTTGCCGCCACCACGCCGCGCGCGACGGTGGGTAACCCCGCTGCCAATGCCCAAGCCGCGATTGCGCTGGTGAAAAAGGCGGCGGCCGACGGCGTTGACCTGATCGTGTTTCCCGAATTGAGCCTGACGTCTTACGCGATTGACGATCTGCACATGCAGGCCGCCCACCACCGCGCTACGGAAGCCGCGATTGCCACGCTCGCCCGCGCCACCGCCAAGCTGCCCACCGTCATGCTGGTGGGGGCGGCAATTCCGCGCAACGGGCGGCTGTATAACTGCGCGCTGGCCATCGCTCGCGGCAAAATTCTGGGCGTGGTGCCGAAGATTTTCCTCCCCAATTACCGCGAGTTTTACGAAAAGCGCTGGTTCGCCAGCGGCGCGGGGATCACCGGCATGGAGATTGATCTGGCCGGGCAGCGCGTGCCGTTTGGCACCGACCTGTTGTTCGCGGCCAGCGACCTGCCCCATTTCGTTTTTCATGCAGAGATTTGCGAGGATTTCTGGGCCCCCACCCCGCCATCCACCAATGGCGCGCTGGCGGGTGCCTATATCTGCTGCAACCTGTCGGCCTCCCCCATCCTGATCGGCAAGGCGCGCGACCGGGCGATGCTGGCGTCTGCACAATCGTCGCGCGCGATTTGCGCCTATGTTTTTTCAGCATCAGGCCCGGGTGAGAGCACCAATGATCTGGCATGGGACGGGCAAAGCCTGATCCACGAAAATGGCGATCTGCTGAAGGAATCGCAGCGTTTCCGGTGTGAGGCCGATACGATCATCGCCGATATTGATGTCGCGCGATTGCGGATTGAGCGGATGCGCAACGGCACGTTCAACGATGCCGCGCGGCTGGCGGGTGACCCCGAATATGAATTCCGCCGCATCGCGTTTGAGCACAAACCCGACTTCGCCGATATCGGCCTGAAGCGCGAATTGCGGCGCTTCCCCTTCGTGCCGAACACACCCGAGCGGCTGGATGCCGATTGCTATGAAGCGTTCAACATCCAGGTCGAAGGATTGATGACGCGGATTGAATCGTCGCGCGTCGAACGGCTGGTAATCGGCATTTCGGGCGGGCTCGATTCCACCCACGCGCTGATCGTGGCGGTGAAGGCGTT
>JBBSCC010000251.1:0-3388 GCA_038250735.1 Sphingomonadales bacterium | reverse complement strand
CAGATCAACAACATGATACCGTAAATCGCCGCCGCCACGCGGGGGCAATGCCGCTGCCTGATACCGTGGCGCTGGTGCTGCAGGGCGGCGGTGCACTGGGCAGTTATCAGGCCGGTGTGATCGAAGGAATGCAGGCCGCCGGGATTGAGGTTGATTGGGTCGCCGGCATTTCCATCGGCGCGATCAACGCCGCCATTGTCGCGGGCAATCCCCCCGAACGCCGGGTCGAAAAGCTGAAGGCGTTTTGGGACAAGATGACGAGCAGCCTGCCAAGCTTTCCGATCTTTCCCAATGATATGGTGCGCGAGTTCGTCCATGAATGGTCAGCCGGCATGGTGCTGGCGACCGGCGTGCCCGGATTTTTCACGCCCCGGCTGGTGCCGCCCAATTTCGCGCCGCCAGGCTCTGCAGGCGCGCTTAGCTATTATGACAGTGCGCCGCTGAAGGCGACGCTCGATTCGCTGATTGACTGGGATTTGGTGAATGACGGCCCCGTGCGGCTGTCGGTTGGCGCGGTGGATGTGATCAGCGGGAATTTCCGCTATTTCGACAGCGCGATTGAGCGGCTTGATGCGCGTCATATCATGGCATCGGGGGCGCTGCCGCCGGGGCTGCCGCCGATCGAGATTGACGGCAGTCTGTGGTGGGATGGCGGCCTTGTGTCCAATACCCCGCTCAGCCACGTGCTGGATCATCAGCGCGACGGGATGTTGGTGTTCCAGGTCGATCTGTTTTCGGCGGCGACGGAGGCACCGCGCACCATCATGGACGTGATGGCGCGCGAAAAGGAAATCCGATTTTCCAGCCGCACCCGGCAAGTGTCGGATCAGGTGATGATATTGCGGCAGGAACGCGAAACCATACGCCGCCTGCTCGCCAAACTGCCTGCCGCCATGCATGATGATGCCGATGTGCAAGCCCTGGCAGCCGCTGCGGCGGAACAGCCGGTCAATCTGGTTCAGCTGATCTACACCGCCAATGCGTGGGAAGGCGGGTCGCGCGATTTCGAATTTTCGGCCCGCACCATGCGGGAGCATTGGGACGCAGGGCTGGCGTCGACGGATCAGGCAATGAGCAACGCCCAGCTGGTGACCGAAAACATCCTGACCGGCAAAAGTGCAGCATTTGATTTGTGCCCAAAGCGCGGGTTGAAGCGTTCTGGCCCGGAACTTGACTGCTAACTTGACTGCTAACGCGATCGCGATACGGAGACGACAAAGATGTTCCTGAAGGGCAAAACCGCGATTATCACCGGCTCCACTTCGGGCATCGGCCTAGCCTATGCCAAGGCGTTCGCCGCGCAAGGGGCAAGCGTGATGATCAACGGCTTTGGCGACGCCGCCGCCATTGAAACGGAACGCGCCGCCCTGGAAACGATCAGCGGTGCGGCGGCGCTGTACGACGATGCTGATATGACCGATCCGGAGGCCATCGCCGAAATGGTCGCCCGCTGCAACGCAGAGCTTGGCGGGCCGGATATCGTCGTCAACAATGCCGGTATCCAGCATGTCAGCTCGATTGAGGATTTTCCCACTGACAAGTTTGAAGCGATCATCAAGATCAATCTGACGTCCGCCTGGTACCTGATCCGCGCCGCCGTACCGCATATGAAGGCGCGTGGGTGGGGCCGGATCATCTCGACCGCGTCGGCTCACTCATTGGTCGCCAGCCCCAACAAATCAGCCTATGTCATGGCCAAGCACGGCATTATTGGCCTGACCAAAACGGTCGCGCTGGAAGTGGCAACACACGGCATTACCGTCAACGCCATCAGCCCCGGCTATGTCTGGACGCCGCTGGTCGAAAAGCAGATTCCCGATACGATGGCAACGCGCGGGCTGACGCGCGATCAGGTGATCAACGATGTGTTGCTAGCCGCCCAGCCGACCAAGGAATTTGTCACATCGGAACAGGTCGCGGCACTGGCGCTGTATCTATGCCGGGACGAAGCCAAGGCGATAACCGGAACGAATCTGTCAATGGACGGCGGTTGGACAGCGGCATGATGCTGGAGCGACCGGGACGGGCCGGGCTGGCGCTGGTGATCGGCGGATCGCTGATGCTGGCGGCATGCGGCGGGCGTGATGCAACATCGGCCCCTGCGACTGCATCATCGGTGCCCGAAGTGCTGAATTGGCGATCGGTGGCAACCAAGGCGGATCGCCTGCGACTGCGCAATTGGCGCGAGGCTTGGGCGACGGGGCTTGACCGGGCACGCCAAAACGACGCGGAAAAGCTGGCCGCCGAGGGTGCATTGTTTGATGCTGATCGCTCGCTGCCAGCCGCCGTGCCGCCGCCTGGCAAGTATCGCTGCCGTGTTTTCAAGCTTGGTGCGCAGGGCACCGCAATGGCTGAGTTCACCGCCGCGCCGGATACGGATTGTTCGGTTGATCAGCACGGCGGCGTGTCGCGTTTTTACAAAAACAACGGTCCGCAGCGCGCCGTCGGCACCATATTTGACAGCAATAATGGCCGGGCGATTTTTCTCGGCACGCTTCAGTTGGGCGATGAAGGTCGCGCAATGGATTATGGCCGCGATGCCGGGCGAGACTTGGCAGGATATGTCGACCGAATTGGCGACCGGCGATGGCGGATCGTGCTGCCCTATCCCCGGTTTGAATCGGTTGTCGACGTGATTGAACTGGTCCCCGCGTCTTAGGGGCTGGGCACAACTGCTTGTCGTGTCCGCAGCAAAGTTGTAAATCCTTCACAATCCTGCCGGCGATCATGCGGTGGGCGCGGGGAGACGGGGCGGCATGGCTGAACGCAAGATTTTCGCCGGTCATGCCGTGCGCAGATTGCGGCGTCAGGCCGGGTTGACGCAATCGGCAATGGCCGAGGATCTGGCGATCTCCCCCAGCTATCTCAACCTGGTTGAACGCAACCAGCGCCCGCTGTCAGCGGCGCTGCTGGTCAAACTGCTCGACCGGTTTGATTTTGATCCGCGCGCGCTGACGGCAGCCGAGCCGGGCGGGGGTGAGGCGGCGATGCGACGGCGGCTCGCTGACCCCATGTTTGCCGATCTCGATATTGACCGCAGCGAGCTGGAGGAATGGCTGGCCGGCGCGCCCGGCGGGGCAGAGGCATTTGCGCGCGCCTTTGACCAAATCGGCGCGGGCGGGCCTGTCGCCACTACCGGACCTGATCCGGTTGCGCAGGTGCGGCGGGAGATTGAGCATTGGCGCAACCATTTCCCCGATCTGGACGCCGCCGCCGAACAATTGGCAGATGAAATGCGGCTGGGCGCGGGTGACCTGTACGGCGCGGTTGCAGATCGCCTGCGGGTGAAACACCAATTGTCGATCCGGGTGCTGCCGGTGGAGGTGATGCCCGATATGCTGCGTCGGCTCGATCTGCATGCGCGCCAGCTACAATTGTCAGAATTGCT
>JBBSCC010000250.1:0-3452 GCA_038250735.1 Sphingomonadales bacterium | reverse complement strand
CCGAGGATGCCGCGAACAGCAACTGGTAATCATCCCCCGCCGTCGCCGCGCGCAGCCGTGCCGCGCGGGTCTCACCCATATGCGCGCGGTAAGCGGACGACAGCGGGATCGCCGCCAGATCAATCGTCACCGCAAGCCCGCTGGCGCTGGCCATCCGCGCGGCATCGATCAACAAACCATCGGATACATCCATCATCGCATGCACATGCGCGGCAAGGATGCGCCCCTCCGCCAGGCGCGGCACCGGGCGGCGATAGGCAGCGAGCAGTGCATCCGGCCCATCCGCGCCTTGCGCAATGGCCAGGCCCGCGCCGCCATCCCCAATCGTGCCGGTGACGAACAGGCCATCGCCTGCCCGCGCCCCGCTGCGGCTGGGCGGATTGGTCGCGCTGCCGATCGCCGTCAGCGTCAGCACGCGCGGTGCGCCGGGCGGCAGCGACACGGTGTCGCCGCCCAGCAACTGGCATCCGAATGCGCGCATTGCCGCGTTGAGGCCATCAAGGAAGGCGCGGTCCCAATCGGCCTCGCCCAGCCGCAGCGGATAATTGAGCATCACCCCCACCGGCGTCGCGCCCTTTGCCGCCAGATCGGACAGGTTCACCGCGAGCAATTTCCACGCGACATCGCCCGGCGGATCACCGCGCAGGAAATGCACCCCCTCCACCAGTGTATCGGTGGTCAGCACGTAATTGCCCAGCCGTGCGGCATCATCCGCCAACCCTTGCGCACCCGGATGCAGCGGCAGCGCGCGGAGCGCAGCGAGGAAATCGGCTTCGGTCATAGAATTGGTGGTAGCGTGGGCTGCGGGCAATGTCTGCTTCTGGTGGAGAGCGGACATTCCTGTAATATTCGATATATGGCGGAATTACACAGGTCGGCTGCGATGCTTGGATTCTACGGGGACGATCTCGATCCCGTAGAGGTAACCGCGGCATTGGGAATCCAGCCTACGGTTGGGGTTCGAAAGGGTGATTGTTGGGTGACGTCAGGTGGGCGTCAGAAAATCGCACCCACAGGGTCTTGGCGACTCAACGCTAGCGATCGTGAGCCAGCCGATTTGAACAGTCAAATTGACGAACTGCTGAATGTATTGTCCAGTGATCTCACGGCGTGGCGATCTCTGTCGGCTCGCTTTGGAGGTCGGATATTCTGCGGCATATTTCTCGACACCTTCAATGAAGGCTTCGATCTTCGACCGGAAACGCTCTCGCGCCTAAGCGAGCGCGGCTTATTCATCGATTTCGACATTTACGGCGAGGGCTCGCAAGATTGAAGGTCCGCAATTGGGCGTATGCAGACGTCAGACATCGCCAGCAAGCCACGCGAACAGGACGAAGCCGCCGAACAGGACGATCAGGATTATTGCTGCGATCAAAGGGCCGACGATAGTTCGACCGCGAGTAACAGGCTTCATCATGTCCGAGATTACGCTCAGCCCTCGAATGTCCGCAAGTGGGGCGCTTCCCGACAGGCCGCTTCTCCGCCCGATAGCCGCCGTTCCGCTTTGGGCACGACCGACGTTGCGGAGACGACCGGAACGGCGATAGGGGGTGGAAAGGGCACCTACAGCACCACGCCTTGACGATACGCGATCTTGGTGCTGCCCGACACGCGCGCGCCCCTCCTCGTGAAGTCCACGCCAATGCGGTCCCGATCAACACAAGCGTAAAGCAACCCGAGTAGCTCGTCCTTTTGCGACTGCTCAATATCGTCTGCCTCGACATGAAGCCAAAGCTGGGCGGGGTCAGGACCGCAATTCCTCACTACCGCGTCGCTTCCGAAAATGCGCTGCACCTCACCGTTCACGAAAGTCACTTCGGCCTCGGTGAGACTTGCGGGCGTCTTCGGCGAGGCTGGTGGTTGGGCTTGCGGCATAGCGCTTTGCAGCGGGTCGCCTAATGTCCGCAACTGGGGCGCTTGCCGCCACTCATTAATCCCGTCACCCCGGACTTGATCCGGGGTCTCGCTTTTCCGGCGGGCGGGCAAACGGCAGATGGACCACCGGTCGAGCGCGGGGTGACTGGCAACGGGGAACGGCTCTGCCCCGTCAGCGTCGGGGCGCTCGCCCGATCATTCCCCTCGCTTGGCATCGTCAAGCGCGCGGTCGTTCCGCGTGACTTCAGCGGCAGTAGCGGCTTTTTCTGCCTTTGTCCGCCCGAAGGCAGCGCGGTTGGCACTTGCCGTCGCCGCTGCCTTTGCCCGCGCTTTCGCCTTTCGCGCCAACCGCAGGTTGACGACGTCGGTCATGCAGGCCGCACAACCTTGCCAATCGCATCGAGCAGCCCGTTGACGAACCCGGCCTCACGCTTTTCGTAAAAGGCGTGGGCGACATCGACATATTCGGTGATCACCGCACCCGTCGGCACATCGGCGCGGGCGAGCAATTCATAGGTGCCGCAGCGCAGCAGCGCCTTCATCGGCTTGTCGAGCCGGTCGAGGTTCCAGCCGCTGGCGAGCTTGGCGGCGATGGCGGCGTCAATCTCGCCTTCACGCGCGATCACGCCCTTCACCACGTCATCGAAGAAATCGACATCGGGCTCAGCATATTGCGCATCCTCAATCTCTGCACCCAGACGGTGATTATGGAATTCATGCAGCAGCTGCGCGATGGGCGTTTGCTCCATATCATGCTGGTACAGCGCCTGAACGGCGGCAAGCCGGGAAGCGGCGCGGGCCTTGCTGCGGGCGGCGGTGCGGGGGTTGTTCTGGGGGGTGGGTCGGGTCATTGTGATTCCATAGGCCGGGTTGGGATTGATTCCCAACCCGTTCGTGTCGAGCCCTTCGACTGGCTGGCAAGCCAGCCGCTCAGGACGAGCTTCGGACCTCGGGTCGAAGTCGAGACACCCAGCGCAGCGCTTGGGGCAGGTTTCTCGACTGCGCTCGAATCGAACGGGTTAGTGAAAGATTATTTCAGCCGCAACGCGACCGAGCGGGCATGGGCGGGCAATCCTTCTGCACCCGCCAACGCCACCGCCGCTGGGCCAATCGCGGCCAGCGACGCCGGGTTGAGCTGCAAGAAACTGGTGCGCTTCATGAAATCAAGCACGGACAATCCGCTGGAAAAGCGCGCGCGGCGCCCGGTGGGCAATACATGGTTCGGCCCCGCGACATAATCGCCCACGGCTTCGGGCGTGTGTCGCCCCAGAAACACCGATCCGGCATGGCGCACCTGATCGAACAGCGCCTGCGGATCAGCCACCGCGAGTTCGAGATGTTCCGCCGCGAGCCGGTCCACCAGCGGCATTGCCTCAGCAAAATCGCGCACCACGATGATCGCGCCGTTCGCGTCCCAGGCCGCACGGGCGACCTTGGCGGTGGCGAGCGTTTCGATTTGCGCGTCGACCGCCGCTGCTACCTTGTCCGCAAACGCAGCATCATCGGTGAACAGGATCGACTGGCTGGTGGGATCATGCTCTGACTGGCTGAGCAGATCGGCGGCGATCCATTCGGGG
>JBBSCC010000249.1:0-3464 GCA_038250735.1 Sphingomonadales bacterium | reverse complement strand
GATGTGGCATTGGCATAAATTAACCGGTTACCGGAGCCTTGAGGTCCCCGGACCGGGCGCCGTCGCCCACATGTCCCTTCATCAAAAACCAACAATGTCAAAGAGCCGCCAGACAGTAATAGCGGATAGCGAATGGTTCCCCGATTTACACCGGGGGACCGGCTATCCGTTTATGTTGGCGACCGAGCGTTGCGGTGGCGGGGTAAGCCGTCAGCGCCGCGTCGGTGAGGGGCATATATGGGCGGCCTCAGATTCGGTCAACGAGTTTTTGCAATTTTATTTCAGTCGCGCGCAAGAAGCCTAGAATTCCACCATTTTTCCCCCGCTCCGTTCCCCTAAACTGGCCTTTCCGGGGACCTGGTGCTGGCGGATTTGGCCCATATCTAGCATGGAATCGGGCTATCGAAGGATGATCGCTGTTGGATCGGCCCCCGCAAATTCGCCTGCCTTCCTGAGTCGCCAAACTCCTGCCTGCAACGGCGGCTGATTGGTGGGTTAGCATCACTTGGGCACGCAGCTATGCGGTGGTAGAGGTGCTACAACGCTACTGGCCAACAGCGCCTGAGCGCCTTGGAGAATGCATTGTCGAAATACGTCATAACCGCGCTGGCCATAGCAATCGCCCCACCGCCCGCTGCCGCTAGCGCCCCTGAGCCATCGGCAGTGCCCGCAACTGATGCTGCGACCGCGATCGTTGACCCGGCTGCCGAAGTGCTCACGCTTGATCAGGAACGCAACCGCCGCTTGACCCTGCCCGTGATGGTGGACGGCGCTGGGCCTTACGCCTTCATGATCGACACGGGCAGCCAGGCCACCGCCGTCACCCACGAAATCCGCGCCGCGCTGGCGTTGAAACCGGCTGGCACCGCAACGCTGGTCGGCATGGCCAGCCGCCGCACGGTTGAGCTTGCCAGTGTTGGACGGATCGATTTTGGCGACAACAGCTATAGCAATTTTGTCGCCCCGGTGCTGGCGCGTGAACATGTCGGTGCAGACGGCATCATCGGGCTGGACGCCTTGCAGGATTTTCGCGTGCTGATCGATTTCCGCGCGCAGACCATCGCGGTCGAGGACGTCAGCACCAAAGACAGCCGTGACGGATTCGAAATTGTGGTGCGGGCGCGATCTCAGCTTGGCCAGTTGCTGATCACCGATGCGCTGGTTGAAGGCGTGCGGGCGACCGTGATCATCGATACCGGCGCACAGGCGAGCCTTGCGAATAACGCCCTGCGCGCCCGGATCCGCGCCAAACGAGCGCAAGAGGTGATCACCACCGACGTCAACGGCGTTGACCTGCTCGGCGATTTGGTGACCGTGCGCACATTGACCATCGGCGGGCTGTCGCTGACCCAAGTGCCCCTGACTTTTGCCGACACCCCGGCGTTTGCAGCACTGGGCCTTACCGATCAGCCAGCCCTATCCTTGGGGATGCAGCATCTGCAACTGTTCGACCGGGTCGCGATTGATTTTGCCCGCCAGCGCATTTTGTTTGACGTGCCGCGCGATGTCGCCCGCGCGATCCGCGACGCCAAACGTCAACACTCGTTTACGCTGCGCCCCTGACGTGACCCTGATAAGACGGGCTGCCATCGCGCAAAACGCCGTGCGACATGCAATAGGCGCGCCCGCCATCGCGCCCGTCTTGCGGTATTGCGCCTGCAAGCCCACATAAAAGCGCGACATGCCACCTGATAGCCAACAGCCCGCCGATCCTGACCAGCGCAGCCGCGATGTAGAAAGCTGGGCAACGCTCAAACGCTTTCTCCCTTACCTGTGGCCGCGCGACAATCCCGGCCTGCGCGTGCGGATCGTGGTGGCAATGGTGCTGGTGCTGGCCGCCAAAGGCGTCACGCTGGCGCTGCCATTTGCTTATAAAGGCGCAGTGGATGCAATGGCAGGGCCGGTGGATACCGGGTTTAGCGTCGCGCTGGCGATGGTTGTCGCCTATGCGCTGGGGCGCTTTACGGCGGTCGCTTTCGACAATCTGCGCAATATCGCGTTTGAGCGGGTTGGGCAGCAGGCAACGCTGAACCTGGCCGAAGACGTGTTTGGCCGCCTGCACCGCCTGTCGCTGCGATTCCACCTTGCGCGGCGGACCGGCGAAGTGACCAAGATCATCGAGCGCGGCACCAAAAGCATCGACCAGATGCTGTATTTCCTGCTGTTCAACATCGCGCCCACCATCATCGAACTGATCGTGGTTGGGGTGATTTTTTACATCTATTTCGGGATTGATCTGGTTGCCGCCACTGCGCTGACGGTGGTGCTGTATGTCTGGGTGACGCGCGCGATCACCGAATGGCGCACCAAATTGCGGCGCGAGATGAACCATCTTGATGGCACAGCGCTGCACCGCGCGGTGGATTCGCTGCTCAATTACGAAACGGTGAAGTATTTCGGGGCAGAGCAACGCGAAGAAGCGCGCTACTCCAACGCGGCGCGCGCCTATGCTGAAGCGGCGATCAAGTCGGAAAATTCGGTCGGCTTGCTCAACATGGCGCAGGCCGTCATCATGAACCTGCTGATGGCAGGGGCAATGGCCTATACCGTGTGGGGTTGGAGCCGCGGCCAGCTTACCACCGGCGATTTGGTGTTTGTGAACACTTACCTGACCCAGCTGTTCCGCCCGCTGGACGTGCTGGGCTGGGTGTATCGTACGATCCGGCAGGGTCTGGTCGACATGGCCGAAATGTTCCGCTTGATCGATACTGATATCGAGGTGAAGGATACGCCCGGCGCGCCGGCCTTGATCGTTCGCACCCCGTCAGTCGCATTCGACAATGTCACCTTTGGCTATGATCCGGGCCGGACAATTCTGAACGGGCTGAGCTTTGAAGTGCCCGCCGGATCGACGCTCGCCATCGTCGGGCCATCGGGCGCGGGCAAAAGCACCATCGGGCGGTTATTGTTCCGGTTTTACGATCCCACACAAGGCCGGATCCTGGTGGGGGGATCGGATATCACCACTGTGACACAGGCCAGCGTGCGCGCCGCGATCGGCATCGTCCCGCAGGATACAGTGCTGTTCAACGAAAGCCTTGCCTATAATATCGCCTACGGAGCCGAGGGGACCGATCAGGCGATGATCGAACAGGCCGCGCGCGATGCCGCGCTTATGCCGCTGATCGGCCGCTTGCCCGACCGGTTTGATACGATGGTGGGCGAACGCGGGTTAAAGCTATCGGGCGGCGAGAAACAGCGCGTCGCGATTGCCCGCACCTTGGTGAAAAACCCGCCGATCCTGTTGCTCGACGAAGCAACCAGCGCATTGGACAGCCGCACCGAACAGGAAATCCTTGGCACATTGCGCCGGATCGCAGCGGGCCGCACCACGATTGCGATTGCCCACCGCCTATCAACCATCGCTGATGCCGACCGCATTCTGGTGCTTGATCACGGCAGCTTGGTCGAAAGCGGCAGCCATGCCCAATTGCTGGGCCACGGCGGGCTGTATGCCGAGATGT
>JBBSCC010000248.1:0-3466 GCA_038250735.1 Sphingomonadales bacterium | reverse complement strand
TTGGTCTTCACCCGGTCCGCCGCCTCCAGCGCTTCGTTCCGGTCGCGCAGCGCCACTTCCATCTTGTGGCTGTCGGTGATGTCGAGCATCGTGAACAGCGCGTTGCCATCGGGCAGCGGCACGGCGGCGAATTCAAAATGGCGGCCATCGGCAAACGCCAGATTGCCGCCGCGCTGCAAACGCTCGACGGTGGCGGATCGGACCAGTTCGCTGATCAGCACCGCCTTGCCCGCACTGGCCAGCTTTGGCGCGGCAGCCTTTGCGAGCACATCAACGCGGGGGTGCTGCGCCAGAAACTCTTCCTCAAAACCCAGCGTCAGCCGGAAACGATTATTCCACAGCTGCAACCGGCCATCAGCGGCGAAAACGCCCAGCGCCTCAAACAAATTGTCGAAGGTCGCGGTGCGCACCCGCAGCAACGTATCGCGCGCGCTGGCGAGCTGAATTTGCTCGGTGCGATCCTCAAAGATCAGCAACAACCCGCCATCGGGCAATGGCTGGGCGACGACGCGCAAGTGCACGCCACCGGGCAGCAGCCAGTTTTCCTCAATCTGGCTATCAGCGGCGGAAAACCAGTCGCGCCGTTCCGCCTTCCAGCCCGGGAAATCGCGCACCTCGGGCAGGCGGTTGGCCTCGCGCATGCGTTCAAGCACGCGGTCGAACTCGGGGCGATCAACCAGCCATTCATTGCGCATCGCGAACAGCCGCCGGAACGGTTGGTTGCAGAATGCCAGCGTCCGGTCTGCCGCGAACTGCACGACGCCTGCTGACAGCCTGTCCAGCAGCGCGCGCTGCGCCTCGCCGAACCGCTTGATGCCCGACCGCGCCTGTTCCAGATCCTCGATATCAATCGCGAAACCCGCCACGCCGCCGGTGGGCAGCGGCACATCCACCACGCGCAGCATGCGCCGTGTGCCCTTGATCGTGGCGGGAACGGCCTGGCTTTCGGGTCGGCCGGCGTCGCGTGCGGCCACCGCGCTGGCCAGCGGGCCGCGCCCGCCAGCCTCCTCAACCAGCTCAAGCCCGCGCGCGATGACATCCTCACCGTCGCGGCCTTCGACGGCATCGACATAGGCTGAATTCACCATCCGCAAGCGCAAATCCGGTCCGCGATACCACATGGGCAGCGGTGCCGCCTCAATCAGCCCGGTCAGCGCCTGGTAAGCATCGCGGAACCGCGTCGCCTCACCGTCCAGCCGGGCAATTTCGCTTTCGCTGTCGCTTGCATCAAACACCCACAGCACGACGCCGCCGGGAATCATCAATTCACGCGCCGCGCGCTGGCCCTTGATCATCAGCGTGCGCGACGATCCGTGGACCCGCACCGATCGCTGAAACGGTCTTCCTGATTTCTGGGCGGCGTCAATCTCAATTGCCAAGGCGGCAAAATCGCCGGGTTCAAGGCCCGAATCACTGCGCGCAATATCGGCCAGATCGCGCGGGGCGGGTGACAAGCCCAGCCAATCCGCCAATCTGTCCGGCATCGACAGCCGACCATCGGGCCGCACCACCATCGAAAGCGCAGGCGCAGTCGCCAGCATCGCTGATAGCCGGGCATTATCCGCCAGCGCCGCCCTACCCTCTGCCCGCGCGCGCAAGCCGGTGAACAGCGCCCAGCCCGTCAGGCCGATCAGCAACGCCAGCGTTGCGCCAGCCACCATCAGCGACAGCGCCTGATTTCCGATCATTGCGCCCCTCCGGGCACTGGCGCAGGCGGCAGGTTCATCTCCACGCCCTTATAACGCAGCGCGCGCAAGGGGAAGCAGGGGCGCGTGTTTTACGGTGTTCCAGAGCACCCGTCATTGCGACCCCGGCCTTGAGCCGGGGGAAGCAATCCAGCTTCGCCACGCGCGGCACGGCTGGATTGCTTCGCTGCGCTCGCAATGACGATTAGTTCTTCGGGTCATTACTCAGGCAATCCGCTCTCAACCGGGCTCGGCCATCAACGCAAAAGGGCCGCGCTCATTGCTGAACGCGACCCCCTGCTGCCTGCCCGGATGGGCATGACCTGTAATCTGCCCGATCGGGCAGGATCTTTAGTAGCGGTAGTGGTCTGGCTTGAACGGTCCTTCAACCGGCACGCCGATATACCCTGCCTGCTTTTCCGAAAGCTTGGTGAGCTTCACGCCCAGCTTTTCGAGATGAAGCGCCGCGACCTTTTCGTCGAGGTGCTTCGGCAACACGTACACGTCATTTTCATACTGCCCAGGATTGGTGAACAGCTCAATCTGCGCCAGCGTCTGGTTTGTGAAGCTCGCTGACATAACAAACGACGGATGGCCCGTTGCGTTCCCCAGATTCACCAAACGACCCTTGGACAGGATAATAATCTGCTTGCCGTCTGGAAATTCGACCAGATCAACCTGCGGTTTCACCTCGGTCCACTTATAGTTGCTGAGCGCTGCGATCTGAATTTCCGAATCGAAATGGCCGATGTTGCAGACGATCGACATCGGCTTCATCGCCTTCATATGATCGGCGGTGATCACATCGGCATTGCCGGTTGCGGTGACGAAAATGTCTGAACGCGTGACGGCTTCTTCCATCGTCACGACTTCAAAGCCCTCCATCGCCGCCTGCAGTGCGCAGATCGGATCAACTTCGGTCACCAGCACGCGCGCGCCGCCGTTGCGGAGTGACTGGGCCGAGCCCTTGCCCACGTCACCAAAGCCAGCGACCGTGGCAACCTTGCCCGCCAGCATCACATCGGTGCCGCGACGGATGGCGTCGACCAGCGATTCCTTGCAGCCATACAGATTGTCGAACTTCGACTTGGTGACGCTGTCGTTGACGTTGATGGCCGGGAAAGGCAGCTCGCCCTTCTTGGCAATCGCGTAGAGACGATGAACGCCGGTCGTGGTTTCTTCCGACACGCCCTTGATGTTCTTGACAGTCTCGGTGAGGTAGCCGGGCTTTGCAGCGATGAACGCCTTCACCGCGCGCTGCATTTCGACTTCTTCTTCATTCTCTGGCTCGGGGAAGCTGTGGCCAGCTTCCAGCTTGGCGCCCCAAAGCGCAAACATCGTCGCGTCGCCGCCGTCGTCCAGGATCATGTTGCAGGTGGCATCACCCCAGTTGAAGATGTCGCCAACATAATCCCAATATTCAGCCAGGCTTTCACCCTTGATCGCGAACACCGGCACGCCGGTGGCGGCAATGGCGGCTGCAGCGTGATCCTGCGTTGAATAAATGTTGCACGTCGCCCAGCGGACGGTGGCACCCAGCGCAGTGAGCGTTTCGATCAGCACGGCGGTCTGAATCGTCATGTGCAGCGATCCGGTGATGCGCGCGCCCTTCAGCGGCTGCGATGCGCCAAATTCGTCGCGCAGCGCCATCAGGCCCGGCATTTCGGTTTCGGCAATGTTGATTTCCTTGCGACCAAAATCAGCAAGGCTGATATCGGCGACAACATAATCGTTCTTTTCGAGCACGGTAGCCACGGACAAATCTCCAGCAATAAAGTGGG
>JBBSCC010000247.1:0-3492 GCA_038250735.1 Sphingomonadales bacterium | reverse complement strand
CGGATGGCGCATTGGGCGGGGTTTTATGAGCGCATTTTCAACTTCCGCGAAATCCGGTTCTTCGACATCAAGGGCGAATATTCCGGACTGACCTCGAAAGCGATGACCGCGCCCGACGGCAAAATCCGCATCCCGCTGAACGAGGAAGGCAAGGCCGGCGGCGGCCAGATTGAGGAATATCTGCGCGCCTATAATGGTGAGGGTATCCAGCATATCGCGCTGATCTGCGACGATCTGATCACCTGTATCGACCGGCTGAAGGCCAACGGCGTGCCGCTGATGACCGCCCCGCCCGCCACCTATTACGCGATGCTTGACGAGCGCCTGCCCGGCCACGGCGAGCCGATCGCCGAGCTGAAAGCACGCGGCATTTTGCTCGACGGATCGACAGAAGGCGGCGACCCGCGCCTGCTGCTCCAGATATTCGCGCAACCGCAAATCGGCCCGCTGTTCTTCGAATTCATCCAGCGCAAAAAGGACGAAGGCTTCGGCGAAGGTAATTTTACCGCGCTGTTCAAGTCAATCGAACGCGATCAGCTTGAACGCGGCGTGCTCGGCGCTGAGGTGACGGCATGAACGCGCCCTTCGCCCTCGCCCGCATTCACCACGTCGCCTATCGCTGCCGCGACGCGAAGGATACGGTGGAATTTTACGAGCGCGTCCTGGGCATGCGCTACACCAATGCCTTTGCCGAGGATCATGTGCCCTCAAGCGGCGCCTATGACCCGTATATGCACGTGTTTCTCGATTGCGGTGGGGGCAATGTGCTCGCGTTTTTCGAGCTGCCGAACCAGCCCGAAATGGGCAAAGACCCCAACACCCCGGCCTGGGTGCAGCATCTGGCGTTTGAGGTCGCCGACATGGACACGCTCCACGCCGCCAAGGCGCATATCGAGGCGCAGGGTGTCGACGTGCTGGGGCCGACGTTCCACGGTATTTTCCGCTCGATCTATTTCTTCGATCCCAATGGCCACCGGCTCGAACTGGCGTGCAACATCGGCACGCCTGATCAATATGCCGAGCTGGAACGCGTCGCGCCGCTGATGCTGGAAGAATGGAGCCAAACCAAAAAAGCCCCCCAGCACGCCGCCTGGCTGCATGTTGAGGCGAGTGAATAACGGCGCTCGTAGCGCTGACAATTCAACGCGGTAACGCATTTTTTTGGGAACCACAGCGGATTTCGTCCGTCTTGTCTGGCGATAATATTTGTCAATCAGACCAGGTTTAACGCGATGTATCCGTGGCAACATGACGCCCAATATGTTCTTGAATCGCAGCTTTTTCGTCATATCGACAATCCGGCATTTCCCTGTGTCGGCGCAAAGGCAGCGCTTGCGCGCGGCACGCTGGAGGTGCTGGCCTGCGACAACATCACCAGCGCCTGGGATGATCTGCGCATCCATGATGGCTTGATACGGTTCGCCCAGACCTACCGTGACGAACCAACGATGTTTCGCAGTTTCGCCGTCATCTTTGAAGGCCCCGATGCGCTGAGCGAACCAGAATTCGAAGCGGCGCTTTGGCAACGCGTTCAGTCATTGTCCGATAAGGATGTATGGCGCGGCCAATCCTATGACGACCGGGTAAGCCCGGACCCACAGAACCCCCATTTCTCGCTCAGCTTTGGTGGTGAGGCTTTTTTCATCGTCGGGCTGCATCCGCAATCGAGCCGCCCGGCGCGGCAGTTCAGCCGGCCAACAATGGTGTTCAACTTGCACGACCAGTTTGAGCGTTTGCGTGCGGAAGGGCGCTATGAAGGTTTGCGGGAAAAAATCATGATCCGCGATGAAGCGCTGGCGGGTGATCGAAACCCGATGCTCACCCGCCACGGCGACATGAGCGAGGCGCGGCAATATAGCGGTCGGATGGTGAGTGAAGACTGGTCTTGCCCGTTCAGCTATAGTCAGGATGAGGGATGACGCCCCACCGCATCGCCCCGCGCACAGGGACCGCCTTCACGCTCCGCCATAACGAAACGCTGTTTATCATCGATCCGCTAGGGATGCAGGTGGCTGACCTGCTGGCGTTCAATGCCCATGATGTTGGCGAGGTGATATCATCAGGCCGAACGCTTGATTATGCCGAAACCATCCGACTTACCAACGGGCACAGCCTGTTTTCGAACCGGTCCCGGCCAATGCTGGACATTGTGGAGGACAGCGTTGGCGTGCATGATTTTCTGCTGACCCCATGCTCGGTGGACACGTTCGACCATTTCTACCCTGATTTGCAGCGGCATCGCGGTTGCTATGGCAATCTTGTGGCGGCGCTGGCGCCGTATGGAATCGGCCCGGACGCCATTCCAGTAGCGTTTAACTGCTTCATGAATGTGCCCATCGACGGCACCACGGGGAGGTTGCGGGTTCTGCCACCAATCAGCAAGGCAGGCGATCACATCGCGTTGCGCGCGCGGATGGACATGATCATCGGGCTGACGGCATGCTCTGCCCCCGCCAGCAACGGCGGCAGTTTCAAACCCATCGACTACCGCATCGCACCCGCGCCGTAATTTTTCTCCTGTCGTAATTTTTTTCCCGCGCCGTAATTTTTCCCACATCGTAAATTTTTAAGCCCCGCTGTCGATTCCGCTCGCGCTCGCGCGTCTCCCCGATACGATCACGCCTCGGTGGTCGCGATGAGAGGGATGGACTACGATGAAATATCTGCTGACGATCTATGAAAACGAAGCCACCTATGATGACGGCACCGGTGCCGCGATGGGCGCGATCATTGAAAAGCATATGGCATTTGGGGCGGAAATCGGCGCCGCAATGTTGAGCGGCGCTGGCTTGCAGCCCGCGGCGAGCGCCACCACCGTGCGCACCGATGGCGGCAAGCAGACGCTGCACGACGGCCCCTTTGCCGAAACCCGCGAGCAGCTGGGCGGCTTTTACATGATCGAGGCAGCCGATCTGGATGCCGCCATCGCCATCGCCAAAAAAGTGCCGCTGGCGGCAGACGGCGCGATTGAGGTCCGCCCGATCATGGGCCCGCCGGGGATGTGAGCACAGCCGCACTTGATGCGGCGTTTCGGGCGGCGGGTGGGCGGATTATCGCCGCGCTCGCCGCCCGGTTCCGCAACCTCGATTTAGCTGAGGAGTGTTTTGCGGAAAGCTGCGCGCGCGCTGCGTCTGCCTGGTCGAGCGAGTTGCCGCGCGATCCGGCGGGGTGGCTTTACCGCGTTTCAGAACGTGCAGCGCTTGATCAGCTGCGCCGTGCGGGCAATCGCGAAACCGCGATGTTGCCCGAAGCGGAACCTGAACCGACGGCGGAGGAATTGATGATGGCCGATGCCCGCCTGATCCCCGACGAGCGGCTGCAGTTGATCTTTGTCTGCTGTCATCCGGCCATTCACGCGGAGGCACGCGCCGCGCTGACGTTGCGCCTGGTGTGCGGCCTAACAACCGAAGAAATCGCCCGTGCCTTCCTGATCAGCGAGCCAACGCTCGCCCAACGTCTGGTGCGCGCCAAAAAGAAGATTGCGGTCGCCGG
>JBBSCC010000246.1:0-3516 GCA_038250735.1 Sphingomonadales bacterium | reverse complement strand
GGGGGGGTTTATTTGCGCGGGTCCCGCGGGCCCCCCCGCGGGGGGGGGGGTGGGGTGGGGGGGGGGCCGGTGCGGGGGTGTTTTTTGGTGTACGGCGCGCCCCACCCCCGGCCCCCCCCCCACGCGGGAGGGGAGAAGATGCAGGTCGATTTCTATCATTTGACCGTGCGCCCGCTTGACCGCGTGCTGCCCAAAATCGCCGAAAAGGTGGTGGAAAGCGGCGGTCGCCTGTTGATCGTGGCGGACGAAGCAGCCCGGCGCGCCGCGCTCGACAAGCTGTTGTGGAGCTATGCCCCGGCCAGCTTCCTGCCCCATGCCCAGGCGGGCGGTGCGCATGATGCCGCGCAACCGGTGTTGATCGCGGGCGATGCCGTCGCGGCCAACGGCGCCCGCAACATCGCCATCGCCGACGCGCGCTGGCGCGACGAAGCGCTGGCCTTCGACCGCGCGTTTCACTTCTTCGACGACGACGCGATTGTGGCCGCAAGAGAGGCTTGGCGCGCGCTGGCCGATAAGCCCGGGGTGGAGCGCCGTTATTGGAAGCAGACGGAAACTGGCGGATGGGAGCAAGCGGCTTGAGGGTTGGGGTTCGGGAACATCGGGCCGTCACCCCGGACTTGTTCCGGGGCCTACTGTGCCGCAAACGCCGCAACCGTTACTGATTGACGGCGGTGGGTGCCGGAACAAGTCCGGCATGACGAAGGTGGTTGCAGTTGGGTCGCGCAGCCCACACCCCATATTCGTCATCCTGAACTTGTTTCAGGATCCATCTATCCACAACTCAGGACGCCAATTGTGGCGCGATGGATGCTGAAACAAGTTCAGCATGACGGTGGGGCATTAGTACCCCCCAAACCACCAACCCTTGCCCCCCGCCGCGCCCGCCGCTAAAGGCGCGGTCGATCTATCCAAAACCACCCAAGCACAGGAACCGCACCAGTCATGGCCGCGACACGCACTTTTTCGATCATCAAGCCCGATGCCACCCGCCGCAACCTGACGGGCGCCGTCACCAAGATGCTGGAGGAAGCCGGCCTGCGCGTCGTCGCGTCCAAGCGCATTCACATGAGCCGCGCACAGGCCGAAGAATTTTACGGCGTCCACCGCGAACGCCCGTTCTTCAACGATCTGGTCGGCTTCATGATCTCCGGCCCCGTCGTGGTGCAGGTGCTTGAGGGCGAAAACGCCGTGCAGGCAAACCGCGACATCATGGGTGCCACCAACCCCGCCAATGCCGAACCCGGCACGATCCGCAAGGAACTGGCCGAATCAATCGAAGCCAATTCGGTCCATGGTTCGGACAGCGAAGAAAATGCCGCGATCGAAATCGCGTTCTTCTTCAAGCCGGAAGAAATCGTCGGCTGATCAAAGCGGCGCGGCGAAAGCGTGAATCGTCATCCTCGCCTGCGCGGGGATGACGAATTCCGTGGGAACCAGAAAAATGGCGTGCTGATCTAGCTGAGCAGCGCATTCGCACACGCTAAGCGCGGGGCTGTCTCCAAAGCGCGTCGAGCCTTGCCTGGTTCGGCTTGCCGCGTTCGCGCAGCGCCATGCCGCGAAGTTGCACGATCCGCCCTTGCAAAAACCGCCCTCTGATTTGCCAGGCGAGATCGTACACTGCCTGATCGATGATATGTTCGTCACCATTCCAATAATCGCTGGCGATGATAATCGGCAAAGTCCCGCGTGGATCATCGCCGCCTTTGTCGTGGAGTGTCAGCAGTTTCTTTGCGAACCATTCAGCCTCAATCTGCGGCTCAACGCTGCTCGTTTGGGGTGAAACGCCAAGCGCGGTAGGGAAGGTGACCGTTACGCGCTGCACCGGGTGATCTGGATCGCTCAGCGTCAGGATCGCACCGCCACGTTGCGGAATCCCGCGAAGCAGCACGACGGTCTTCAGGCGCGTTTCGGTCGCTTTGTCCTGCCGCCGCTCAGTTTCATCGCTCCGCCGCTGATCCCAGCTATTCCAAAACGCGATCGCCGAAATAATTAGGCCGGCAATCGCCACAACCTCGCCCAGCGTCAGCCAGCGTTTGCGAATGGCGGCTGCCTCGGCCTGTTCAGTGGGTGTTTCGCTCATGATGGTGACTCCAGCAGGCAATGTCGGGGAGATATGCGTCCGGACGACGGCGGCACAATCCTCCTTCAAGCGTGGTCAGCAGCGCGGCAGTCAATGCCGATTGCCGCAAAGCTTATGGCAAATTCGCCCGCAACTCATCCAGCCACACCGTCGCTGCACCATCCGATGGCGCGCGCCAATCACCGCGTGGTGACAGCGAACCGCCGCTCGATACTTTCGGCCCGTTGGGCATCGCGGTGCGCTTGAACTGGCTGGTGGTGAAGAACCGGTACAGAAACTCCTCCAGCCATTTGCGGATCACCGGCAGATCATAAGCATTGCGCCCGTTGACCGGAAAGCCGCGCGGCCAGCGGCCCGTGCTCGCATCTTTCCAGGCATGCCATGCCAGAAACGCGATTTTTGACGGCAATTGCCCCTGCCGGACGGTGTAGTGGACGAAGAAATCGTGCAGCTCATACGGGCCAATGCGGTCCTGTGTGCTCTGGATTGGGCCACCGCCATCGGCGGGCACCAGCTCGGGAGAAATCTCCGTCGCCAAAATCGCATCGAGCACCTTGGCGGTTGCCAGATCCCAGAAATCGGTCGCGATTGTCCAGCGGATCAAATGCTGGATCAATGTTTTGGGCACGCCCGCGTTCACGCCGTAATGGCTCATATGATCACCAACGCCGTAGGTGCACCAGCCCAGCGCAATTTCCGACAGGTCGCCGGTGCCCACCACCAGCGCGTTGTTCTGGTTCGCCAGCCGGAACAGATAATCGGTGCGCAGGCCCGCCTGGACGTTTTCAAACGTCACATCATATTGTTTTTTACCCTTGGCATAGGGATGGCCGATATCAGCGAGCATCAGCTTGGCCGCCGGGCGGATATCAATCTCGTCACCCGCCACGCCCAGCGCACGCATCAGCTTCCACGCATTGGCCTTGGTGCCGTCGCTCGTGGCAAAGCCGGGCATGGTATAGCCCAGAATGCGGTCGCGCGGAATTTTCATCCGGTCGAACGCCTTCACCGCCACGATCAGCGCGTGGGTGGAATCGAGCCCGCCTGAAATGCCGATTACCAGCCGTTCGACGCGCGACGCCTCAATCCGCGTCATCAATCCTTCAACCTGGATGTTGAACGCTTCATAGCAATCGGCATCGAGCCGTTCGGGATCATTAGGCACGAATGGAAAGCGTCGCAGGTCGCGCATCAGGCCGATATCTGCAAAGGACGGCTTGTGCTCAAACTCGATCCGGCGGAATTCATATTCGGGGTCACCGGCCAGCCGTGCGGCATCGTTGAACGTGCCGTTGCGCATCCGCTCAATCCGCAACCGCGCCACATCGATATCGGCGATGATCGTATCAGCCTCACACCGGAAACGCTGCGATTCCTTCAGCAGATCACCATTTTCGTGGATCAGGCTTTGCCCGTCCCATGCCAGATCATTGGTG
>JBBSCC010000245.1:0-3518 GCA_038250735.1 Sphingomonadales bacterium | reverse complement strand
GTGGTGGAAGCGGAAACGCGCGCGCGCATCTGGCAACAGCGTGCGCCAATGCTCCAGCGATGCCTCCAGCATCTGATAAGTGCCACCAACATTGGTATCGATGAAGGGCGGCATATCGCCCCCAGCCCGGTCCGCCCGGCTTTCGGCGGCAAGATGGATCACGCCGTCGACGGCCTCTTGCGCCATTACCCCGGCGACAAGCCCGCGATCAAGAATATCGCCCTCCACAAAGCGATAATTGGGTTGCTCAGCAGGCACCGCAAGCGCCTCTGCATCGACCGAATCGACCAGCGAATCGAGGTTGATCACCCGCAGCGAACCGTTGCTGGCGAGCAACCGGCACATCGCCGAACCGACAAACCCGGCCCCACCCGTCACCAAAATCGTGCGTTCGGGCGGCGTATAGGTGATGCGAATTGGCGTCCGCGTTACCACCGATTGCACCCGGTACCGAAAATCGACGAAATTCTCGACATGGCATTGCCCTCGCTGGAAATTACCCCCTGGGAACATCCCTGGGGCAATTTACCGGCCAAATCTTAAGCGAACCTTGCGATTAGCCGCCTTGGGCGTCAGTAGATTTTGCTAACCATCTCTAGAAACGATGATTTTCTTGCACAGCTCAACCCCGCGCGAGCAGATCAGCGGCGAAGGCCCGAACCGCCGGACCAATGTCGTCGCGCGCCAGCGCCAGCGCCAGATTGGCTTGAATGAAGCCCGCCTTGTCGCCGCAATCATAACGTGTGCCGTTAAATGTTAGCCCGTGGAATGGTTGGTGCCCAATCATGCGGGCCATTGCATCGGTGAGCTGGATTTCGCCACCTGCACCTTTTTCCTGGGTTTCCAATACCCGCATCACTTCTGGCTGCAGGATATAGCGACCGATGACCGCCAGGTTTGACGGCGCGGTGCCGGGTGCAGGCTTTTCCACCAGGCCCTTCACCTCGGTCAGCGCGCCATCGCGGTGGCCGGGGGTTATTACGCCGTATTTGTCGGTCTGGTCGTCAGCCACTTCCTGCGCGCAAATCATGTTGCCGCCGGTTTTGTTATACGCCTCCACCATTTGGCGCAGGCAACCGGGCGTACCGACCATGAAATCATCCGCGAGCAACACCGCAAACGGCTCGTCGCCAACGATATCCCGCGCGCACCATACGGCATGGCCCAGGCCCATCGGCTCCTGCTGGCGAACATAGGCGACAGCGCCGGGCGTAAGCCGGGTCTGGTGAAGCAATTCCATCGATTTGCCGCGTGCGGCCATCGTCGCTTCCAGCTCATAAGCGATGTCGAAATGATCCTCGATCGCTGACTTTCCACGCCCGGTGACGAAGATCATCTGCTCAATGCCGGCATCCAGCGCTTCATCGACCGCATATTGGATCAACGGGCGATCGACGACGGGCAGCATTTCCTTTGGCAGCGCCTTGGTTGCGGGCAGAAACCGTGTTCCGAGCCCGCCGACCGGAAATACTGCCTTGCGCAGGGGCTTGAACGTCATTGTCGTCTCCATCGAAGTGCCGCCCGTAACCGCGTAGCGTGAGACTGGCAAACCCTGTCAAACGGCACTGCGGCGCCACAGCATTGTTAGCGCGGCTTTAAGCAGCGCAGATTAAGGCATCGATATGACATCCAATCGCTCGCCACGCGTCCTTTTGATCTTCGGCACCCGTCCGGAGGCAATCAAGTTATTCCCGGTGATCGGCGCCTTGAAGCAAGTGCCGGGTCTGCAGGTGCGAACGTGCGTTACGGCACAGCACCGCGGCCTGCTGGATCAGGTTCTCGGCATTGCCGGGATCACGCCGGACATTGATCTGGACCTGATGGAACCCGGTCAGACGCTAGACCGGCTAACGGCAAGGCTGCTGACCAGCCTTGGCGAGGTGATGGACGCGGAGCAGCCCGACCGGGTGATCGTTCAGGGCGATACCGCAACGGCGATGGTCGGCGCGCTGGCGGCTTATTACCGGCGTATTCCAGTCAGTCATGTCGAGGCAGGGCTGCGGTCGGGTGATATCTATCATCCTTTCCCCGAGGAGGTGAACCGGCGCATCGTTGCCCCCATCGCCGACCAGCACTTTGCCCCCACGCAAACGGCAGCTGATGCTTTGTTGCGGGAAAACATCGCACCGGCAACGGTATATGTAACGGGCAATACGGTGATCGACGCGCTTCACGCGACGAGCGCCAGGCTGGCGGGTGATCCAACGCTTGGTGCTGGGCTGGACAATATTGCCGGGCGCTTTGCGGACAAGCGGATCATTCTTGTCACGACCCACCGCCGCGAAAATTTCGGCGATGGCATGGAAAGTATCGCCCGTGCCATCAAACGGATCGCCGCACGCAACGATGTCGCAGTCATTTTTCCGGTGCATCCCAATCCCAATGTCATCAGCGTAATGGACGCGGTGCTAGGCGACCAGCCGAACATCGCGCGGATCGACCCACTCGATTACCCGCATTTCGTGCGTGCGCTGGGGCTGTGCCACATTGTCCTGACCGATTCGGGCGGTGTTCAGGAAGAAGCACCCGCGCTCGGCAAGCCCGTGCTGGTCATGCGCGAAACGACCGAGCGCCCCGAAGGGATCACCGCGGGCACCGCAAAGCTGATTGGCACCAATGAAGATCGGATCGTTTCCGAAATCTTCACCCTGCTCGACGACAATGCATCCCATCAAGCGATGGCGCGCGCGCACAACCCGTTCGGCGACGGCCACGCATCGATTCGGATTGCAAAGGTTGTCGCGGATGGTTTCGGACTCTGATCTAAAAGTCGCGGTGCTAGGTCTGGGCTATATCGGGCTGCCCACCGCCGCCATCATCGCGCGCACAGGTGTGCAGGTGCTGGGCGTCGATGTAACCCAAAGCGTGGTCGACACCGTCAATTCGGGCAAGGTCCATATCGAGGAAGTCGACCTTGACGGGCTGGTATCCGGCGTCGTGGCGCGGGGCAATCTGCGCGCTGCAACGATGATTGAGCCCGCCGACATATTCGTCATCGCCGTGCCGACCCCCTTTGGTGAGAACCACGCGCCCAATATCGGCTATGTTCTGCAAGCGGCGACCACGATTGCAACCGTGCTGAAGGCTGGTGACGTCGTTATCCTTGAATCGACTTCCCCTGTCGGCACCACCGAAAAGGTGCGCGACCTGCTGGCCACGTTGCGCCCTGATTTGAAGGTGCCGGGCAAATCAGGCGAAGCGGCCGATATCGCGATCGCCTATTGCCCCGAACGCGTATTGCCGGGGCGCATTCTGGTTGAGCTGATCGACAATGACCGGGTCATTGGCGGCATTACCCCACGGTGCGCGCGTAAGGCGCTGGCTTTTTATCGCCGCTTCGTGCGCGGAGCCTGTGTCACCACCACCAGTCGCGCTGCCGAGATGACAAAGCTGACCGAAAACGCCTTTCGAGACGTCAACATCGCCTTCGCTAATGAACTCAGCTTGATCGCCGATACAATGGGCGTGGATGTGTGGGAGGTTATCCGCCTTGCCAACCGCCACCCCCGCGTGAACAT
>JBBSCC010000244.1:0-3556 GCA_038250735.1 Sphingomonadales bacterium | reverse complement strand
GCTCATCACATCCTGGGGCTGGAGCAGGTCCCAAGGGTTTGGCTGTTCGCCAATTAAAGTGGTACGTGAGCTGGGTTCAGAACGTCGCGAGACAGTTTGGTCCCTATCTGCCGTGGGCGTCGAAATTTGAGAGGAGTTGACCCTAGTACGAGAGGACCGGGTTGAACATACCTCTGGTGTACCTGTCGTTTCGCCAGAAGCGCAGCAGGGTAGCTATGTATGGACGGGATAACCGCTGAAAGCATCTAAGCGGGAAGCCTCCCTCGAGATAAGATTTCATAGGACGGTCGGAGACCACGACCTTGATAGATCGGATGTGGAAGCGCGGTAACGTGTGGAGCTAACCGATACTAATTGTCCTATTCGCGCTTGAGAGTCCCACCATCAATGACAGCTCTGGGTTTATCTCATGGTCGTTATCGATAGGTCGGATGATCATCGTACGCCTGATTAATTTTGTAAGCGGTCCGCCGCTTGCAGTGCACGATCTTAAGAACCGTTTTTCATTACAGCACCGGCTTCATTGCCTGGTGGCCATAGCGTCAGTGAACCACCCGATCCCATCCCGAACTCGGCCGTGAAACCTGACTGCGCCGATGGTACTACTGCCTAAGCAGTGGAAGAGTAGGTCGTCGCCAGGCATTGTAGCTGGTGCTGTACGGAAGAACGTTTCTACACGAACCCATTCAAATGTTTTTGCCCGCGAGGGCGCGTGCGCCTCCGCTTGCCGATCCGTCAAATTCTGTTTGATGGCACTGGTAGCGGAGGTGTTTGCGTCTTTGGCGGGTGCGAATTTGGACGATCAGGCCTTGGCCCGATCCCGTCCGATGGTTGGCGCGGGGTGGAGCAGCCCGGTAGCTCGTCAGGCTCATAACCTGAAGGTCACAGGTTCAAATCCTGTCCCCGCAACCACCATAATATCACTCCATCGCCTTGACGTTTGTCAGGGCGATTTTTTGTGTCTGCAGCAAATGGGCGATTTTTCACTGTCGCCGCCGCGGATTGGATGCTGGATTTTCCCCGGGTGCCGATGCAGCCGGATGGGCGTTACCGCAGCGCTTGCCGCGTCTTCATTTGCTTGCGCAACCCACCCGGCATCCAGCGCGCTGCAAAGGCGAGGCGTTTGGCTGTTTTACCGACCAGCGTGTGCAGCTTTTCGCCGTGGACGGCATCCCATGCCGCCTGGGCGACATCGGCGACGGGCGTAATTTCCATGCCCCCTTCGATTACTGCTTCCTTCACCGATCGGTTTGAACCGGTGATCCCGGCCTGCAACAGTGGCGTATCGATGAAGCTGGGCATCAGCGAACGCACCTTGATGCCGTCGGCCGCCCATTCGCCGTCCAGCGACTCCGTCAGCGCCCGCACGCCAAATTTGGTGACGGCGTAAATACCAATCCCCGGCCCGCCATAGATCCCGGCGGCCGATGCGGTGTTCAGCAGGCATGATCCAGGGGTCGCCTTCAGATATGCGTGGCCGATCTTTGCGCCATTGATGACGCCCATCAGGTTGATGCCGACTACGCGGTCAATTTCGTCAAAACTATTGTCCGCCAGCGTGCCGCCTGCAGCGATGCCGGCATTGTTGAACAACACGTCCACCCGCCCGCCGCTAGTGGCGACGAATGCGTCGAGCGCCTCGCGCCAAGCGTCCCGGTCGCGCACGTCCATCACATGCGTGGTGGCGCACCCGGTGGGGAGGAGCGCGGCGGTCTCAGCCAGCGCGGCGGCGTTTACGTCGGCCAACCCGACATGCCAGCCCCGGCTGGCGAACAACACCGCCACCGCCCGGCCAATGCCGGAACCGCCACCGGTGATGAAAATTGCCTTGGTGCTGCTCATGATATCCCCCAGGTTTGACCTTCAAGGCTCCATCCCGCATCACCGGCTGCGATGCTACAAGAATCGCGTAAATCTGGCCCATCCGTCGTCTTTGAAGGGGTGTCGAAGCTTTATCCGGGCGGCGCAACGGCGGTTGAGGCGGTGTCGGTCGCGATTGCGGCGGGCAGCTTTGTGGCGCTGGTGGGCAGTTCAGGCTCGGGCAAATCCACGCTGCTAAAGATGATCAACCGGTTGGTCGAACCCAGCGCCGGGCGGGTGACCGTTAATGGCGGGGCGGTGCGCGATGAGGATGCGCATCTGCTGCGTCGGCGCATCGGTTATATCTTTCAGAATGTCGGCCTGTTCCCCCACCTGACAGTGGCGGAGAATATCGCGATCGGGCTACGATTGGGCGGCAGCAAGGATAATGCGGCGCGGGTGGGCGATCTGCTCGATCTGGTTGATCTGCCACGCGATTTCGCCACCCGTACGCCTGATGCATTGTCCGGGGGGCAACGCCAGCGGGTGGGCGTCGCGCGCGCGCTGGCGACCGAGCCGGGGTTGTTGATCATGGACGAACCCTTTGGTGCTCTTGATCCCGTCACGCGCGATCAGCTCGGTACCTCCATCCGGGGGGTGCACGACCGGCTTGGCCTAACCACGATTATGGTAACGCACGACATGGCAGAGGCATTGCTGCTGGCAGACCGGGTGCTGGTGATGGATGCCGGGCGGATCGTGGCGGATTGCACGCCGCGCGCGCTGGTTGCAGGCGAAGGCGGGGCACAGGCCGATGCGCTGGTGGCGGTGCCGCGCGAACAGGCCCGGCGATTGCGCGCGCTGGAGGATGGCGCATGAACAGCCCCTTCCTCGACGCGATGGCGCGCGTGCCCGATCTGCTGGCGGCGCACTTGCTGCTGGCGGCATCGGCGCTGGTACTTGGGCTAGTGATCAGCCTGCCGCTGGCGATCTGGTCTGCCCGGCGGCCGCTGGTGGCGCGCGCCGCGCTTGGCTTTGCCAGCCTGGTGCAGACGATACCGAGTCTCGCGCTGCTCGCGCTCTTCTATCCGTTGCTGCTGTCGCTGTCGGCGTTGGTCGGGGGCGGCATCCCGGCGTTGGGCTTCCTGCCCTCGCTCCTCGCGCTGACGCTCTATGCGCTGCTGCCGATCCTGCGCAATGGCGTGACCGGCCTGACCAGCATCGATCCCGCCGTGATCGAGGCAGCGGACGGCGTGGGCATGACCGCGTGGCAAAAGCTGCTGCTGGTGGAGGCCCCGCTCGTCTCGCCGGTGCTAATGGCGGGCATCCGTACCGCTGCTGTATGGACCATCGGCGCGGCCACGCTGTCCACCACCGTCGGCCAGCCGAGCCTGGGCGATATGATTTTTGCCGGGCTGCAAACGCAGAACTGGGCGCTGGTGCTGGCCGGGTGCCTGACCGCGGCAACGCTGGCGCTGGTGGTCGATGCGCTGCTGGGCGTGGTGGAACATGCGATTGCGGACCGCAAGCGGGTGCGCGCCTTTGTGGCGCTGGGCGTCTTGGGTGTCGGCATATTGGCCGCGCTCACCCCGATGCTGCCGACGGGACAGAAAAGCGTTGTCGTTGGGGCCAAAGGATTTTCGGAACAATATATTCTCGCCCGGCTGATCGGCCACCGGCTGGAGCGCGCGGGATACCGGGTAACGTACCGCGAGGGGCTGGGCTCTGCCGTGGTGTTCGGCGCGCTGGTGAGCGG
>JBBSCC010000243.1:0-3578 GCA_038250735.1 Sphingomonadales bacterium | reverse complement strand
GCCCAATCCGCCCAAGCCGCCATCGACCGACGACCCGCCGCCGATCCCGCGCGCCGTCATCTGGATTGCGCCGACGCTGTTCGGGTCAGCCAGCGGGTCAGTCGGCAAGGAAATGCTGCCGCCGCCCTGCGCGAGCACACCGATGGTGCCGCCAACGCCTGTGCCGCCAGCGCCGTCGCCGCCATTGGTCGCAGCGCCAATACCGTTAGCGTTCAAAACCGCGCCATCGCCCGGGGCCGAGCCTAGGTCGCTTGGCACATTGCTCTGGATGATCAGCTGGCTGCCGGTGCCAAAGCTGCGCAACTCGGCCCTGCCGCCGGTGCCATTGCCGCCTTCATGGAGCGCCGCTAACCCGCCTTGCCCGAAGGCAATTGCCTGAGCCGATCCCAAGGTAATTGTGCTGCCGCCTTGCGACTGAATATAGGCAAGGCCGCCCTGTCCGTTTCCTGCGGCAAAATCGTCTTGCGTGTCGCCCCCCAGACCATTGGCGAGAACCCGAGCGTGGCCGGTGACCGTGATCGTTCCCAGCGTGTTGGTGACGATCCCGATATAAGCCTCACCGCCGGTGCCATTTCCGCCAGCGCCAACATCAGTTGCCCCGCCAAACCCGCTGGCGTCCGCCGTGACGCTGCCATTGACGGTAACAGTGATGCCATCGCCTTCAATCGCGGCAGTGCCGCCCAGACCGTCACCCCCGCGACCGGCGAAGGAAAAGCCCCCCGAGCCATCAGCAAGCAGATCAATCTCGGTTACGAGAATGCTGCCGCCCTGACCGCCTAGCACCCCGGCTGTACCGCCGGTGCCTGTCCCCCCATCATTGCCCGCGCCGCCAGAACCTATGGCGCTCAGTTGCACCATACCACCAACAACATCGCCGGATCGGACTGTGACCAGTGCGGCGCCGCCAGTGCCATTGCCGCCCAGCCCGACAACCTGGTCAATCTGACCGTCAATCCCGCCATCACCGCCAAATCCATTGGCATCGACAAACAGGCTTCCGAAAGTCGCTGAGCCGCCGCCGACCGTGCCCGGCCCGCCAAGCAGCGCAAGGCCAGTCTGCGCCAGGCCGCCAAAGCCATCACCGCCGCGTCCGCCGGTCAACAGCCCAGCCGCGCTGCCACCAAAACCACCAAAGCCGCTGGCATCAACAATCGCTCCGGCGCTGACAGTGAGCGTGCCGTAGTCACCGCCAGCAAGCAGAAAGGCCCCGCCGCCAAAATTGGGGTCGGCCTGATTGGGGGTTAGAAAATCCCCGCCAAAGCCATCGCCGCCGCGCCCAGCAGCAATCGCTGATCCGTCGCTGCTACCGCCATTGCCCCCGGTGCCGGTGGCGCGGACAGCCGCATTGCCTCCAATCATGAGCACTGCCGCCTGATTGATGGTGCCATCAGCCTGGAAAAAGGCATTGCCGCCGCTCCCCAGCCCACCAATGCCGCCAAATCCGAACGCGGCACTGCCGCCGAATGCCGACGCATCAGCATCAGCCAGTTGCTGCAAGTCGATCATGCCGTTGATCGCATTGGCTCCTGCAATCCCACCAAAAGCATCGCCGCCGCTGGTGCCGTCACCACCCTGAGCCTGCGCGCTTGTGAAGAAGTCACCTGCGACGGAAATCAGGCCATTCCCATTGCGGGTCACCGCTCGCGCCGCCCCACCAAGCGCTCGTCCACCTTGCCCGCCGCTATTGTCGCCAGCAAAGGCATTGGCCAAAAGGCTCAACCCGCCATCAATAGTAATCGTGCCCGCGCCATCGATTGAAACCGCCGCTTCGCCCGCGTCAGCCAACGCGCCGCCAGATGCTGCATTGGCCCCGCGGGCTGTGGCGCTGGCGCTCAGCATCGCGTTACCGCCAATGTCGACCGTGCCCGCACCGGTGATTGCCAGCAGCGCGGTGCCGCCGAAGGTGTCAGATACAGTCGACGGGCTGAACGTATCGCTTTCCGTCCCAAAACCATCTGCCGTTATGATCAAGTCTTGATCAAAATTGGCGCTGCCGCCGCCAGTGACAGTGACACGAGCCATTCCGCCGCGCGCGGTTGCGCCGGTGCGGATGAAATCGAGATTGGTGCCGAAGGCCGACGCGCGAACATTGGTCGTGCCGGCGATCGATACGCTGCCGCCATCCGCACTGATTTCCGCCGTCCCGCCAAGCGCGCTGCCCGCGATCGCGTTAAGGTCATCGGCGCCGCCGAATGCCTCGGCGGTGACCAGCGCGTTGCCGGTGATGCTGACCAGTCCGCCGCCGCCGGACAAGATCCGCGCATTGCCGGCCACTGCGTTGATCGCATCAAGCGTTTGCAGAGATGAACTGACCACCCCGTAATCGCGCGCATCAACCAGCACATTGCCGGTGACAGTGAAATCGCCGCCGGAGGTGGCATCGATCACTGCCTCATCGCGGCCGACCAGCAGCAGGTTGCCCGCCACACTGCTATCGCCGGTTGCAGTGCGGGCGATCGTCTGTCCGGTGCCAATCGCCAGCACGCTTGACCCAGCGGTGAAGTCTTCAAGTGTGATATCGGCGCGCACATCGCTGGTCGCGCTCATCCCGCGGAAGATGGCGTCAATGCCGTCGCTGATCGACCCGCTGTCAACATTACGCCCGAACACGTTGTAATTGGCGGCCAGAATGATCTCGCCATTGACGATCCCCGCGCTCTGCGCCGGATCGAAGCCGAGATTGCCGCTGAACAGCATGCTGATCGGATCAGCCGAAGCGCGCGCCACGGCATAAATGACGTGGTTATCGCCCGCCCCGGTGCTCGATGGGCCGCCGACATTGCCGTTGACCGTCACCACTTCGCCCGCGGCGGCTGTGCCAACCGGGATCGAGATATTGAACAAGCCGTTCGATAGCGACAGGTTCACCACCTCACCCGCAACATAGGCGTGGCTGCCATTGATCCGCGCTGTGCCAAGCATTTCCACATCAGCGGCGACCACGGCGAAGAACGAATTTTCCGCCAGCGCACTGATCTGCGCACCGGGCGCAATCTGAATTCGCGCGGTCGAACCGGGAGTGGCCGCCAGGTTGAGATTGCCGCCATTGACAAAATTGTCGAAGCTGGCTGGCGAGGTATCGAGCGTGGTCAGCAACAGGCTGCCGACATCAAATGTCGCGGTGCTGCCGATCAGCAAGCCGGTAGGCGAATAGAACGCCACAAATCCGCCTGCGACTTGCGCGCCAGTTGGCTGAATGATGCGCGATATCACATTGCCGTTGATCACCGCGATGTTGTTGTTGGAGGTCGGCAGGATGCGGTTGAGCACCGCGAAATTCTGAAGTTGGCCTGTGCGGAACAACGCCGTCGTGCCCGCCGGAAGGAACGTCAGCGCATTGCCGCTATTGTCCAAAAACGGCTGCCAATCGATCACCGTGGTCGGAGTGACGACATCAATTGTGGTCTGTCCAGGCGTAGAGGTATCAATGAATGCATCGCCGGTGGTCACAGTGCCGCCCGCATTGATAGCCTGCGCCTCGGCCCGCTGCGGGGCGAAGGTAAGCGCCAGCGCCAGCGCGGCGCTACCGCAGCCATGCAGCAATCGCGTTCTGTTTAAGGGGGCCAGGCGGTTCCGGT
>JBBSCC010000242.1:0-3579 GCA_038250735.1 Sphingomonadales bacterium | reverse complement strand
TGGGCGCACTGCAGGAGCGGATTACATCGACCAACAAGGGGTCGATCACCTCGGTGCAGGCGATCTACGTGCCTGCCGACGATCTTACCGATCCAGCCCCTGCCACCTCCTTCGCTCACTTGGACGCGACGACGGTGCTCAACCGCGCGATTTCGGAGCTGGGGATTTACCCTGCCGTCGATCCGCTCGATTCGACCAGCCGCGTGCTTGAACCGCGCGTTGTGGGCCAGGTGCATTACGACACCGCGCGTGCGGTGCAGTCGGTGCTGCAGAAGTATAAGTCGCTGCAGGACATCATCGCTATTCTGGGCATGGACGAGCTTTCGGAAGAAGATAAGCTGACCGTCAGCCGCGCGCGGAAAATCCAGAAGTTCCTGTCGCAGCCTTTCCACGTCGCTGAAGTGTTCACCGGCATTTCAGGCAAGTTCGTGCAGCTCGAGGATACCGTGAAGAGCTTCAAGGCGGTGGTCGACGGCGAATATGATCACCTGCCTGAAAGCGCATTCTACATGGTCGGCGGCATCGATGAGGCCATCGCCAAGGCAGAGAAGATGGCGCAAGAGGCGTGATGATCCGGCGGTTGTCTTGGGTAGCGTGCAGTGCTGCATTGCTGCTTGCGGCAACCGTCGCATGGGCCAAGCAGCCAACCGGGACGCTGGGCGCAGTAGTCGCAGACACCGCGAGTCATGCCTGCGTTGAAATCCTGGCGCAGGAAGTTGCTTTTCCGGCGGACATTGCCGGCCAGCAAAAACTGTTGACCAACTATGGCCTGTCTTTCGGTCTGCCCCAGGCGGCAATCGATGAATCGGGTGAAATGCGGGCGGTCTTCAACCGCGCGACGCTTGCCCATCGGATCGTCGGCAATGATGGCTTTGCCGTCGCTCTTGGTGGCGCACAACCAACTTGCCGCCTGGTGATCTACCACATGACGGACCGGCCCGGGACCAGGGCAGCGCTGGCGGCGGCGCTGCTGTCCCCGGCGTTGGGCTGGAAAGAGCAGCCAACCCGGCAGTCCAGCCCGGCCGCCGAACGCAGAATGTTCATCAAGCGGTCGGCTGGCGGCAAGCCGATGCTCCTCAATGTTATCTCTGGCCTTGGCGCTGCGGAATCGCAGCCGGTGATCGTCACCGTCACCGCCATTCCGGCCGGTGTTCAACTTCCCGAAGGTTTCTGAAAATGCTCCACTTCGAACTCGTCACCCCTGAAAAGCTCGTCCGTTCGGAGGACGTGTACATGGTCGTCGTTCCCGGCAGCGAGGGCGATTTCGGTGTGCTGCACGGTCATGCGCCGTTGATGTCGACCGTCCGCGACGGCAATCTGCACATTTATCGCACCGAAAAGGGCGATCCCGAGATGCTGGCAATCCGCGGCGGCTTTGCCGAGGTGAACGAGCGCGGGCTGACAGTGCTGGCTGAACAGGCTGGGTGACGTGCTGGGGCTGACTGCGCCAAAATTTTTGCGCACGGCCAATTCCTAACTCGCACGGTTAAGGAAACGTCAAACCTTGGCGGTTACGCATAGGGTGTGACCAGCAAGATTGCCCTATCATGAGCGCATTTGGACGACGCCCCGGAACGGGCAGCGGCACCACGCCTGCGCGGCCAGCTTTCGGCGTGGCGCGGCCAATGCAGGGCGGTGGCCCGGCTCGACCGGGCGATCTGCAAGGCAGCGACCAGTTTCCACCCATCGACCTAGCCCCCCTGCCGCCACTGGATGGTGGTGGAGAGGCAATGACAGGCAACATGCCCGGCACCGCGATGGACGCGATGGCGCGGTTGCAGGAACGGCAGGCGTCATCAGGCGATGCCGGCCAATCGCGGATGGAGGGGTTTGAAACATCCATCCACAAGATCAAGGAACAGGTGCTACCGCGCCTGCTCGAACGCGTTGATCCTGAAGCGGCAGCGACGCTGAACAAGGACGAGCTGGCTGAGGAATTCCGCCCGATCATCGGCGAAGTGCTGGCCGAACTGAAGCTGACGCTCAACCGCCGCGAGCAATTCGCGCTGGAAAAGGTGCTGATCGACGAGCTGTTGGGGCTTGGGCCGCTTGAGGAATTGCTCAACGATCCGAACATTTCGGACATCATGGTCAATGGCCCTGAGCAAACCTATATCGAGCGCAAGGGCAAGCTGGAGCTGGCGAATATCCAGTTCCGCGATGAGGAACATCTGTTCCAGATCGCTCAGCGGATTTGCAACTCGGTCGGCCGACGTGTTGACCAGACCACGCCACTTGCCGACGCCCGGCTGAAAGACGGCAGCCGCGTGAACGTGATCGTGCCGCCGCTCAGCTTGCGCGGCACCGCGATCTCGATTCGTAAATTCTCCGCCAACCCGATCACGCTCGACATGATGGCCGGGTTCGGATCGATGAGCCCTAAAATGGCGACCGCGCTGAAAATTGCCGGAGCGTGCCGGTTCAACGTCGTCATCTCCGGCGGTACGGGCTCGGGCAAAACGACGATGCTGAACGCGCTGTCGAAAATGATTGATCCCGGCGAGCGCGTGCTGACGATTGAAGACGCCGCCGAACTTCGCCTGCAACAGCCACACTGGCTGCCACTGGAAACCCGCCCGCCAAACCTTGAGGGGCAAGGCGAAATCAGCATTCGTGATCTGGTGAAGAACGCGCTGCGTATGCGGCCTGACCGGATCATCCTGGGCGAAATTCGCGGCAGCGAGTGTTTCGATCTGCTTGCCGCGATGAACACGGGCCATGACGGATCGATGTGTACGCTCCACGCCAATTCGCCGCGCGAGTGCCTGGGCCGTATGGAAAACATGGTAATGATGGGCGACATTAAAATGCCCAAGGAGGCCATCAGCCGCCAGATCGCCGATTCGGTTGACCTGATCATCCAGGTAAAGCGCCTGCGCGATGGATCGCGCCGGGTGACCAACATTACCGAAGTGATCGGCATGGAAGGCCCCGTCATCGTCACGCAGGAGCTGTTCAAATTCGAATATCTTGACGAAAGCGCCGACGGCAAGATTATCGGCGAATACCGGTCTATGGGCCTGCGCCCCTATACGCTGGAAAAGGCGCGCCAATACGGGTTCGACCAGGCATATCTGGAAGCGACATTATAAGCCGTTTGCCGGTTGCAGGCCGGGGGCTAGGGTCGATGCCGATGCGCCGTTCCGCGATTCTGCTGGCGATTGCCCTGATCGGTGCCGCACCACCACCCAGCACCGCCGTATCGACCCTGGCGACCGATAGCGAGGTGCGCTGGGTGCCGTTCGACCTGACACCCGGCAACCAAATACGCTTTGCGATGATCATCAATGATCTGCCGGCCGTCGCGGTGCTGGATACCGGGGTTAGCGCCTCTGTCATCTCGCGCAGTTTTGCGGCGAAGGCGCGGTTGAAAGTGCAGCCGCGCGGGCTGGCCAGTGCGATTGGCGGCGCGGTGCCGATTGGATGGACGGCGGTACAGAACATCACGCTGGGCGGCATGACGCGGCGGGGCGGCGGCATTGCCGTTACCACCCTGCCCGCCGCAGCGACCGGCGGCACCCAACCCGTTGATGTGCTGGTGGGGCATGACCTGATCGACGCCTATGCCATTGAAATTGA
>JBBSCC010000241.1:0-3583 GCA_038250735.1 Sphingomonadales bacterium | reverse complement strand
GCCTCTGCCGGGGCATAGCCCTTGCCCTTTTTGGTGACGACATGGACCAAGATCGGCCCTTGTTCAGCATCGCGGACATTTTCCAGCACCGGGATCAGATGATCCAGATTATGCCCGTCAATCGGCCCGACATAATAAAAGCCAAGCTCTTCAAACAACGTGCCGCCCATCGCGATGCCGCGCGCAAACTCGTCGGTTTTCTTCAGCCCCGCCGCAACCGGACTCGGCAGCAATTTGGCCACCCGCTTGGCAAAATCGCGCAGCCCCAAAAACTCGCGGCTCGACACAATCCGGCTCAGATAGGCGCTCAAGCCCCCCACCGGCGGCGCAATCGACATGTCATTGTCGTTCAAAATCACCACCAGCCGGTTGCCCGCCTGCGCCGCATTGTTCATCGCCTCATAGGCCATGCCCGCTGACATTGATCCGTCGCCGATCACCGCAATGCCCTTGCCCGGCTTGCCCGCAATCTTGTTGGCAATCGCAAAACCCAGTGCCGCCGAAATCGATGTCGAGCTGTGCGCCGCGCCGAACGGATCATATTCGCTCTCGGCGCGCTTGGTGAAGCCACTCAAGCCCCCGCCCATCCGCAGCGTGCGAATCCGGTCGCGACGCCCGGTTAAAATCTTGTGCGGATAGCATTGGTGGCCCACGTCCCACACCAACCGGTCATCCGGCGTGTTGAACACATAATGCAGCGCCGTCGTCAGCTCGACCACGCCCAGCCCTGATCCCAAATGGCCCCCGGTAACGCCAACCGCCGAAATAACCTCCGCCCGCAACTCAGCCGCCAATTGCGGCAACTGGTCCGCCGATAATTTGCGGATGTCAGCGGGGATGTGAACCGCATCAAGCAGCGGTGTTTCAGGACGATTGGTCATCCCGCCAGAATAACCGGCTCAACGCGCCGAGTCGACTATTCGAACGCGCCTGCACCAAATTGCGCCGAAATGTGACAATTCTGCAAAAAACGCCGCACAATCCGCGCCGTTTCGGCCCTTTTACGGCCTTTTCAGGCGATTAATCGCAGGTTGCGCATTTGCCGCGCACTTCAATCACCGGCCGTTCAGGCGAAAAACCCGCCGCCACCGCCGCTGATCGCACCCCGCGCGTGACCACGTCATCGTCGATATGCGTGGTCTGCCCGCAGCTGTCGCACACCAGGAAAATGCAATCATGCAGGCAATCGGGATGGGCATTGGCGATATAGGCGTTCGCGCTTTCAACGCGCCGCGCCAGGTTTGCGCCCACGAACAAATCCAGGATGCGGTAAACGCTGTTGGCCGCAATCCGCCGCCCCTGCGCCTTCGACACCGCATCGGCAATGTCATATGCCGATGCTGGCTTATCGAAACTGGCCAATGCCGCGAAAATCTGGGCGCGCATCGCCGTCCATTGCTCCCCGGATCGCTCCAGCGTGGCCTGCGCGGCGCTGGCAAGCGCGACGCCTTCATGTTCATGATGCTGGTGGATAGCCATCGGGCGTATCTAAGCTTTTACAGGCCAAGCGGCAAGCTTGGCACGCAGCCTGATTTAGTGCGTGGCCCGGCGGTTGAGATCATGGCCCAGCGCGAGCAGGCCAACGCCCACCAGCGTAAACAGCGTCTCGCCACTGCCATCATGCGGCAGCGATACCGCGCCTGCCATAACGCCCAGACCAAGCGCCCCAACCGCGATCGGCATCATATAGCCATGCTGCATCACGCCCTGCCCCAACGCCAGCGCGCCAAGCAGGATCGCAATCGACAGGCCCACTTCGTGCACGATCGGCGCGAACAGCAAGCCACCCGCCGACGCAGCGAGCGCCACCAGCACCGCGCTTGCCAGGCAATGCACCATGCACAGCCCGGACACGCCAATCGCCAGCCGATCAAGGCCGATCGACGCCAATAGCGGGGAATTGCGGATCATCGATTCCATGATGCGTCATGTGGCACGGTAGTGTGGGCGTTACAATATATCATGGCGACAGCCGCGCAGATTTTTTTCCGAGCTAGCCCGCTGCGCGCTACGACCCATGGGCGGTGGTGACGTGATCACGCTTTTGGGGTAAAGCGCCGCCATGTTAATGCAAACTGCCGCCATGCTTCGTGCCCGGCCACGCGCTTTATCCATCTGGTTATTCGCGGTCGCTGCCCTGGTGATCGCGATGATCATGGTCGGGGGGATTACGCGACTGACCGATTCGGGGCTGTCGATCACATCATGGAAACCGATCAGCGGCACCCTGCCCCCTTTGAGTGCGGCGGCGTGGCAGGCTGAATTCGATGCCTATAAGAAAATCCCGGAATATCAGCAGATCAACGCCGGAATGGCGATGGCCGGGTTCAAGGCCATTTTCTTTTGGGAATATGTCCACCGGCTGCTGGGCCGTTTGATCGGCATGGCGTTTGCGCTGCCATTGGTCTGGTTTGCGGTTCGGCGGCAGATTCCGCGCGGTTATGGCTGGCGGCTGAGTGCATTGCTGGCGCTGGGCGGGCTGCAGGGCGCGATTGGCTGGTGGATGGTAGCCTCCGGCCTGTCGGTGCGTACCGATGTTAGCCATGTGCGGCTGGCGGTGCATCTGTCGACCGCGCTTGTACTGCTGGGCGGATTGATCTGGACGGCGCTTGATCTGCGGGCGCTGGCGTTACTGCCCATCGCGCGACCAGCGCGGCTGACGCGCGGTGCCGCCATCGCGATTGGGCTGCTGGGGGTGCAAATCATCTTTGGCGCGTTCACTGCCGGGCTTGACGCAGGCTATGCTTTTTCCAGCTGGCCGCTGATGGGCGACGCGATTTTCCCCGAAAACGTGCCGATGGTTACCCCGGCATGGCTGAACGCGGTCGATAACCCCATCGTCGTGCAGTTCATCCACCGCTGGTTCGCCTTTGCCGCCGCCGCTGGAGTCGGCTTCCTGGCATGGCAGGCAATCCGCCACGGCGCCGCACGGGCGGGCTATGCCATCATCGCGCTGGTGACGCTGCAAATCCTGCTCGGCATTGCAACGCTGATGTCGGGTGTCGCCATCCAGATCGCGGTTGCGCATCAGGTGAATGCCGCGCTGACGCTGATCGCAACGGTGGTCGCGGCGCATTTGCTCGGGCGGCGTGCGGCAGCAGCTTAACGCCGGGCTGGCCCTGTCGCTCGCGGTGCTGGCCCCCGGCGCGGCGGTGGCGCGACTGGTGCCCGTGCCCGACAAGCCCTATCGCCATGTGCTGATCGAAGAGCGACGCGACGAGCGTGGTACGCAGCGCTTCGTCAGCGAACGACGACTGATGTTTCATCCTCTGCCAACCGGTTTTGCCCTTGATCTGACCATATTGGATGCCAGCGCGCCCGCCGATGGCCGTGGCGCAATGTTCGCGGCGGCGTTGGCCGGATTGAAAGGACGAACGGTCCGCTTCCTGCTCGATCACGACGGGCACATCGTGGGTATCGATGATGCAGCGACCGTTTGGGCGGCATTATGTGCCGCCGTTGATCGTGCGGCAGCGGCATCGCCGCCGGGCAGCGCCGCGCGCCAGCGTGCCGCCGACGCCATGGCCGCCGCTTTTCGCACGCTGCCGGCCGATCGACAGCAGGATATGCTGTCGTCACTGGT
>JBBSCC010000240.1:0-3626 GCA_038250735.1 Sphingomonadales bacterium | reverse complement strand
CTAGCGTTACTGCGCCACGGGCATTGGCCCGGCCAGCAACAGCGGATCGATTCGGCTGTCGCGCCATTTAACGCTCCAGTGGAGGTGCGGGCCGGTGGCCCTGCCCGACATGCCAACAGCGCCAATAGGCTGTCCGCGCTTCACTGTTTCGCCAACGCGCACGTCAATTCGGGACAGATGCAGGAACGCACTGTTCAGGCCCATGCCGTGATCAATCATCAACAGATTGCCTTCCAGCGTGAAGGGATGATCAGCAGCGAGAATCACGACCCCGTCAGCTGGCGCCATCACCGTTGCGCCCGTGGGCCGGGCGATATCGGTGCCCGAATGATAGCTGCCCGCCTCACCATTTTTATAAATGCGCTGCGACCCGAACATGCCCGAAAGTCGGCCCACCGCTGGCCATAAGAAGGGCTGCTGCCACCCCGCAGACGTGACACTGATGCGGCGGGCGGCATTGATCTGTTCAAGCTCTGCGGGGCGAAGGCGATTAAACTCCTCGCTGGGCTGGGCAAAGCGCGGCAGACTATCGAGCCGCTCGATGTTCCAGGCGCGCCGGGCCACCGACAGCGTTTCGGTAAGGACTCGCCCATCCTCCAGCGTTGCGGACAGCGTCGCGATGGGGCCCGCATCGCGATCAAAGGCAAACAGAAACCGGCCATCGGCGGCAAGCGGCAGCGATCCGCCGTTAAAGCTGAGCAATGTCGTCCCGGCAGGGGCTGTGCCAATCACTGTGCCGCCCTGAATCATCGGCCCATTCAGCCGAAACCCGGTTTGGGTGAGCAATCTTTTGGCCGGTAGCATCCTTGCTGGTGCCACAGAGGCCCCGGCAGGAGATTGGGCGGCAGGCGCAACAGACTTTGGTGCAACACGGGTGGCCACCACCGGGCGCTCCGCCGCGGGGGCGAGGCAACTGCCTTGCACGATCATGATTGCCAGCCCGGCCACCCAGCGGCGACCGCGCTTCATCCCTATTTGCCTGCCCCCCCGGTGCGCCATTATGCGGGCGACATCGCCGCCATCGCGATCGCTGCGCTGGCATAGGGTTGTTGCAGGGCGACGCTCCAATAGCGCAGCGAATCTAGGCCGATCCGTTCCCCCGTTACCGCGCAAGCGACATGGTCGCCCGGTGCGAGCACACGAAAACTATTCGCCATATAATGAAGGCGGGCGGCGCGATCGGTATTCGACATCAACATGCTACTGGTTCCCAGACGCGGCCTGCGCGTACGTTTTCGCCGATGCTATAACAGGCTCGGCTGATCGACCTTTGGCTTGTCATACGCCTTGGGTGTCGCGCGCTCAACCCGTGCATCAACGCTGCCATCCCCAAAGTGGAGGGTGAGCGCAGCGGCAGACCGCGCCTGCGCCGCACTCGTCACCACACCGCCCCCGCGCGCCTGGACCAGCACATAGCCACGCTTCAGCAGTCCGCTGGGGTTAACCGCTTCGAGCAATTGCACTGTCCGCGTTAGCCGGTCGCGCCCGCTGGCCAGTTGGCGGTCAAGCATCGCCGGGCGCAGCACCGCACCCACCCGGTCAAGCTGAGCGCGCCCGCGTGCTGCCCTGGCCTCCAACGCCCGATCAAGCCGTGCGCCCAAATCATCCGCGCGCTGGCGTTGCGGCCCCAGCAGCGACTCTCGCCGGGGCAGCACCCGCACCAGCGCATCAAGCCGCTCGCGCGCGCGCTCCAGATACCGCTGCACGCACCGTTCGCTGCGCTGGGCATAGCCCGCCACGGCCGCGATCAGATCAAGCCGCACCGGCACGGCGATTTCCGCAGCGGCGGTTGGCGTCGGCGCGCGCAGATCGGCGGCAAAATCGGACAGGCTGGTATCGGTTTCATGGCCCACGGCGGAGATGATCGGGATCGAACAATCGGCAATCGCACGAACGACAGCCTCTTCATTGAAAGCCCACAGATCCTCGATAGAGCCACCGCCACGCGCGACGATGACCAGATCGGGGCGCGGCACCGGCCCGCCCGGTGCAATCGCGTCAAACCCACGTACCGCGCGTGCAATCTGCAGTGCAGCCCCATCGCCCTGCACCGCCACCGGCCAGACGAGCACATGACTGGGAAAACGATCCGCCAACCGGTGCAGGATATCGCGGATGACGGCACCTGTCGGCGATGTCACCACGCCAATCGTGCGCGGCAAAAACGGCAACGGCTTTTTGCGCTGCGGATCAAACAGGCCCTCCGCCGCCAGCTTTGCCTTCAGCTTTTCCAGTAGCGCCATCAGCGCGCCTTCACCCGCCAGCTCCATCCGATCGATCACGATCTGGTATTTGGATCGCCCGGGATAGGTCGTCAGCTTGCCGGTCGCGATCACCTCGATCCCATCCTGCGGCGTGAACGGCAAAGCGCCGGCCGCCCCCTTCCAGATCACCGCGTCAATTACCGCGCTGTCATCCTTCAGCGCCAGATAGACATGGCCTGAAACCGCGCGCTTATACCCTGAAATCTCGCCGCGCAGCCGGACATGGCCAAACTCCCCCTCGACAAAGCGCTTGAGCTTCATCGACAGTTCACCCACGCTAAGGGGTGCCGCATTGTCGCCGGGGATCGGCTCCGCTACCAGCCGCGAACCATGGCTATCTGAGACATCATCGGGGAAACTATCTGACATGAATGTCCTGCTGATCGGATCGGGGGGCCGCGAGCATGCGCTGGCATGGAAGCTGGCGCAGTCACCGGACCTGACAACGCTTTATGCCGCACCCGGCAACCCCGGCATAGCCCAACACGCAACAATCGCGGCGATTGAGCCAAGCGATCACCGCGCAATCATCGATTTCTGCCTGCGTCATTCGGTTGAGCTCGTGGTGATTGGCCCCGAAGCGCCATTGGTCGACGGGCTGGCGGATAATCTGCGCACCATGAAGATCGCGGTGTTCGGCCCCGATGCCAAGGCAGCGCAGCTTGAAGGATCAAAGGGCTTTACCAAGGATTTGTGCAAGCGTGCTCGCATCCCCACGGCGCGTTATGCTCGCGTCACCTCGCATGATGGCGCCCTGGCGGCGCTGCGCGATTTCGGACTGCCAGTCGTGATCAAAGCCGACGGACTGGCCGCAGGCAAGGGCGTGACGATCGCCAACACCCGCGAGGAGGCGGAAGCGGCGCTGGTCGGCATGTTCGGCAAAACCGGCGGCGACGCCGTGATTGAAGAGTTTCTGGAGGGCGAAGAAGCCAGCCTGTTCGTCCTGACCGATGGCTCAGCGATCATGCCGTTTGGGTCGGCGCAGGATCACAAGCGCGTCGGCGACGGCGACACCGGCCCAAACACCGGCGGCATGGGCGCTTACAGCCCCGCCCCCGTGCTGACCGCGGCCCTCGAACAGCGCGCGATTGATGAGATTATCGCCCCCACAGTGGCTGCGATGGCGGCGTCGGGAATACCCTTTTCAGGGGTGCTCTATGCAGGGCTGATGCTGACAGCGGATGGCCCCAAGCTGATCGAATATAACGCGCGCTTTGGCGATCCCGAATGCCAGGTGCTGATGATGCGGCTGGACAGCGACCTGCTGCCCATCATGCTTGCCACCGCACGCGGTACGCTGGCCGAATGCCCCGCCCCGGTATTTTGCGACGATGTCGCGCTGACGGTGGTGATGGCCGCGCG
>JBBSCC010000239.1:0-3646 GCA_038250735.1 Sphingomonadales bacterium | reverse complement strand
GATCACGCCGGGCATCATCGCCACATTAGGGGTGGCGGTTTTGCTATCCGCCTGCGCCACCACCGGCGATGCCAAGCCGAAAGGTGCGGCGGGCGCGCCTGCTCAATCAGGGGCAAAATCAGCGGCCAAGTCCGGTCCCGGCATGGGCAAGGGCTATAATCACGACCCCTTTCCTTCGACCTATAAGGCCTATCCCGGCAAGCCGACGCTGATCACCAACGTCACGATTTTTGACGGCGAAGGCGGCAAGATTGATCGCGGGTCGGCATTGTTCGCCGATGGCAAGATTGTCGAAATTGGCCAGACCATCGCAGCGCCCGCAGGCGCGGTAATCATCGACGGCACCGGCAAAACACTGACCCCCGGCGTGATCGATATTCACAGCCATCTGGGCGATTATCCCTCGCCCGGCGTAGAGGCGAATTCGGATGGCAACGAGGCGACCAGCCCCGTTACCGCCGATGTATGGGCCGAACACAGCGTGTGGCCGCAAGACCCCGGTTTCAGCCGCGCACTCGCCAATGGCGGCGTCACCACGCTGCAGATTTTGCCGGGCTCTGCCAATTTGTTTGGCGGGCGATCAGTCGTGCTGAAAAACGTTTATGCGCGCACGTCGCAGGGCATGAAATTCCCCGGCGCACCTTACGGGCTGAAAATGGCCTGTGGTGAAAACCCCAAGCGCGTTTATGGCGGCAAGGGTCGCCAGCCTTCGACGCGGATGGGCAATATTGCGGTTGATCGCCAAACCTGGGCGCGCGCTGCCGAGTATAAACGCAAGTGGGACAAGTATGAGGCGGACGGCGGCGAGCCGCCCGCGCGCGACATTGGCATGGATACGCTGCGCGGTGTGCTCGCAGGCGAAATCCTGGTGCAGAACCACTGCTACCGCGCCGATGAAATGGCGCTGGTGATGGATATGGCCAAGGAATTTGGCTATCATGTCAGCGCGTTCCACCACGCGGTTGAAGCATATAAAATTGGCGATCTGCTGAAGGCGAACGGCACCTGTGCCGCTGTCTGGGCCGATTGGTGGGGTTTCAAAATGGAATCCTATGACGCGATCAGCGAGAATCTGGCGCTGCTGCAAAATGCGGGTGCGTGCGGGATGATCCATTCTGATGACGCCAATGGCATTCAACGGCTGAACCAGGAAGTCGCCAAGGCGCTGGCCGCAGGGCGGCGCGCGGGCATTGACATTTCCGACGCAACGGCCTGGACCTGGCTCACCTCTGGCCCTGCTAAGGCGCTGGGGATTTTTGACAAAACCGGCAGCCTGAAACCGGGCAAAATGGCGGATGTGGTGTTGTGGAACGGCAACCCGTTCAGCGTTTATACCCGGCCCGATATGGTGTGGATTGACGGCGCGCTGCTGTATGATTCGCATGATCCGCGCCTGCGACCGGTATCCGATTTCGAACTTGGCCAGCCTGGCTCGGGAGATGTGAAGTGAAGCGCCTGCTGCTATTGACCGCGGCGGTACTCGCCACCCCTGCCCTTCCCTTCTCCGCTGCCGCGCAATCGGTGGCGATCACCAATGCGAAGCTTGTCATTGGCGATGGCTCCGCACCGATTGATGGCGGCACCGTGGTGGTGCGTAATGGCAAGGTTGTCGCCGCTGGTGCCAGTGTTGCCGTGCCTGCGGGCATGGAGGTGATTGACGCGGGCGGCCGCTGGGTGACCCCCGGCATTGTCGCGGGCTTTACCCGGATGGGCATCGTCGAGGTTGACGGTGTTGACCAGACCAATGATGCCAGCGCCAATGGCAGCCCATTCCACGCCGCCATCGATGTGTCCCCGGCGGTGAACCAGCATACCAGCTCCATCCCGCTCAACCGGGCAGAAGGCGTTACGCGCGCCATCGTCGCGCCTGAAAATCGCGGATCGATTTTTGCGGGCATGGGCGCGGTGATCGATCTGGGCAGCGACAATGCGCCGGTCAGCACCCCGCGCGCCTTCCAGTTCATGGAATATGGCGAGGGTGGCGCACGGGCTGCTGGCGGCAGCCGCCCGGCGGCACTCAGCATGTTCAAAAACGCGCTGGTTCAGGCACGCGATTATGCCCGCAATCCGGCAGGCTATGCCGATCAGGGCAAGGACGCACTGCTGACCCGCGCCGATGCAGAAGCGCTGGCCCCGGTGATCAGCGGGCGGATGCCATTGCTGATCCATGTGGAGCGCGCGTCGGACATGCTGGCGCTGCTCGACATCAAAAAGGCCATGCCGCAATTGCGGATGGTATTCGTGGGCGTTTCGGAAGGCTGGATGGTCGCCACGCAACTTGCCGCCGCCAAGGTGCCAGTGATCGCATCGGCGCTGAACGACCTGCCCGAATCATTTGAATCGCTGGCTGCCACGCAATCCAATGTCGGGCGGATGAAGGCGGCGGGCGTGCTGGTCGGCATCGGCACGATCAACGACAATGAAGCGCGGCAGGCTCGGCTTGAAAAGCAATATGCTGGCAATCTGGTTGCGCTCACCAAGGTGCCGGGTGCCACCGGTCTCGACTGGAACGCCGCCTTTGCTGCGATTACCTCGCTCCCCGCCGAAGCGGTGGGCCTGGGCGGCGACATCGGCTCGCTGCGCCCCGGCCGCGCGGGCGATGTCGTGATCTGGTCGGGCGACCCGCTGGAACTGGATACCGCAGCACAGATGGTGTGGATTGACGGGGTCAAACAATCGCTGGGCACGCGCCAAGGCCAGTTGCTGAAGCGATATCTGACGCCGCAAGAAGGCGCGCTGCCCAAGGCGTATGAGCGGTAAACTGCACGATCACTCAAGATGTCACTTTGCCTTAGGTAAATGGCTTAGGTAACTATTGGCGTCTTGTTTTTCTCCGACTCTTGGATAATCTACTGCGATTAGTAGTTGCGTAGTTGCGTCCAAGCCGAATCGAGCCGGAGAAAATGGATGGCCGTCACCGCAATTGATGTTGTCAAAAAATTTGCGCCCAATGCAAAGCCCGCTTATTTTACGGCTTTTCAGAACGGCGGTGCTGCGTTGGCCGCCGCTGAAATAACAACGCCGCTTCGCCTGGCTCATTTCATGGCCCAGTGCCTGCACGAAACCGGCGGATTAACAATTCTGACCGAGAGCGGACGGTATTCGGCAAAAAACCTTGCCGACATGTGGGACGATGGCAATTGGCACAAATATTTCGCGAACCGCGATGCCTGCATTGCAATGGCAGACCAATGTAAAATCGACGGTGGCGTAAAATTATTCAGCCTTGTTTATGGCAACCGGATGGGCAACGGCCCGCCACCTACTGAAGATGGGTGGAAGTTTCGCGGGCGAGGTATTTTACAGACAACCGGCAGGGAATCTTATGGTAAATTCGGCAAACGGGCGAAGCTGGATTTTGAAACGACCCCTGAACTTGTGATTGATCCCAATCATGCGCTCAAACCCGCATTGATGGAGTGGACTGACAAGCGCGTCGGCGTTGCTGCCGACCTTAATGATATTGAGGCGGTGACGATTGCCATCAATGGCGGACGGGTTGGCATAAAGGGCCGCAAGCTTTGGTTCGCGCGAATATGGTCGTTCATTGTTGGTGCGCCGCCACCAGAGAATACGACCGAATGGAAAGTGCAGGCGGCATTGATCGCAGCAGGCTATAACCCCGGCGACCCCGATGGCGATGTCG
>JBBSCC010000238.1:0-3646 GCA_038250735.1 Sphingomonadales bacterium | reverse complement strand
CTATGCCTCCGGCTATATCCGCACCCTGCCGCCGCCGGGGATGGAGCGGCTGGTGGGGGCAGACGCCACCCATGCCTGGGTGCTGTTATGGTGCGGTGACCGGATTGGCTGGGTGGGGGTTGATCCCACCAATGGCATCTGGATGGCGGGCGACCATATCGTGATGGCGATTGGCCGCGACTATGCCGAAATCGCACCAATTGACGGCATTGTGCTGGGATCAGGCGCGCAAAAACTGCACGTCAGCGTTGATGTTGCCCCCGCCGAACCGCTGGTTTAGCGCAAATTATTGCGGCCAGCGTTTGCGCTTCCACGCTGCTTCCCCCAAATAGAGCGTATTAGTCTAATACACCGGAAACCAGATGGCCGATCCGTATCAACTGCTGGGTGTCCCGCGCGGGGCGAGCGAAGCCGATATCAAAAAGGCATATCGCAAGCTTGCCAAGGAACTCCACCCTGATCGCAACAAGGACAATCCCAAGGCGTCCGAGCGATTTTCGCAGGTTACCAACGCTTATGATCTGCTGAGCGACAAGGATAAGCGCGCGCGGTTTGATCGCGGCGAAATTGATGGGGATGGCAATCCGGCATCACCCTTTGGCTTTAACCCCGGCCAATCGGGCGGCGGTGGTGGTTTTCGTGCCGGTCCGGGCGGGGCAGCTGATTTTGGCGGCGGCGATGCGGGCGATTTCGGCGATATTTTTGAAGGATTGTTCGGCGGCCGGCGCGGCGGCAGCGGCGGCGGGTTTTCCAGCGGCTTTGGCCGGCGGCCAAGCCCCAAGGGTGCCAATATCGCCTATAAGCTCGCCGTGCCCTTTGCCGATGCGGCCACGCTTGCGCCGCAGCGGATTACGCTGGGTGACGGCAAGGCGATTGATCTGAAACTACCCGCTGGCGTCGAAACGGGCACCCAGATGCGGCTGGCGGGCAAGGGCCAGCCCGGCCCCGGCGGCGCAGGCGATGCCATTGTCACGATTGAGGTGCAGCCGCACCGCAGCTTTGAACGTGCGGGCGATGATGTGCGGCTCGATTTGCCGATCAGCCTGGCAGAGGCGGTGCTGGGGGCATCCGTAAAGGTACCGACGGTGGAGGGCGCGGTGATGCTGTCGGTGCCGCGCGGATCGACATCGGGCAAGGTGCTGCGGCTGAAGGGGCGGGGCTTTAACAAAAAGTCTGGCGGTCGCGGCGACCAGCTTGTCACGTTGATGGTCGATCTGCCCGTTGATGATGATGCGCTGGTTGAATTTGTGCAGAACTGGCCTGACAAAGATAAATGGAACCCGCGCGGCAAGCTGGACGTCTGATCCACCGTGCAAGACATCTCGCCCGAATCCCCCGAAGAACGCAGGCTTCATCCGGGCAGGGCGCCGCGGCTCAACCGGCGCATCGCGTTCATGCGGCCGGGCAGCTATGTCCGTGAGGTGCTGAAACGCGTCGTCGTGGGCGTGTTCAGCGACGGGTTCATCCATGCCGGCAATCTGGCCTATTTGTCGCTGCTGACGTTGTTTCCCTTTTTCATCGTCGCCGCCGCCATTGCGCGGTTGTTTGGCCGAACGGATCAGGGGCTGCACACCGTCGACGCTTTCTTGCGTACCCTGCCGCCCAGCGTGGCTGCCGTGCTGCAAACCCCAATCGCCGATGTGCTGGCGGCAAGGTCCGGCTCGTTATTGTGGTTTGGGGCGATTGTCGGGCTGTGGACCACGGCAAGTTTTATCGAAACGATCCGGGACATCCTGCGCCGCGCCTACGGCGTCAAATCAGTGCGCCCGTTCTGGCATTACCGATTATGGTCAATGGGGTTGACGCTGGCGTCGCTGATTTTGGTGCTGGTCGCGTTCAGCTTTCAGGTGGCGATGGTCGCGACTGAACAGTTCATCCTGCGCGTGATGCCCTTTGCTACCGGGGCGGCGTCGGCTGTGTCGCTGTCGCGCATTGCGCCGGCGATCGCGTTGTTCGTGGCGCTCTATATGGTCTTTTATTCGCTCACCCCCCGCCAATATCGCGACGGTCAGTTCCCCAAGTGGCCGGGGGCGGCATTTACAGCGGGCTGGTGGTTGATCGTCACCGCGTTGCTGCCCTCAGTCCTTGCCAATCTCACCAGTTACGACCTTACCTATGGCAGCCTGGCAGGCGTGATGATCGCGCTGATCTTCTTTTTTCTGGTCGGTTTGGGGCTAGTTGTCGGCGCGCAATTGAACGCAGCACTGGCGGAAGCAGATGATGAAGGCGTAAAGGGCGTGAATATTGAGGGACGGGCGGAGGCGACAAGGGCGTGACGGAATTAATGAAGGGCAAACGCGGGCTGATCATGGGGCTTGCCAATGATCGGTCACTGGCGTGGGGAATTGCCAAAAAACTGAGTGAGGCGGGGGCCGAACTCGCGTTCAGCTATCAGGGCGAAACCATGGAAAAGCGGGTGCGCCCGCTGGCCGAAAGCCTGGGCGTGGCCCGGCTGTTTGATTGCGACGTGGCCGATATGGCCGCGCTCGACGCGACCTTTGCCGCGCTGGCGACCGAATGGCCGACGATTGACTTCGTGGTCCACGCCATCGGCTTTTCGGACAAGAATGAGCTGCGCGGTGGCTATGTCGACACCAGTCTCGACAATTTCCTGATGACGATGAACATCAGCGTCTATTCCTTCGTCGCCGTCGCCAAACGCGCCGCCGCGATGATGCCAAATGGCGGCTCGCTGCTGACGCTTAGCTATTACGGTGCCGAAAAAGTGATCCCGCATTACAATGTGATGGGCGTCGCCAAGGCTGCGCTGGAAACCAGCGTGCAGTATCTGGCGGTCGACCTGGGTCGCGACAATATCCGCGTCAACGCCATTTCGGCCGGCCCCATCAAGACGCTGGCGGCCAGCGGCATTGGCGATTTTCGGCTGATCCTGAAGTGGAACGAATATAACAGCCCGCTGAAACGCAACGTAACAATTGAGGATGTCGGCGGATCGGCGCTGTATCTGCTCAGCGACCTGTCGAGCGGCGTGACGGGCGAAACGCATCATGTGGACGCAGGCTACCACGTCGTCGGCATGAAGGCGGAGGACGCGCCGGATATTACGCTGGGATGAGCAAGACGGTTCTTGAAAAACTGGGATACAAGCCGGGCATGGCGGGGTGGGTTGTCGCTCGTCCCGGCGGCTTGGCCGACACTATCCCGCTTCCGGAACAGTGCGTCGGCCAGGCTGATCTGATCGTTGTTTTCGTTACGTCGATTGCTGATGTGCCTTCCCGGCTGCCCGATGTGATCCCGCATTACCGGCGCGGCGGTGGGCTGTGGTTTGCATACCCGAAGAAAACCGGCACGATTAAGACGGATATCTCCCGTGACAATGGCTGGGCAGCGCTGGTCGCCATTGATCTGTTGCCCGTAACGCAGATTGCGATCGACGACACATGGTCAGCGCTGCGCTTTCGCTACCGCGATGAAATTGCCAAACTGACGCGAAAGACCGATCTGCATGGGCAGGCCGTCGCATGAGCCACAACAGCTTCGGCCATCTGTTTCGCTTCACCACCTGGGGGGAGAGCCACGGCCCCGCCATTGGCGCGGTGGTGGATGGCTGCCCGCCGGGGTTGAGCCTGTCCGAAACCGATATCCAACCGTTCCTCGACAAGCGCCGCCCCGGCACCAGCCGCTT
>JBBSCC010000237.1:0-3705 GCA_038250735.1 Sphingomonadales bacterium | reverse complement strand
GGCCCCATTTCCGGGGCGGCGCGCAGTTGGACCTGCGTGAAGATATTTTGATAGGTCGCCATGTTGCGCGCTCCCCTTAAGCCCAGATCGGCAGATTGAGCCACCATGTCCACCATTCAGGCCAGCCGCGCGTCCAAAGCGGGCCGCTGATGATGATGCAGATGGCGCTCCAGAAGCCCGCCGAAAGCGCGAGAAACAAGCCGACACGGTGAATGCCGAGCGTGCCGACCGAGTAACCGATCGTATCGCGGAAAAAGGCGTCTTCATATTCGGGCGACTTTACGTCTTCACCCTTTTGCGGGTTCACCGCAGATAGCACCAGGCCACCATGAAGCGCGAGCGCGAGCGTCGTCGTGAAGAAGAAGCTCACGGCAATCATGTGCGCCGGATTGTAATGGAAGTGCAGATATTGGTAGCCGGTGTTCGACACCCAATCGAGATGGCTGAAAATCCCGTACGGGAAGCCAAAGCCCCATGCCCCGAGCAGAAATGGCCGGATGACCACAAGGCTGACATAGGCGAAGATCGCAAAGCCAAAGGCGATGGGGACGTGATATCCCATGCCCAGCTTTCGGCAAATCTCCACCTCGCGCAGCGCCCAGGAAACAAAGGCACCGACCGCGCAGATGGTGATGATCTGCCACAGCCCGCCCTCTCTAAGCGGGGCAAAGGCCAGGCCATAACTAATGTCTGGCGGCGCAATGCTGATCAACCAGGGGTTCCACGTCGGCCCAAGCGAGGCGCCGTAGAGAATTAATGCAGTGCCAAGCCCGGCGAAGAACGCCGTCGTGACGCCGAAAAAACCGACATAAAAAGGGCCGATCCAAAAATCGAAAAGGTCACCGCCTATCAGCGTGCCCCCCCTTACCCGATATTTCCGCTCAAAGCTCAAGAGTGCCATGGAACAGCTCCTTCACCCGTCGGTCAGCGGCGGGATGGCATGAATTTTATCAATCGGGGACTGGACGGACCTGGGCGCTTTCAACGCCAATCAGGTCACGTCCCCCTCGACTGTCAACATCGTGACAAACGAGTTGTCACTGCACGTCTGATCAGGACGCCGGCGCTGCCGGGGTCACTGCCGCTGCAGCCGTCGCTGCTGGCGGATTTGGTGCTTCGAGCCAATTATACCGATTGGTGCTCAGCAAGATGAAGTGAATCAGGATCGCGAGCGTGAACAGAAAAACTGCCAGCGCCGTCAAGACCCTGCGCGGATCAAAAGTTACCCACATTCTCCACATGGCATTATCTCCTTTTTATACGCTTGCCGAGTGGGTCGGCGCTTGGGCCGGAACCACGAGCGCTGCGGTTTTTTCATAGCCAGGCGTGCCTGGGAACCATGGCCGCCACTGCCAGACGAGGAAGTGGGCAATAATGGCCACAATGGTGAAGAACCCCATGCTGACTGCGAACAGCTTGTGGAATTCCTTCGCTTCGTCGGGCGTCAGGTAGGTACCCGGCCCCATTCTATCGTCGCTCATAACGTTCGTTCCTTCATCTTCGTTCGACCCGACGAGATCAGGCGCGCGGCACGCGTCCCCCGGCGGCATCCACGCAGCGCGAAGCACCACGAAGATTGGTTGACCCGCTGGTCGCGGGAATGGGTGTGCTGGGCGGTCATGCCGTCCGGCTTTCTGTGATGGCGAGCGCGAGGCGCTCTGCTGTAACCTTGGCTTCGCCCGCGCGGCGTGCGCCACGCTCGGCGGCATCGCGGATGCGCTTGGCAGCGGAAATGCGCACCAGCACCGGTTCACGCTCAACAACGGCGTCAAGCTCAACCTTGGCCTCGTCCTCCCACATCAGCTCACGCTCCATGCGGGCAGGCGTTGCCTCCACCTGATCAAGCTGGGCGGCGAGTGGAATGATGTTGAACAGCGCATCAAACAGCGCGTTGCACACTTCCTGGATCAGATAGGTCGCACCCGAATAGCCCATATACGGCGTGCCGGTGTGGCGACGAATGGCCGCGCCGGGGAACGACACGGGCACATAAATGCTCCGCGCGCCGGTTTCGGCCAGGTACATCCGCTCGTTATAGCTGCCGAACATGATCAGCGGCGGGTTGGTGCGGATCGATTCGAGCACGGCGGCATTATCGGGCTTCACCCCTGCCGTCCGCCGGAACGAGAAGTTGCACGGCAACCCCATGTCGTTTTCCAGGAAATTGCGGATGCCGCGTTCGTAAGTCTCCGTCGCAACCACGGCGAAGCTGGCGGTCGCAAAGAAATCCTGCGTTACCGAGCGCCAGAGGTCCCAAAGCGGCTTGATGGTGGTGTGCTTCTCGCGCTCAATAAACGGTTCTGGGTCCAGTCCCGTCAGCTCGCCCAGCTTGCGCAGAAACAACGTCGTCGATTCCAGGCCGATGGGCGCCTGCAGATAGGGCCGCTCCAGCGCCTCACACAGCCCGCGCCCGAATTCGCGGTACATGCAGATATTGACGTGCGCATTGGCGAGCTTTTTCACATCGGCCAAATGGCTGCCGAGCGGGAACACCATGTTGACCTGCGCGCCAATGCCTTCAACCAGCCGCCGGATTTCGGCGAGATCGGACGGCATGTTGAACGTGCCATACATCGGGCCGATAATGTTCACGCGGGGTTTTTCGCCTTCGCGCAATTCCTTCAGCGTGGGCACTTTCTTGGGGCCAAACTGCGTCCACAGCCACGTCAGCGCGCGGTCGCCCGATTGCCACTGATCTTCATCGATCGTGCGCGGCAGAAAGCGTTGAATGTTGGTGCCCTCTGGCGTCACCCCGCCGCCGATCATTTCGGCGATGGAGCCCGTGACGACGACGGCAGGCAGATCAGGATCAAGCGTTTTCCAGGCGCGCTTCATCGCGCCTTCAGTGCCGTCGCGCCCCAATTCCTGCTCGCCAAGACCGGTGACAACAATCGGCAGCTCGTGCGGCGGCAGGCCGTCCGTGTAATGCAACACCGATGTAACCGGCAGATTCTCGCAGCCCACCGGGCCATCGATGATGACCTGCAGCCCCTTGATGGCGGTGAACGCATAGACCGCGCCCCAATAGCCGCCAGCGCGATCATGATCGAGGACGAGCGTCATGTGCCGATATGCTCCTCGGCCTTGGCCATCGCGATGCGCTTGGCAGCAAACTTGGCCTTGAACTCGGGGCGCTCTTCCGGCGTTGTTTCCCAGATGCCGGCGGCGTGACCGACGCCAACACCTTCAAAAAACGCGCTCATCTTGTCCATGCGCGACTGGTTCGCCATGGCTGCGTTGACGACCATTGCCAGGCTGCCCGCGCCCGCAGGGCCCATCAGCGGCCGCGCGGAAATCAGGTTGGTGAAATAAAGCGCCGGGATGGATTTCTGCTTGGCATGCTGCACGACCGGCGTGGTGCCAATCGCCAGATCGGGGCCGAATTCAGCAATCGCCGCAATGTCCTGTTCCAGGCTGGCGCGGTACTGCACGCGGCAGCCATGCGCCATCAGCCATTCGCGGTCGGGATCAGACCACACCGTGCGTGGGCACGCCGTGCCAACATAGGGCACATCAGCGCCGCTTTCGATCAGCAACCGCGCCACCAGCAACTCGCTGCCTTCATAGCCCGATACCGTGATCCGGCCCTTGATCGGCCGGGCAGCGAGTGCACCCGCAATCGCTGGCAGGAATTTGTTCTTCGATGCGTCAATCTTGTCCTGCGCAATCCCGCAGGCAGCGCCAATCGCGTCGAGCCAGGCGGCG
>JBBSCC010000236.1:0-3730 GCA_038250735.1 Sphingomonadales bacterium | reverse complement strand
GCGGCCATCGTCGCGGCAGGGGCAGGTTTTGCGCTGCGGGCGGCGGCAATCAGCTGGAAACTGGCGCTGCCCGCCTATCGCGGCGGCCCCGGCTAAGCGCGGATCAGCCCGGTTTCGCTGAACGGGCGTGGCTCGACGGGTGGCACGCTGGGTTCGTTCAACTCGCACTGCCAAAAACCGACATCAATCCACTGGCCCTGTTTATAGCCAACTTCGCGGTACACCCCGGCGCGGCGAAAGCCGACGGCTTCGTGCAACCGGATCGAGCCATCATTGGGCAGCGCAATCGCCCCAATCGCCTGGGTAAAGCCCTGTACCCGCAGCGTATCAATCAACGCTTCGTACAGCAGTCGCCCGGCCCCCTGCCCCTGCACCGCACCCGCAACATAAATCGATGTTTCGACGACATAGCGATAGGCGGGCCGATCCCTAAACTGGCTGGCATAGGCATAAGCGAGCACGCCACCGCCTTCTGGGTCGCCATTGGTGGCGACCAGCCATGGATATAACCCGCCCGACGCGGCCATGCGCGTGCGCATCTGGCGGGTATCAGGAGCATCGGTTTCAAACGATACCGTGCCGCTGAGCACAAACGGCGCATAGATGGCCGCAATGGCGGCGGCGTCGTCCGGCGCTGCCGCCCTTATTGCAATCACAGGCCCAACCGAGCGAGCACGACATCCATCAGGCGCAGGTCATCACGACCGGGTGCTGCTGGCGCAAGTCCGCCGCATTCCAGGCAGCGCGCCTGCACTGATCCGCCCAGCGCAAGCCGCCGGACATCACCCAGCGCCTGCGCAAAGACCGCACGACGATCCCGCGCGATCCGGGCAAAGGCGTCGCCCGGCTGATCGGCTTCCTCATCATCGTCCTTGCGACCAAAATCATTGGCGAACCGCGCGAACCAGCCCGGCTTTTTTTCCAAATATTCAGCATGCACCTTTTTGGGGTCCAGCTTGGCGCGCTTCGCCGCTTCATCAATGGCGTCCTGCAGCGTGCCGAACCGGTCGACCAGGCCAAGTTGCCGCGCTGTGCCGCCGTCCCACACCCGGCCCTGTGCAATGCCATCAACCTTTTCCACCGACATTTTACGCGCCGACGCGACCCGCGACAGGAATTGGGCGTAACCATGTTCAATGCCTGCCTGCAGGATCGAATCGACTTCGGGATTGGTGCCGGAAAATACATCAGGCTGGCCAGACAATGGGCTGCTTTTCACACCATCGGCAGTGATGCCCAGCTTTTTCAGGCTATTTTCAAACGTGGGGATGATCCCAAAAATGCCGATTGATCCTGTAATGGTATTGGGTTCAGCAAAAATCACATCGCCCGCGGTGGCCACCCAATAGCCGCCCGATGCCGCAATCGACCCCATGGAGATCACCACGGGCAGCTTCTGCGCCTTTGCCTCCAGCACCGCGCGGCGGATCGCTTCTGATGCCAGCGCAGACCCGCCCGGTGAATCGACCCGAACCACCAGCGCCTTCAGGGTCTTCTTTGCCAGGCCATCAAGCACCAGCTTTGAAATCGTCGCGCCACCCGCTGTGCCGGGGCCTGCCTTGCCGTCAACGATATCGCCGGCAACGGTGATAACGCCAATCGCATCGCCCGTGCTGGGCAGTGGGTTGGCCTTTAGAAAATCAGCATAAGTAATGGCATTAAACGTCGGCGCGCCCTTGCCGGTTTTCAGCCCGGCCAGTTCAATCACCCGCTGGTTGAATTCAGCCCGATCGCCCAACTTGTCGATCAGCCCTGCCTTCATATTGGCCGCGGCAATATCGCCCTTGGTGGCGGCAATCTGCGCCGCAGGCGTGGCCAGGAACTGCGCTGACTGCGCCTTTGGCCGCGCCTTGCCAACGGCGTCCTTCCAATCAGTCAGCAGCGACCCGTACAGCGCCTCGCTCGCCGCGCGCGCCTCTGGCGATTGATCGCTGCGGGTATAGGGCTCGACAAAAGATTTGAACTTGCCGACGCGGTAGACATGGACGTTGACGCCCAGCTTCTCGATCAGTCCCTTATAATAAAGCTGCGATCCGCCGGGGCCGGTAAACAGCGTGCCCCCCATCGGGTTCATCCAGATTTCGCTGGCATTGGCCGCCAGCCGATAGCCTGAATCGGTATAGCCCGTCGCATAGGCCAGCACGGGCTTGCCGCTGCTGCGCACCCGGCCCAGCGCCAACGCCACTTCGCTGACGGCGGCGGGATAGCCACCGGCAAAACTATCAAGATCAAGCACGATCGCCTTGACGCGCTTGTCATCCTTGGCCGCATCAATCACCCGAACCAGATCGCGCAGACGAATTTCGCGTGGGCCATTATTGCCGCCAAAATTAAATTCGGCCTCTGCCGGTTGTTCAACGATCACCCCGGCCAGGTCGAGCACCAGCGCACCATCGCGCACACCGCCAGGATTTGGCTTTGACGACAATGCCGCGAACAGCAGGCCAAAGAACAACAGCATCGCAATCAGGACAAGACCGTCCTTGATTCCGACCAACAGCTTCCAGGCTCCGCGCACCAGTTTCACCGCATTTGCTCCCAAATTCCATCCGCGACCGGATTCAGCCCGCCGGACCCGCTATCGCTACCCCATGCACATGACCGAGTAAACGTCCCGTATTATGCCCGCAATACAGGCTTGGGACGGTTGGCGCATACCGGGGAGCCCGCATATTTTGCGCTCACCGCGCCTTGACGAATCTGTGCGCCATCCACATATGCGCCGTGCTGGCACTCACCTGTGGCGAGTGCTAACGCCATTTAACTTACACCCTTATGGAAAGGATTGAACGCATGAACTTTCGTCCGTTGCACGATCGCGTTCTCGTTCGCCGCGTTGAAGCCGAAGAAAAAACGGCTGGTGGCATCATCATCCCCGAAACCGCCAAGGAAAAGCCACAGGAAGGCGAAGTCGTCTCCGTCGGCACCGGCACCCGCGCCGATGACGGCAAGATCACCCCGCTGGACGTTAAGGCCGGCGACAAGATCCTGTTCGGCAAATGGTCTGGCACCGAAGTGAAGGTTGGCGGCGAAGACCTGCTGATCATGAAGGAATCGGACATTCTGGGCATTGTGGGCTGAGCATTTTCGCCTGCCTCGTTCCTCAACCAAACATCTGAAAGGGTAGCCACATGGCAGCCAAGGACGTAAAATTTTCGCGTGACGCGCGTGAACGCATTCTGCGCGGCGTCGACATTCTCGCCGATGCCGTCAAGGTAACGCTGGGGCCAAAGGGCCGCAACGTTGTGATCGACAAGAGCTTCGGTGCGCCCCGCATCACCAAGGACGGCGTTACCGTCGCCAAGGAAATCGAACTGAAGGACAAGTTCGAAAACATGGGCGCGCAGATGCTGCGTGAAGTCGCCTCCAAGACCAATGATGTGGCCGGCGACGGCACCACCACCGCGACCGTGCTGGCGCAGGCAATCGTTCGCGAGGGCATGAAGTCGGTTTCGGCCGGCATGAACCCGATGGACCTGAAGCGCGGCATCGATTTGGCCGTTGCTGCCGTCGTTGTTGATCTGAAGGCGCGTTCCAAGCCCGTTTCCGGCACCAAGGAAATCGCTCAGGTTGGCATCATCTCCGCGAACGGCGACACCGTGGTTGGCGAAAAGATCGCCGAAGCGATGGAAAAGGTTGGCAAGGAAGGCGTGATCACCGTCGAGGAAGCCAAGGGCCTCGAATTCGAGCTTGATGTCGTTGAAGGCATGCAGTTCGACCGTGGTTACCT
>JBBSCC010000235.1:0-3746 GCA_038250735.1 Sphingomonadales bacterium | reverse complement strand
CGGCATGGCGAGCTTTGAATACCGCCTGCCCGCCGATACCGCGCAGGATGAATTGATGGCGCTGGTCGCCAGCCTGAACGCAGACCCTGCGGTTGACGGTATATTGGTCCAGTTGCCGCTGCCGCCGCAGATTGACGCCGATGCGGTACTGCTGACGATCGATCCCGACAAAGATGTGGACGGTTTTCACCCCGTCAACGCGGGCCGGCTCGCAACGGGTTTGCCAGGATTCGTGCCGTGTACGCCGCTTGGTTGCGTGATGCTGCTAAAGGATCAGATCGGCGATCTGGCCGGGCTGGAAGCAGTGGTGGTTGGCCGATCAAACATTGTCGGCAAGCCGTTGGCGCAATTGCTGATCGCCGAAAGCTGCACCGTCACCGTGGCGCATTCGAAAACGCGCGACTTGGCTGGGGTGATCCGCCGCGCCGACATTGTCGTGGCAGCGGTGGGGCGGCCTGAGATGATCAAGGGTGAGTGGATCAAACCCGGTGCCGTCGTGATTGATGTCGGTATCAACCGCACCGAAGCAGGGCTGGTTGGGGACGTTGATTTTGGTGGTGCGGCCAGCGTGGCCAGCGCCATTACGCCAGTACCCGGCGGCGTGGGACCGATGACGATTGCCTGCCTGTTGCGCAACACATTGGTGTCGGCATGCCGCCGCGCCGGTGTGGCACTGGACGAGACATTGCTATGATGGAGTTGTTCATCTCGTCACTGATCACCTTTTTCGTGGTGATCGATCCGCCGGGCTGCGCGCCCATTTATGCCGGGCTGACGGCGGGTGTGCCCGCGGTGCATGCGCGCGCCATGGCAATTCGCGCGGTGTTGATCGCCGGTGCAATCCTGTTGGTGTTTGCGCTGTTCGGGCAAGATATTCTGCGTGCGCTGGGGATCAGCCTGGACAGTTTCCGGATCGCAGGCGGCATCATGCTGTTCCTGATCGCGCTGGATATGGTGTTCGAAAAGCGCACCCAACGCCGCGAAGATCGTGCGCAGAAACTGCTCGACACGCCAGAGATTGAGGATGTTTCGGTGTTTCCGATGGCGATGCCGATGATCGCCGGGCCGGGCTCCATCGCCAGCATCATGCTGCTGATGTCAAAGGGCACCGGGATCGAACGCACCTTGGTCATCCTTGGCGCGCTGGGGACGATATTGGCGCTGACATTGCTCGCGCTGATCCTCGCCGGGCCGCTAATGCGCATTCTGGGCGCGCGGATTGAGGCGGTGGTGACGCGGTTGCTGGGCGTGCTTTTGGCAGCGCTCGCTGCGCAATTCGTGATTGACGGGATCAGGGCCAGTTTTCCTTAGACGGCCATCCATCCATCCCCGCCATCCAACCTGCGCTATCGTATCCGCCACAGTCGAAGCGGAGACTTGGCGGGCAATGCCACCGGCTCCAGCCAGTCGGGCGCTTCGCCCTTTGCCAGCTTTGTATAAAAGCCTTGTTTCGCCCGCACGGTATAAACGGTCGATTCAGCCATGTTTGGGCAAGTGAGGAGCAATGTTGCCCCGTGCCGCCTGGCAATCGCGCGGAATTGATCGGCCGAGCCGGTAAACGCGTGCTGCACATCCAGAATCGCATCACCATTACGGTGATACGGCCCAGCCACTGCCGAATGATGGGTGAGTGTGATCAGCCTTGGCCCCAGATCGACAAAGGTGAAAATCGTCTGCGCGGGAAGTCGGTTGAGCACGCCCAGCACCGGAATTGTCGGGCAACTGGCCCCCGCCCGGTTGACCGCCTTTGTGCGCAGGGTTGGCTTGTCGGGCGTGATATATTTCACCGCAAAGCCAACAAAGACGCCGGAAATGATGATGAACGACGCAACGGTGCCAAATACACGGACCAGCACTGAACGATGTCCCAGGCACCACGGGAACACGATCCACCCCAGCGCTACCGCACCCGGCACGGCCAGCAATTGCGCCGCTGCGCCCGCGCGCACTTGCCAAAGCATCAGGCCCCCTGCCAACAGCGCAAACAACAGCACGGCGGACCATGGCACAAAGCGGTCGCTCCGCCGTGCGCGCCACGTGGCGATCATCGCGCCGATCACCCCGATGATCGGCAATGCCGCAACCGGCAGCGCGTTGCGCCAGGGGTGGTCATAGATCGGCTTGGCCTCGCGGACATTGTTCAGCCAATTGCGCGCCAATTCGGGCGACACCTGTTCCGGTCGCCCCACGCATTGGGTAAACACCAGTGCAAAGGCGGTGATGATCGCGACACCTGCCGCCGCCGCCAGAACCAGCCGGATGGTACGCCCATCAGGATTGATTCGTGCCAGCACGAACAACAGCGTCCCCGCCTCGATCATCACGCTCAACCATACCGGGGTTAGCGCATCACAGCGCAGCACCGCATTGGCATTTGACGCGAACAGCACATAGCCAATCGCGCTGCCCCCCGCGAGCGCCAGGCCATATACGGACAGCCGGTCACTCTCCCCCCGGTCCCACACCCAGCGCAGTGCCATGATCGCACCTGCGCCGGCCGCATAGGGCAGCATTTCCAGCCCGATGCTAAGCGATACCGCGCTGGCCAACCCCACCGTGATGCCGCCCCGGCGCTGGCGCGGATCGGCAAGGCCCGCCACGGTGATGCTCAAACATGCTAGCTGCCAGCCGTGATGGTCAATGCGTTCAGGCATGAACATCAGCATCGTTGCGGCACATAGCATCAGGAAAATCAGCGCCAGCGGCCAGGCAACGGGGCTCACCAACCGGCGCACGGTGAACGCCAGGCCCGCCATAGTCACTGACAGCGGCAACAGCGGTGCAATGCCGCAGGCCAGCTTTTCCGCCATCACCGTGCCGACAAACGGCTTGAAGATCAGTATCAGCGCCGCAATCGGCAAATCGACAATCCGGCTCCAGTGAATGTCGAAACCGCCAGGCGGGTTCAGCCGGTATTGCCGTAAATCATACCAACCCTGCCCGCCGAGCAGCGCGCGCACCTGCATCAGGCGCATATTGTCATCGGTATCGCTCAGCGACAGCCAATAGATGCTTGGCCAGCGCTGCCAGATTATCCACATCGCGATTAACGCCCACGCCACCAGCGTCAGGCTGAACCAGTTTTTCTCCAGCTCGTGCGCAAATGGCATCTGACGGTTGTTGGTATCGTTCAAAGAAGCTTCCCTCGCCAGCCTCTGCGCTCTAGTGCGGCCCCCACAAAGGGCAAGCGGCACGTGAAAACTCTCCACCATCTTGGCAATCATTTCGGCGATCGGCTGGGGGCGCTGGTTGGCGGCCGCGATGTGGTGGATCAGCTTGTCCGGTTCGCGATTGCGGGCGGGCTTTCGACGGTAGTGTATTCGGCGGTTTATCTGCCGTTGACTGCCTATGTGTTTCGCGCCGCACAAGCGGTGTATGCGGTGCCCTTTGCGTTTGCCGTCGCGGTGACCATCGGGTTTTTCCTGCACAGTCGCTGGAGCTTCAAGGGGCATGGCACCCGGGAAACCGGCGGTCGTCAGCAGCTGAAGTTTGTGATTGTGCAGGGTATTGGGCTGGCGCTGAATGCTGGCTTTACCTGGGGCGTCACTGCGCTGGCTGGATTGCCCGCTTGGGTTGCGCTGATTCCGGTGGTGACGATTACGCCAATCGCCACCTTTGCGCTCAACCGGCAATGGGTTTTTGGGGGCACGCCGACCAATGGATAGAATCGTTTACGACCGGATGGCGGCGCATGATTCCACGCATTGGTGGTACCGCGCGCGGCGCGAAATCCTGAGCGACTATCT
>JBBSCC010000234.1:0-3843 GCA_038250735.1 Sphingomonadales bacterium | reverse complement strand
CGATTTCATGCCCTTTTTGGGCGGGCGGGCCAGGGTACGCAAGCGGCATTCCCTTGCCTTTATCCCCCTTAGTCGCCACATCGGCGAAACGATGACAGCGACCATCCACCGCATCGATCCCCGGTCAGGCCCGTCCCTTGATCCCATGGTCGCGCTTGTCGCGATGGACATGAATCTGGTCAACGCGGTCATCCTTGATCGCATGCAATCGCAGATCCCGCTGATTCCAGAACTCGCCGGCCATTTGATCGCAAATGGCGGCAAACGGATGCGCCCGATGCTGACGCTGGCGAGCGCAGCGCTGCTTGGCTACACCGGCACCCGCCACCACCGGCTCGCCGCCGCAGTGGAGTTCATCCACACCGCCACGTTGCTGCACGACGATGTGGTTGATGGCAGCGATTTGCGGCGCGGGCGGCGCACTGCCAACAACATCTGGGGCAACCCCGCAACGGTGCTGGTCGGCGATTTCCTGTTCAGCCGAGCGTTCGAACTGATGGTGGATGATGGCAGCCACAAGGTGCTCAAAATCCTGAGCCATGCCAGCGCGGTTATTGCCGAGGGCGAAGTGAACCAGTTGACCGCGACCCGCCGGATCGACCTGGCTGAGGAACGCTATCTCGACATTATCGGCGCGAAAACAGCGGCGTTGTTTGCCGCCGCCTGCCGGGTTTCCGCCGTGGTCGCCGAACGCCCTGATGCTGAGGAGGCGGCGCTTGATGCCTATGGCCGCAATCTGGGCATCGCGTTTCAGCTGGTCGATGATGCGATTGATTATGTGTCGGATGCCGGCACGATGGGCAAGGATGCGGGCGATGATTTCCGTGAGGGCAAGGTAACGCTGCCCGTGATCCTGGCCTATGCGCGCGGCACGCCCGAAGAACGCGCATTCTGGAAGGACGCCATCGAAGGACGGCGGACGGCGGACGAGGATCTCGCCCATGCCGTCGCGCTGATCCAGTCGTCTCGCGGGGTGGACGACACACTCGCCCGCGCCCGCCATTACGGCCAGCGCGCCATCGATTCGCTGGGTTGTTTCAGCAACAGCAAGGCAAAGGCCGCGATGGTCGAAGCGGTCGAATTCGCGGTGGCCCGCGCCTATTGAGGCTGATCGCGACATGACCCGCGTTTTTCGATGACGCCGATTGATATTGCCATAGCCGGATGCGGCCCTTGCGGCCTTGCAACTGCCCTCCAACTGGCTCGTGATGGCCACCGCGTTACGATTTTTGAACGTTTCGAATCGCCACAACCGGTCGGATCAGGGCTTATGCTGCAGCCGACGGGGTTGGCCGTTCTGGACCGATTGGGGCTTGGGACAGCGGCGCGCGCGCGCGGCGCTGCGATTCAGCGTTTATCGGGCCGGGCTGGGGCCAATGGGCCGTTGGTGCTGGATGTGCGCTATGCGTTTATGCGGGGGGACATCACGGGCTTTGGCATTCACCGCGCGGCGCTGTTTGCGCTGCTCCATGACGCGGCGGTCGTAGAAGGGATTACGGTCGAAACCGGACGATGCGTTGTCGCGACTGATCCGATCGCGGGCGGGCGGCGGCGGCTGGTGTTTGCGGACGGCGGCAGCGCTGGCCCGTTCGATCTGATCGTCGACACGCTTGGCGCGCGCACGCCGCTGGCTGGTGTTCCGGGACGCAGCCTGGCGTATGGCGCACTTTGGACCAGCCTTGATTGGCCCGAGGGTGCGGGTTTTGATGAGGCGGCGTTGGAGCAGCGTTACCGGGCTGCCCGTCAGATGGTGGGGGTGATGCCAATCGGCGTGGCCCCCGGCCATGATGTGCGACAGGCTGCATTTTTTTGGTCGCTACGATCCGATCAGCTTGAGGAGTGGCGGCAGCGCGGCTTGGCGGCCTGGGGTGATGAGGTTACGGCGCTGTGGCCCGCAACAGCGGCGCTGGTTGCGCAAATCACCACGGCAGCGCAGCTGACATTTGCCCATTATGTTCACCGCACGCTGCCCAGGCCGACCGAATCCGGGCTGATCCACATTGGCGATGCATGGCATTCCACCAGCCCACAGCTCGGCCAGGGCGCCAATATGGCGCTGCTTGATTCGTTTGCGCTGGCTCAGGCTTTGCGCAGCTGCGGATCGGTGGCGGATGCGCTGGCGTGGACGGTGCATCTTCGCCGCAGCCATATCCATCTTTATCAGCAGCTCAGCTATTGGCTGACCCCCTTCTACCAATCCGATGGCGCGCTGGTGCCATTCGCGCGTGACACGCTGGTGGCGACACTGGCCAGCGTGCCGCCCATGCCGCGATTGCTGGCCAATCTGGTTGCGGGTCTGGTCGGGGCACCGCTGGGGCGGCTTGGGCTAAAGTGACGCTCCCCATCCACGCCGTCCTGCCCGATCTGCTCGCCGCGTTGCGCGTCGGGTCGAATGCGGTGCTCGTCGCGCCGCCGGGGGCGGGTAAGACGACTGCTGTCGCCCCGGCGCTGCTAGCCGAGAGCTGGTGCAGCGGCGAGATCCTGCTGCTCTCCCCCCGCCGTCTGGCTGCGCGGGCTGCCGCTGAACGTATGGCGGGGCAGGCGGGCGAGAGCGTGGGCAAATCCTATGGATACGCCACCCGTATGGACACCAAGCGCACGGCGGCGACGCGGGTGACGGTGATGACGGAGGGGATTTTCGTCAATCGCATCCAGGCCGATCCCGAACTACGCGGCGTATCGGCGGTGTTGTTTGATGAAGTGCATGAACGCAGCCTCGACAGTGATTTCGGGCTGGCGCTGGCGATTGATGCGCAAGGGGGCTTCCGGCCTGATCTGCGGCTTGTGGCGATGTCAGCCACGCTGGATGGGGCGCGCTTTGCCAGCCTGATGGGGAACGCCCCCGTCATCGAAAGCGAAGGCCGCAGCTATCCGTTGACCCTGCACTATATCGGTCGCGCGGCAGAGGCACGGATAGAGGACAGCATGGCTGCGGCGATCCGCCAGGCGCTGCGCGACGGCGACGGGGGCGTGCTCGCCTTTCTGCCGGGCGTTGCAGAAATTGAACGCGTGGCGGAACGGCTGGCTGATCTGCCGCCCGGCATCATCCTCCACCGCCTGCACGGCAGCCTTGATCCCGCCGCGCAGCGCGCCGCGATTGCGCCCGATGCCAATGGCGCGCGCAAGCTGGTGCTCGCCACCTCGATCGCGGAGACCAGCCTGACGCTCGACGGGATTCGCATCGTCGTCGATTCAGGGCTGGCGCGCCGCCCGCGTTATGATCGCGCGGCGGGGATGACCCGGCTGGTAACTGAACGCGCCAGCCAGGCATCGGTGACGCAACGCGCAGGTCGCGCGGCGCGGCAAGGACCTGGTACTGCTTACCGCCTGTGGGAGGAGGCCGCGACGGCGGGCCTGCCGCGCTTTGATCCGCCTGAGATATTGGAGGCTGATCTGTCAGCGTTGACGCTGGATTGCGCGCGCTGGGGCATCACCGATCCGCGCACCCTCGCCTGGATTGATCCGCCGCCCGACGCCGCCGTAGCAGAGGCGCGGGCGCGGCTGAGTACGCTGGGCGCAATCGATGCAGGTGGCCGCCCGACGCCACATGGCGAGGCGATTGCCCGCCTGCCGCTGCCGCCCCGGCTCGGCCATATGCTGATCGAGGCGGGGAAGATGGGCTTGGGCTCCATCGCGGCACAAATCGCGGTCCTGCTGGGGGAGCGGGGGCTGGGTGGCCCGGACGCCGATATGGAGAGCCGCTTGCGTCGCTGGCGGGGTGATCGGGGCATGCGCGCTGACAACGCCCGGCGGCTGGCGGCGCGCTGGGCGGCGATGGTGGGGGTTCCCGCCCACCAAAATAGCGGGCCGCAAAACACTGAGCCCAACGCCAAGCCCCCTGTT
>JBBSCC010000233.1:0-3989 GCA_038250735.1 Sphingomonadales bacterium | reverse complement strand
GGGCGGTCGCAACAGCCTGCGCACTGTTCCGATTTTGCGGATGGACCAAGCCTGCTGGAAAAAGGACCGGTTCGATTTTCGCAAATGCCCTGACGCGTATTTATGACGCACGGCGTTGCTGATGACGGGTGATGGTACCCGGGGTTGGCAGCGGTCATTTGCATCAAACGAATGCGGCACCCCATGCACAAAGCGTGCTGCAGGCCACGACAAAACCGGGAACGAAGGTGGCGCGTGCCCTTAACGCAGCCCCAGCAGCTTGTGCGTTTGCAGCGATAGCCGCCACTGCGGCCGCGCCAATACCATTGCAATCGCCGCCGTCTGGTTGGCATCGCGAGCATCGCTGTCGAGCGGCTGGAGCAGGAAATGGCCGAACCGCCAGCGCTGGATTGCATCGATATCCGTGCCAGGCTGCGGCCACACCAGTTTCAGCTCGTCGCCAGATTGCTGAACCACCACACTGCCCGCCTTTGGGCTGACGCAGACCCAATCAATGCCGGGATGAACGGCCAGCGTGCCGTTGGTTTCTATCGCGATCCGGAAACCGTCGGCATGTAAGGCGTCCACCAGCGCATCGTCGACCTGCAGCATGGGTTCGCCGCCGGTCAGCACCACCAGCCGGTCACTGGTCCCCACGCCCCAGTGCCCCATAGCTGCATCGACCAGCGCGGCGGCATCAGCAAACCGCGCGCCCCCCGTCCCGTCGACGCCGACAAAATCAGTGTCGCAAAACCGGCACACCGCCGTTGCGCGGTCCTCCTCGCGGCCCGACCAGAGGTTGCAGCCTGCAAAGCGGATGAACACCGCACGCCGCCCGGCATTCACGCCTTCGCCCTGCAGCGTCAGGAACATCTCCTTGACGGCATAACTCATGACTTACGCTCGTGTCGCGTAACGGATTGGATCAGCAATACCGGCTTCAACAAATCCACGCTGCCGCAACCGGCAGCTATCGCACAGCCCGCAATGCTCGCCCTGTGGGGTAGGATCATAGCAAGACCAGCTGAGCCCGGCATCCAGACCAAGCCGCGCCGCCTCCCGGACAATATCGGCCTTGGTCATATTTTGCAGCGGTGCGTGCACGGTGAAGCCGCGCCCCTCCACACCATCACGCGTTGCCAGCGCGGCCATCGCCTCAAAACTGGCAATAAATTCGGGACGGCAATCGGGATAGCCGGAATAATCCAGCGCGTTGACGCCGATGAACAAATCATGCGCGCCCATTGCTTCCGCCCAGCCCAAGGCGAGGCTGAGGAAAATAGTGTTGCGCGCGGGCACATAGGTGATGGGAATACCCGGGCCGACGCCGTCTTTTGGCACGTCGATATCTGCGGTCAGCGCCGATCCGCCAAACGCGGACAGATCAAGCGGCAGCACGATATGGCGCGCTGCCCCCAATGCGCGGGCGATGCGTGCAGCGGCTTCCAGTTCCACCCGGTGCCGCTGGTTATAATCAACCGACAGCGCCAGCAGCCCAAACCCGGCTTGCCGCGCACTGGCAGCCGCCACCATAGAATCCAGCCCGCCCGAAAGCAGTACGACGGCCATGTTGTTTGTGTTGGTCATGATGGGCGGGTCGCTAGTCGCAATGCCGCAGCGCCGCAAGCGATCATCACCAAAAGAAGGGCCGCCTGATAAAGGCGGCCCAGGGGGGCTTCTTTGCCTCAGGGAGAAACGTGCAGAAGCGTGATCTTGGTATATCAACCAATTCTATACCCAGGGTTAACGGGCCGGTGGCGTGCAATCGCCCAGCCGCCGTCCATCAAACGTCATATCAAACGGCGCGCCTCTGACGATGCCTTGCGTTTCAAGGTGGAAACTCTTGGGCGTTTCAAGGTGGATCATGGTGCGGCCATGCCCCGCACCAGGGCAGCTGTAGTTCACCGTCGCGGTACGCGGCAAATCATCCACCACGAACCGTGCGCAGGCCATGCCGGGGTGCTGCAGCTGGATCAGCTGATCGGTATCGCCCAAGCACACCAGCCGGGGTGGAGCGGTTGATCCCCCCTCTCGCAATTGCCATTGGCCGGGCTGAATCTGTCCCACAGCAACGGTTGAAGAGGTTGCGGAGGGGCTTGCCGCGAATGCTGCCCCAGCAAACACTGCCATGCTCGCCATCAGCGGGCGCAGCCAGAATCCATATCGCATCGTCTGCCCCCCTCACCGAAAACAATCCCTTCCGAATCGCCTTCAGACCCCAATTCCCCGATATGTGCTGGCAAGCTGACCGGGATGCAACAATGGTTAATGGGCGATCGCCCCCACCTGCAGGGGAAATTTTGTCGAGCAAAAGGCGCAGTCGACGGTGATCACGCCATTTTCGTCCGCCATCTCGCGCTGATCCTCGATGGGAAATTTCGCGATTACCTGTGCAATATAATCAACCGAACACCGGCAGCCCTTTGAAAGTGCCAGTTCAGGCAGGATGCGCACTTCGCTCTCTTCGTTGAATAGCCGCCACACCAGTGTTGCCAGGGGCAGCGTGGCATCGGTCAATTCATTCACGCGCATGGTGCTGCCAAGCACCGCAACATGCTCCCATTCGGGGTGATCAAGCCGGGTGTGGATCCGGTCGCGGCCCACCTCCCCCTCGGGCAAATGCTGCAGGAACAGGCCGCCCGATTTGTGGTGGCCATCAGCCCCTTTGGCAAAGCCCACCTTCACCAGCGTGGGAATCTGCTCTGACTGGACGAAATAGCTCTCCACCGCGGCGCCCAGCGTATCGCCGTCCAGCGGCACGATGCCCTGGTACCGCTCGCCGGTTTCTGCATGATCAAAGGTCATCGTCAGATACCCGGCACCAAATAGCGCGAACAGGCTTGGCTGTTCGGGTTGATCGGCCAGTTTATCCGGGTCGAAATCGACATAGCCGCGCAAAGCGCCGCCGCGAAAGTCACACACCAACAGGCGCACGACGCCATTTTCGGTCTGCGTCTGCATCGTCAGCTGCCCACCGGCATCTTTCAGCGTCGATCCCACAAGCGCCGTCAGCGTCAGCGCCTCAGCCAACAAAGCCTCTATCGCAAGCGGATAGGCGTGCGCCGCCAATATCGTGTCGAGCACCGGCCCCAGCCGCACGATGCGGCCCCGCGCGTGACGATCCGTGATGGTAAAGCCCAGCGCACGATCAATGTCGGTTTGGTTTGTATCAGTCATCTATCTTCCGTTTCGGTAGCGTAGGTAAGCAGTCCGCGACCCGAAACAACTCAGCCGATTTGGCCGAAGCACCAGCGCAGCACCGATTTTTGCGCGTGAAGCCGGTTTTCCGCCTCTGCCCAGATCAACGATTGCGGACCATCGATCACATCAGCGGTCACTTCCTCACCCCGGTGCGCGGGTAGGCAATGCAGGAACACCGCATCGGGCCGGGCAGCGGCCATCAGCGCCGGCGTTACCTGGTAGGGCATCATCGCACCGAGTTTTGTTTCCGCATGCGCCTGGCCCATCGAAATCCATGTATCGGTGATGATGACGTCTGCGCGCTCCACCGCTTCGCGTGGCGAAGCAACGCAGCGCGCGCGCCCCTTGCCCAGCGCCAGATCTTCGTCGCTTGGCTGGAAACCCTGCGGGCAAGCCGCCACGACGTCGAAATGCATCAGCCCCGCGGCCTCTACGATCGACGCCAATACGTTGTTGCCATCGCCCAGCCACGCGACCTTCAGCCCCGGCAAGGACCGTCCGCTGTCGATGATCGTCAGCAGATCGGCCATTATCTGGCAGGGGTGCGACGCATCGGTAAGGCCGTTGATGACGGGCACACTGGCATAACGCGCCATTTCCACAACCTTGGCATGATCATCCGTCCGGATCATGATCGCATCGACATAGCCGGAGAGGACGCGCGCGGTATCCGCAATGCTCTCCCCCCGGCCAAGCTGCATCGATCCGGCTTCCATGATGATGCTGGAACCACCCAGTTGCCGGATCGCCATGTCAAAAGACACCCGGGTGCGGGTGGAATTTTTCTCAAAGATCATCGCCAGCGTGTG
>JBBSCC010000232.1:0-4124 GCA_038250735.1 Sphingomonadales bacterium | reverse complement strand
GGCCTTCGTTGAAGATCGCCACCGAATGCCATTCGGTCGCTTCTTTCTTTTCGCCGCTATTCTTGTCTTTCCAGCTGTAAGACGTGGCGATGCGCAGGTTCACTACCTTGCCGCCGTTCTGGAATGTCTTGGTTTCCGGGTCGCGGCCCAGATTGCCGACGATGATTACCTTGTTGACGCTGCCCGCCATATTTTTGTTCCTAAAGCCCGAGTGCCACCGCGCCCCAATAGGTCGCGCCTGCTGCGATGTAGGCCAGTGCGAACAGATAGCCAACCATGAACGCAGGCCATTTCCAGCTATTGGTCTCGCGCCTGGTAACCGCAATCGTTGAAATACACTGCGGCGCAAACACGAACCACATCAAAAAGGCGAGCGCGGTCGGCAGGCTCCAATGGCTGCGCAGATTGGCAGCGAGCGCCTTTTGCCCGGTTGCGGCATCAGGGTTGTCGATGGCGTACACCGTGGCGAGCGCCGCCACCGCCACTTCACGCGCTGCCATGGCGGGGATCAGCGCTAGCGCAATGTCGCGGTCAAAGCCAATCGGCTTCAACACCACCGCCAGCCCATTGGCGATCCGCCCCGCCACCGAGTAATTCACCGGCGAAATCGGGCTGCCCACCGGCGGCTTGGGCAGGCTGAGCAGCAGCCACAGCGCAATCGTCGAATAGAGAATGATCGTGCCCGCGCGACGCAGGAATATCTCCACCCGGCCCCACAGCCCCTGTGCGACATCGCGCAGCCGGGGCATCTGGTATTTGGGCATTTCCATCATGAAACCCGATGATGCGCCCTTGGTGACGGTGTTGCGCAGCACCAACGCGGCGATGAACGCGCCCACCACGCCCATCACATACAGGCCAAACATCACCACCCCCTGCAGGCCGATGAACGGCAGCACCGGCGTATTGGGAATCAGCGCGCTGATGATCAGCGTGTACACTGGCAGCCTTGCCGAACAGGTCATCAACGGCGCGATCAGGATGGTCGTCAGCCGGTCCTTCTCATCCTCTATCGTCCGGGTGGCCATGATGCCGGGCACCGCGCAGGCAAAGCTGGACAGCAGCGGAATGAACGCCCGGCCCGACAAGCCAACGCTCGCCATCACCCGGTCCATCAAAAAGGCGGCGCGGACCATATAGCCGCTCGCCTCCAGCAGCAGGATGAACAGGAACAGGATCATGATCTGCGGCAGGAACACCAGCACCGCGCCCACGCCCGCAATCACCCCGTCGACGATCAGCGACTGCAAAAACCCCTCGCCGAACTGCGCGCTAATCGCACTGCCCAGCGCGCTGAACGCCCCGTCGATCAAATCAGCGGGCACTTGCGCCCAGCTGAACACCGCCTGGAACATCAAGAACAAGATGGTGGCGAGCAGCATCATGCCCCACACCGGGTGCAGCGCCACTTCGTCCAGCGCATGCGTCCACCGCCGTGTGGGCGTTTCGGAAATGGTCGCCGCCACCGCAATCTGGCGCGCACGGCGTTGCAGCGTCACGATATCGTCCTGCACGCTGCCATCGCTTGATCGCAACCGCACCGCCGCGCCCCGCCCGATCAGATCACCGACCTGGCCTTTAAGCACATCCAGCCCGCGTTTGCGGACCGCGACGGTGGCCACCACCGGCACGCCAAGCTCAGCTGACAGCCGTTCGGGATCGAGCACCAGCCCGTCGCGCTCCGCCAGATCGATCATGTTCAGCGCCACCACCACCGGCAGGCCAAGCGCGATCAATTGCAGCGTAAAGCGCAGGTGATTGTCGAGATTGGCCGCGTCCACCACGATGATCAGCGCATCGGGCAATCGCTCGCCGACTTGCGTGCCCGTCACCACATCGCGCGTCACGCGCTCATCGGGGCTGCCGGGATCAAGGCTGTACGCGCCGGGCAAGTCGACCAGCTCCACCGGGCGACCATCGGGCAGCGCCAACCGCCCCGAATGGCGCTCCACCGTCACGCCGGGATAATTGCCCACCTTCTGCCGCGCGCCCGTCAGCGCGTTGAACAGCGCGCTTTTGCCGGCATTGGGATTACCGACCAGCGCCACCAGCGGAATGCTTGTCATCGAAAGAAGGTCATGAAAGCGGCGTCATTCTGCCGGGGACAGCGGCTGGACATAGATGGTGCCCGCCACCACGCGGCGCAGCGCCACCGTCATCCGCCCGATCCGGCAGGCAATCGGCCCGCCGCCCAGCCGGGCGCGGTGCAGCACTTCAACGCCCACGCCCTCATCAAAACCAAGCTCACGCAGCCGCCGTGCCTCAGGCGCGGCGAGCCGAGTCCAGTCGATCGTCGCGACCGTCGCGCCCTGGCCAAGGGCGAGCTGCTCAAGGGTAACCCGAGTCTTCATGCGGGCGGATTACGCCTTCTGCGATTGATTATCAATAACGACGATGACGGAGATAAGATAATTGTTCGCAAGCGCAGGGTGAGCAATTAGTACCTACCACATGACTCGCTTTGCCTTTCAAACGCTCGACGTTTTCACTGATCGCCGGTTTGGCGGTAATCCGCTGGCCGTATTCCCCGACGCGCGCGGGCTGGACGCAGCGACGATGCAGTCGATTGCGGCAGAACTGAACCTGAGCGAGACATGCTTTGTCCTGCCCCCCGCCGACGCCGCCAATGATGCGCGGCTGCGGATCTTCAACCGCACTGCCGAAATGCCCTTTGCCGGGCATCCGACGATCGGCACCGCCTGGGTGCTGGCACGCGGCGGGTTCATCGGTGATGTGCTGCGGATGGAAGTGCCCGCCGGTATCGTCGAGGCGACATTGCTTCGCGGCGCAGACGGTATGGTAACGGGCGCACAGATTGCGACGCCACAGCCGCTTTCCATCGGTACGCAATCTGATCCCACGCTGGTTGCCGCCTGTATCGGCCTGTCGCCGCAAGATATCATTGTCAGCGCGCACCCCCCGGTTGAGGTGTCGACCGGGGTCGCCTTCGTCATGGTGCAGGTCGCGCCTGATCGCCTGGCCGATTGCGTGCCCGATATCGCGGCGTTCCGCGTCGCCATGGCCGCGCATGATGGTACGCCCGACCGGTATTCACTGCTCGTCTATGCCCGCGACGGGGCGAATCTGCGCGCCCGGATGTTTGCGCCGCTGTCGGGCACGATTGAAGACGCGGCGACCGGCAGTGCAAATGCAACGCTGGCAGCGTTATTGCTGTCGATTGACGGTGGCGACAGCGCTGCCTTTACGACCTGGCAGGGAATCGAAATGGGCCGCCCCAGCCTGTTGCGGCTCACGGCGCGCCGCACGCCAGATGGCATTCGCGCCACCGTCGCGGGGGATTGCGCACCAATGTTTATCGGCAGTTGGGACGATCAAACCACCGGGTAACGCAGCCGCCCGATAAAGCGCGACAGGCTGGGCAAATTTTCGGTGCGCGCCACAAACCCCGCCTTGGCTTTTTCAAATCGCATAATCCCCTCAATCCGCCGGCCCAGGAACGCGCGGGTATCGGCCCAGTCTTCGCTTTCATCATTGATGAAGACGGTGATGGTCGCGGCATAAACGCCGCCCAGAATCGTGCGCTTGGTATAGTGATTATAATCGGTCGCGGTATCGCCTGCCTGCCGCCAGATCAGATCAACCGTCCGCCAGCCCAGCCGCGTCGCGCGCGCAATATTCTGGGGCATCGCCAACACCGCCAGCGCCCGGCGCAAAGCCTCTCGATTATCGGCAACCGCCGCCAGCCGCGCCTCAACCAATGCCGTTATCCGTGCGCGTATTTTCATCCGTTGCAGCGCCACGTCTGGCACCGCAATCGTCATCGCGTCATCGACATAAGCAAACCACGCATCAATCATCGCCACCGCGCCGCCGGTAAAAGCGAGCCGGGCGACATCCTGATCAACGCCAGCACTATCCGCCGCCAGCGTCAGCGCTTCGTTCGTCCAGCCATCAAACGCTGCATTGTCGGCGATCAGCGGCGCCAGTGCGGCGCGAATTTCGTCAAGCGTTGGATCGGCGGGCAGCATTACGGGCATTATCAGTCTCCTTGTGCGCCTTTTAGCGGCGGTCCTGCCCCGCGCCAAGCGGCGCTGGCCGGCGGACCAGCACCAGCGCAATCGCCACCAGCACCCCGCCGATCAGATCGGCCAGCCCCAATTGTT
>JBBSCC010000231.1:0-4157 GCA_038250735.1 Sphingomonadales bacterium | reverse complement strand
TGCCACCACCAGCACCAGCCCCAACGACCGCAGCACCAGCCGCGCGGGCAGCTTTATGCCCAATGTCGTGCCAACCGTCGCGCCCACCAGCACGGCAGCGGCAAACAGGGGCAGCCCGGATGGCAGTTGCTGCAGCGACGCCGCATTGCCCGCCAGCCCCGATATCGAATTGCAGAAGATGAACACGGCGGCCACGCCCGATGCCTGTTTGGGTTGTGCCCAGGCGAAAAACAGCAGCAACGGCGACAGGAAAATCCCGCCTCCGGTGCCGGTCAACCCCGATAGCAGCCCGATTCCGATGCCCGCCAGCACCGCCACGCCGACCGGCGGGTCACGCGTTTCGATTGTCGCGCGCAGCGGCACGGGCCACAGCAATCGCGCCGCCGATATCCACAACACCACGCCAACAATCGGGCGATAGGCGCTGCTCGGCAACGTAATCATCCCGCCAACATAGGCCATGGGCAGCGCACCGAGCAGGAACGGCCACAAAATGCGCCAGCGAAACTGCCCCGCGCGAATGAACCGAACCGATGCAAAGCCCGACACGAGCACGTTCAGCGCCAGCGCCGTCGGCCGCATCACCCCCGCTGGCAGCCCGAACAGCGCCATGATCGCGATATAGGCAGACGCCCCGCCATGCCCGACACTGGAATACAGCGCCGCGCCAAGCATCAAGCACAACGCAAGCAGCAGATTGGGTTCGGTCAGCATAACGCTTTGAACCGGATCGCCCGGATGCTGTCAACGATATATCGGGTTGGATATAGTGACTAAAGCGGCGCTTGCCCCGCCAATCACGCAAGCGAGGGCTTAGCCTTCATCCCCCATGCGCAGCGCGGCGATGAACGCTTCTTGCGGGATGCTCACCGATCCATATTCGCGCATCCGCTTTTTGCCCTCTTTCTGCTTGTCGAGCAGCTTGCGTTTGCGGCTGGCGTCGCCGCCATAGCATTTGGCGGTCACGTCCTTGCGCAGCGCGGCAATCGTCTCGCGCGCGATCACCTTGCCGCCCAGCGCCGCCTGGATCGGGATTTTGAACAAATGGCGCGGGATCAGGTCTTTCAGGCGCTCGCACATGCCCCGGCCCCGGTTTTCGGCGGTGCCGCGGTGGACGATCATGCTCAGCGCATCGACGGCTTCTGAATTAACCATGATGCTCATCTTAACCAGATCACCCTCGCGGTAGCCGATCTGGTGATAATCAAAGCTCGCATAGCCGCGCGAAATGCTCTTCAGCCGGTCATAGAAATCGAACACGACTTCGTTGAGCGGCAGTTCATACGTCACCTGCGCGCGCCCGCCGACATAGGTGAGGTTTTTCTGGATGCCCCGCCGGTCCTGACACAGCTTCAATATGCTGCCGAGATATTCGTCGGGGCAATAGATGACCGCCTCAATCCAAGGCTCGGCGATGCTTTCAATCTTGGTCGGATCGGGCATGTCGGCGGGGTTGTGCAGCTCAATCTCGCCGCCGCCATAGGTCAGGGTGATCTTGTACACCACCGACGGCGCGGTGGTGATCAGGTCCAGGTCATATTCGCGCGTCAGCCGTTCCTGGATAATCTCCAGATGCAGCAGCCCCAGAAAACCGCAGCGAAAGCCAAAGCCAAGCGCCGCGCTCGATTCCATCTCAAACGTAAAGCTCGCATCGTTCAGCCGCAGCTTCGAAATGCTCTCCCGCAGCTTGTCAAAATCAGCGGCGTCGACCGGGAACAGCCCGCAGAACACCACGGGCTGCACGAGTTTAAACCCCGGCAATGCCTCTGTCGCCGGGCGCTTTGCGTCGGTGATCGTGTCACCCACCGCCGTCTGCGCCACTTCCTTGATCTGCGCGGTGATGAAGCCAATTTCGCCGACGCCCAGCTCGGTCAACTGTTCAATCTTGGGGCGAAAGCAGCCAACCCGATCGATCAAATGCTGGGTGCCGGTGGCCATGAACTTGATCAACTGGCCCTTTTTCAGCGTACCAGCCATCACCCGCACGAGGATCACGACGCCCAGATACGGGTCATACCAACTATCGACCAGCATCGCCTTTAACGGCGCATCGGCATCACCCTTGGGCGGCGGAATGCGGGTGACGATCGCCTCCAGCACATCGGCAATGCCAATGCCCGATTTTGCGCTGGTGAGCACCGCGTTGGATGCATCCAGCCCAATCACTTCCTCAATCTCCGCGCGCACCTTTTCGGGCTCGGCTGCGGGCAGATCGATCTTGTTGATCACCGGCACAATCTCATGATCATGCTCGATCGACTGGTACACATTGGCGAGCGTCTGCGCTTCCACGCCTTGCGCCGCATCCACCACCAACAGCGCACCCTCGCACGCGGCCAGGCTGCGACTAACCTCATAGGCGAAATCGACGTGGCCCGGCGTGTCCATCAGGTTGAGCACATATTCCAGCCCGTCCTTGGCGACATATTGCAGCCGAACGGTTTGCGCCTTGATGGTGATGCCGCGTTCTTTTTCGATGTCCATATTGTCGAGCACCTGCTCAGACATTTCCCGCGCGGTCAGCCCGCCGGTTTGCTGGATCAACCGGTCAGCAAGCGTGGACTTGCCGTGGTCAATATGCGCGATGATGGAGAAATTGCGGATGCGGTCGAGCGGCGTTGTCATGATGCCTGCGCCCTAGCAGCGCTGGGCGCAAAGGGCAAAGCCAAGCGGATACGGGCTTTGGGGGGGCGATTTAAGGTAGCCGCTGATCCAGCCAATCGCCCAGGATCGCGTTCACCTTTTCCGGCGCTTCCTGCTGCACCCAGTGCGACACGCCCGGCAAGCGCTCCAGCCGGAAGTCGCTGACATACTCCTCCGTCCCGTCGACACAGGCGATGGTCAGCGCGGTATCTTCTTCGCCCCAGATCATCAGCGTGGGCACATCAACCTTTCCCGTCCCGGCGGTCATCGCGCCAGTGGAGTGGAAGGCGGCACGGTAATAGTTGATCATCGCGGTCAGCGCGCCCGGTCGGCTGGCGGCGGCGGCATAGGTATCCGTCACCTGCTTGGGGAAACGGGATTTGTCGACGGCCATGCCGACGAACGCCTGCCGGATCATCCGCGCACGATTTCGCCCGAACGCCCATTCAGGCAGCCGGGGCAGTTGGAAAAAGAACACATACCAGCTCGCGCGCAACTGCGCCCATTTGCGCAGTTCACGCTTGAACGGCATCGGGTGCGGCACGTTCATGATGACCAGCCCGACCAGCGGACGCACGCGCCGGATCGCAAATTGCCACGCGATGATCGCGCCCCAATCATGCGCCATCAACAACACTTCGCGCGCGCCGCTGGCATCGATCAGCGCGGCAACATCCTCCAGCAACCGGTCGATGTGATAGGCATCCACGCCCTCTGGCCGATCCGTGCCGCCATAGCCGCGCAAATTGGGCGCCCACACCCGCCATCCGCGTTCGACCAGCAAGGGGATCTGAAACCGCCAGCTATAATGCAGCTCAGGAAAGCCGTGCAGGCACAGGGCGAGCCGATCGCCACTTCCCGCCTCCGCCAGTTCAAACGAAAGCGCCCCCGCCTGCTGCCAGCGGATCGTGATGCCGCTGTCTGCGGGCGGCGTCCAGGAAGCGGTGGGTGCAGGCTGGGGCATGGATTTTGGCTCTGCAATCGTTGCGGATGGCATTCAGCATAACCCCCGCGGGCCGAGCGACAAGCAGGGGGCGACGATTTTCCCCCAACTGCTGGCTACTGACCACCCAGCCAGCCAAACACGCCACTTCATGCCAGCGTTATTTATCCGCCTTTTTCACGAGGCCATTCACTTCGCCGCCGTTAAAAGCATCGGTGTGAATGTTCAGGATCACCGTTCCCTTGTCCAGCACGGCAACAAAGGCGTCAAAGCTGATGCTGTGCGGCAACGGCGCGACTGCCCCGGCATAATCGAGCGATCCTGTGCGCACCCGAAAACCGTTGGGCGTTGATGAATAGCTAGGCCCAAATGGCAGCGGAAAGGCCAGTTCAGAGCTATTTGCATCGGCCAGGTCGCCATTGGCATATTGGTGCAGATGGATTGGCCCGATCGGCGCCTTGACCAGATTATCCCACAGCGCGTCCATTGACAGGCCAACGACATCCAGATTCACCGCCACCGTTTTGCGGCTGGTATCAACGCTGATCATCGCATTGGCGTGGGCGGGTGA
>JBBSCC010000230.1:0-4218 GCA_038250735.1 Sphingomonadales bacterium | reverse complement strand
GATCCGGTCGAGTGAGACGATGGCAAAGCTGCCATCCTGCCCAACTGGCGCCAGTTGCGGATCATCGCCCGGCTCAGCGATAAATCCGGCGGAGACCACCTGAGCAAGGCGCGCATCCGGGGGAAGGGTGCTGTTTTCGGGGTCACGCCCATCGGCCACAACCGGCACAGTCGATAGAGCCTGCAATTTGTTATCGCTGACGATTTCAGCAAACGTGGCGTTGTCAGCAATCGCGTCGTCAATCTTGTCGCGCAGTCCGGTAAGGGCGGCGGCAAGCTTTTGGGCGGCGACTTCGCGTGTCAATTCGACCCGGGCCTGATCGAGTGACTTGGCGGGGACCTTCTGGACGCTATCTACTCGGACGATTGCCCAGCCCAGCGGCGCTTTAATGGGGCCAACGATGGTGCCGCGTTCGGCGGCAAACACCGTATTGGCGATCTCAGCAGAGGTCTGGGTCGTATAGCCTTTCTTATCAAGGCCTGTCAGGGTCGCTGCTTCCAGCCCTGCTGTACGCGCTGCCGCATCAATCGCGGTGCCGGCCTTGATCTTGGCAACAAGCGCATCCGCACCAGCCCGGTCGCCAATAACGATTTGCGATAATGAGCGCGTTTCGCTGGCGGCAAACCGCGCCGCTTGTTCTTTATAGGCGCTGCTAATGTCCGCCTCGGTCGGGGTGGCCGCAGCCTTGACCTGATCGGGCGTCACCAACGCATAGCGGATCACGCGTCGCTGGGGGATGGTGTAACGCGCGGCATTGCGCTGGTAATAGGTGGCGACCTCCGCCTCGGTTGGCCGCTCGCCAACACCCACGGCGTTGGTGGGCACAAATCCAATCACACCGGCACGCTTTTCAAGCAACAGGGCGGCATAGGGCGCGGCAAGATTGAACGGCACCTGGCCTGCGCCTTCTGTTGGGCTGGTAAGTTGCTGGCCCAGCGTGCCGCGCGCAATATCACCCCGTATCTGCGCGTCGGTAATCCGGCGCTGGCTCAGCAGCAGCTCATATTTCGACTGGCTGAACTTGCCGTCCAGCCCCTGGAGATCGGGCACGCTCGCGATTTGGCCATCCACAGCGCGCTTGCTGACGACCATGTCGACCTTGCCGCCAAACTGGGCGAGCGCAGTGCCGCTGATCAGCCGTTCAAGCGTGGCTTCAAAACCGCCGCCGTTGATAAATTGCGCCATGTCGAGCGTCGGCTGGCTCTGGCGGAAATTCTGCATATCGTCCTGCACCCGCCGCTTCAGTTCCTCAACGCTCACATCGGCCTTGCCAACGCGTGCAACCGAACTGCCACTGGCAGCGGGCGTGCCACTCGACAGCCCGGTGATGTCGCTTGCCGCAAACGCCAGCGCGATCACCGCCAGAAAGGCGAACGTGACGATAATCCCAAACCGTGAATTGATGAACCGGCGAAAAAAACTAAGCATGCGCGGGGGAAACCGATCCTGGTTCGTGGTGATTGGGCATCGCTTTACGCAGCGTTGCGGGCAGCATCAAGCTTGTGCGTCGCTACATTCGCGTTATCGCGTCGGCATAATGGAAATACTGCCGCCGGTTTGGGAAAACTGTCGGGGGTAAAAGGGGCGATATGCGCAAACTGATTGTCGGCAACTGGAAAATGAATGGCAGCATGGCATCGATGGCGGAAGTCGCGGCGATCAGCCAAGCTGCTGCTGGTTATCCCGGCGTTGATGTCGGGCTTGCGTTGCCCGCCACGCTGATCGCTGCGGGGGCGGAAGCAGGCGCATCGCTGATGATTGGTGCGCAGGACGTGCATGCGCAGGCATCGGGCGCGTTCACGGGATCTTTGTCGGCGAGCATGGTGCGCGAGGCGGGGGCGGTGCTGACGATTGTCGGCCATAGCGAACGCCGCCAGATGCAGGGCGAAACCGACGCCGATGTGTGCGCCAAGGCGGTTGCCGGCATTGCCGCCGGGCTGCATGTTATTCTGTGCATCGGCGAAACGCTAGCAGTGCGTGATGCTGGCGATGCCGAGGCTGTTGTGGCGGCGCAACTGGCACAATCGCTGCCGCCGGGTGTGTCGCCCGCCAATCTTGCCATCGCCTATGAACCGATTTGGGCAATCGGCACGGGCAAGGTGGCCAGCGTTGCAGAGGTTGCAGCAATGCATGCCGCCATTCATGCAAAGCTTCATGCACTGGCCGGGGCGCAGGCGGGTAATTTTCGCCTATTATATGGCGGCTCCGTCACCGCCGCCAATGCGGCTGGTTTGCTCGCCACGGCCAATGTCGATGGCGCGCTGGTGGGCGGCGCAAGCCTGACGGCGGCGGGGTTTATTCCCATCATCGCCGCCGGGGCTGGACCCGCCTAAAGTGCGCGCCGCCCGGTGATCAGGCGAAACACGACCACCACCACGGCCACGACGAGCAACAGGTGGATCAAGCCGCCTGCGATATGAAAGCCAAGGCCAAGCGCCCACAGGATAATCAGGATCAGTACCAGGGTCCACAGCATGTCATTTTTCCTTCAGGCTGCCTGTCGGTGTCGCCAGGCACAGGGCATGAAGGACTAACCCGCAATCAGCTCAAGCGTTCCGCGTGCGGGCCTGATGGCAACGGGTTATGCCGAATAGCGCGCCTTCAGCATCGCCCAGCTTGCCCGCAGCCCCAGCGCTTCGCCGCCCTTTGGTCGCCCCGGCTTGGCCACGGGTCGCCACGCAAAAGTGTCCAGGTGAACCCACGGAATGCCCGCAGGCACGAACCGGCGCAGGAACAGCGCGGCGGTGATTGAGCCCGCAAAGCCGCCATCGGCCGCGTTGACCATGTCGGCAATGTCGGATTTCAGCATATCGTCATACCCGTCCCACAGCGGCAGCCGCCATAGTGGATCGAGCGTGTCGCGCCCTGCAGCCAGCATCGCGTCGCCCAGCGCATCGTCATTGGCAAACGTGGCGGGCAAATCAGGGCCCAGCGCAACGCGCGCCGCGCCGGTCAACGTGGCAAAATCGATGATCAGATCGGGCTTATGCTCACCCGCCAGCGTCAACGCATCGCCCAGGATCAGTCGACCCTCGGCATCGGTATTGGTGTTTTCCACGGTCAGCCCGGCGCGGGTGGGCAGGATATCGCCGGGCCGAAAAGCATTGCCCGCAATGGCATTTTCCACCGCCGGGATCAGCAGATGCAGCCGCACCTTCAACCCGCTGGCCATGACCAGCCCGGCCAGCGCCAGCGCATGCGCGGCCCCACCCATATCCTTTTTCATCAGCCGCATGCCCGATGATGGCTTGATATCCAGCCCGCCCGAATCAAAGCACACGCCCTTGCCGATCACCGCGAGCCGAGGGTGCGCGGGGTTGCCCCATTCAAGCTCAATCAGGCGCGGCGCGCGGTCACGGCTGGCGGCCTGACCGACGATGTGGATCATCGGAAAACCCTGTGCCAGCGCATCGCCGCGCGTCACGGTGACTGTCGCCCCGTATTGCGCCGCCAGTGCTTCCGCCTCAGCCTCCAGCTCCGCCGGGCCCAGATCCGACGCGCCGGTGTTGACGAGATCGCGGACCTTGGCGGTCGCATTGGCCAGCCGCACGGTTTCTTCAATTCGCGCAGGATCGCTGGTCAGCAGCACCCGCGCCAATGCCGGTTCTGGTTTGCGATACCGATCAAAACGGTGCTGGGCGAGCATCCAGCCAAGCCCCGCCGCGCCGACCGGCCCGTCCTTCAGTCGGTATGTCCCCTCTGGCAGCACATCGCCTTGTGACGCGATCCGCCACGGAGAATTTTCCGCTTCGTTGCAGATCAGCAGCGCGTGCCAATCATCCGGCCCGTCGCCGGGCAGCAGCGCGCGATTGCCGGGCTTACCGGTAATTTTGTGCGCCGCCACCGCGCTGCGGATGCGCGGCGGTTGTTTTGTAAGCCAGTCGGTAAACGCGTCAGGATGCACGACTTCAATCAGGCGCGCGGGCTGCCCGCGATCGGGTTGGAGCAGGCTCGAAAAGTCGGTCATTGTGTGGGCATCACCAGAAATTGCTCGAACCGTCCCGTGTCGCCCGGCTCGCTATAGGTGACGATGTTCAGCGTCTGGCCTTCATACACCACCTTGTAGTTGCGATTGACGAAGCCGCCGCGCGCGCGGGGCTTTCGAACCGCCTCAAACGACTTTGGCTCACCCAGCGCGCCCAACGATGCGCGGTAATCGCCCAGCGCGACATCGGTGAAATAATAATTGGCGTTTTCGGTCATCAGGGTGCGATCAAG
>JBBSCC010000229.1:0-4291 GCA_038250735.1 Sphingomonadales bacterium | reverse complement strand
GCGATCCGCCAGGGGCCGGTGGGTGACACGCGCCTCACCAAAATCAACCGCACGGCCGCCAGCAAGATCAGGGGCGTGTTGGAGGTGATTGAGCAACCGCGCTGGGTTGCGGTGGTTGCCAATAACTGGTGGGCGGCCAACCGCGCGCTGGATGCCCTGCTGCCCACATTCGAAACCAGCGGCGCCATCATCAACACTGACAGCATGAATTCGGCGCTGTCCGCCGCGTTGGCGGGGCCCGGCCAGCGCATGGCCGCGCAGGGCGATCTGGCGGCGGTGTTCAAGGGCGCGCAGGTAGTAACCGCCGATTATCAGGTCGGGCTTGCTGCGCATGCGGCCCTGGAAACGATGACCGCGACCGCGCGGTTCGATAAGGGGCGGCTTGAGCTGTGGCTGCCAACCCTTGCGCCCGGTCTGGCGCGGGCGGCGGCAGCGGCGGCGATTGGCATTTCGCCCGATTCGGTCATCGTTCATCCCATGCTGATCGGCGGATCATTCGGGGCCAACCTTGAGCATCAGGTCGCCGAACAGGCCGCCGTCATCGCGCAGCGGATGAAGCGACCGGTGCAGCTTGTCTGGTCGCGCTATGAAGATCTGCTCCACGACCGGTACCGCCCGCCTGCGGCGGCGCGGATGACCGCGCGACTAGGGCCGAACGGGACGATTATGGGCTGGCTGGCCAAAATCGCCGCGCCCAATACCGGGCGCGAACTCGCCAATCGGCTGACGGTGAATGATGCCGCCGTGCACGCGGCGCTGGCATTGGAGGGGCGGGGCGACCCCTATGCGGTGGCGGGTGCGCTGCCCTTTTATCGCTTCCCGGCCTATGCGGTTGACCACCATCCGGCGGAAATTGGTGTGCCGACCGGCCATTGGCGGTCAGGTGCGCATAGTTACACCGCGTTCTTCAACGAATGTTTTCTTGATGAACTCGCCCATGTCGCGGGCACCGAACCGCTGTCGTTCCGGGTATCAATCACCGCTGAACCGCGGCTCGTTCGCTGCCTGTCGACGGCAGCGGCGCTGGGCGGCTGGGAAGGCGGCGTGCCGGGCAGCGCGCAGGGTATTGCCTGCCACAGTTTTCGCGGTAGCCATATTGCGGTGTTGGCAGAGGCGCATTTTGAAGATGGCCAGCGTCCGGTGGTCGACCGGCTTGTCGCGGCGGTGGATTGCGGTCGGCAGATCAATCCCGATATCGTTCGTCAACAGATTGAAGGCGGTTTGATTTTCGGGATGGCAGCGGCGTTGGGCGGATCGACCGGCTTTACCGAAAATGTCGCTGACGCACGCAGCTTTGCCGACCTGCGCCTGCCCCGGCTTGGCGATATTCCTGACATCACGATCGAAATGATTCGCAGCGAAGCCGAACCGGGCGGGGTGGCCGAACTGGCGGTGCCGCCGGTTGCGCCGGCAATTGCCAACGCACTTCAGGCAAGTGCGGGGTTTCGTTTGCGGCGGTTGCCGTTTACCGCATCCCCAGCATGATTCTTCCCGCCAATCACCTGCCTGCCGATCACCCCCCCGTCCCGCCTCGCAAGCTGGGGGTGTTATTGACGAATTTGGGCACGCCCGACGGGCCGGATACCAAGTCGGTGCGCCGTTATCTCGCGGAATTCCTGTCGGACCGCAGGGTGGTCGAGATTCCGCAAATCCTGTGGCAGCCCATTTTGCGCGGGATCATCCTGAACACGCGGCCGCAGAAATCTGCAGAGGCCTATGCGCAGGTATGGGGGCCGGACGGATCGCCACTGGCAAGCATCACAAAGGCGCAATCGGCGGCGTTGCAGGGTGCATTCGGCGCGAATGTCACGGTCGATTGGGCGATGCGCTATGGCAAGCCGTCCATCCCGGAACGGTTGCAGGCGATGAAGGATGCCGGGTGCGACCGGATTTTGCTTGCGCCGCTGTATCCGCAATATTGCGGTGCCACGACCGCGACAGCCAATGATAAGGCGTTTGAGGCACTGGCCGCGATGCGCTGGCAACCGGCAATGCGCACCCTGCCACCCTATTTCGATGACCCACTGTACATCGATGCGCTTCGCCAATCGATTGTGGCGGGGCTCGAAAAGCTCGATTTTGTCCCAGATGCGCTGGTGGTGAGTTTTCATGGCATGCCGGTGCGCACCTTGGAACTGGGCGATCCATACCATTGCCACTGCCAAAAAACCGCGCGGTTACTGGGCGAGGCGCTTGGCAGGCCCGTGGTGATCACGTTTCAGTCACGCTTTGGTCGGGCGAAATGGCTTGAACCCGCCACCGACGACACGCTTGAAGCGTTGCCCGGTAAGGGGATCAAAAAGATCGCGATTATCGCACCTGGCTTTTCCGCCGATTGCCTTGAAACGCTCGAAGAACTGGCGATTCGCGGGCGGGAAAGTTTTGAAGAACATGGCGGCACGCATTTTGGCTATATTCCCTGCCTGAATGACAGCGATACCGGCATTGCAATGCTGCGCGCGCTGATTGCCCGTGAACTTGAAGGGTGGCAAATCCCGTTCTAAAGCCACGGGATAAGAAAAACGTAGGAGAGAGAATATGGCACGCGTGGCAATCGTAACCGGGGGAACGCGTGGCATTGGTGAGGCGATCAGCATCGCGTTGCGCGATAGCGGGCTGACCGTCGCCGCCAATTATTGCGGCAACGATGCGCGCGCCAAGGAATTTACCGAACGCACCGGGATTGCGGCCTTCAAATGGGACGTGGCCGATTACGATGCCTGCCAGTCCGGTTGCGCCACCGTTACAGATGCGCTTGGCCCCGTTGATGTGCTGGTCAACAATGCTGGCATCACCCGCGACGGCACGATCATGAAACTGACCTATCAGGCATGGAAAGAAGTGATCGACACCAATTTGGGTGGCTGCTTCAACATGGCAAAGGGTGTGTTTCCCGGGATGCGGGATCGCAAATGGGGCCGGATCGTCAATATCGGATCGATTAACGGGCAGGCCGGGCAATATGGCCAGGTGAATTACGCTGCGGCCAAATCGGGCATCCACGGTTTTACCAAGGCATTGGCGCAAGAGGGCGCTCGGGCAGGCGTTACCGTCAACGCTATCGCACCGGGCTATATTGACACCGATATGGTGGCCGCTGTGCCTGCCGATGTCCTAGAAAAAATTGTCGCGAAAATCCCGGTCGGGCGCTTGGGTCAGGCAATGGAGATCGCGCGCGCGGTGGTGTTTTTGTGTTCGGAGGATGGCGGGTTTGTCACCGGTTCGACGCTGAGCATCAATGGCGGCCAACACATGTACTGACGGGCTTACGCGCCCCAAATAGTTAGGGCCCGGTCTCTGGTGAGACCGGGCCCCGCCCTCGATACGCTACGCGAGGGAAGACTTAGCGATAGTTGCGGCACCCGTTGCGGCCATCACGCTCAATGGCCCGGCCCGCGAGCGCGCCGCCGATGCCACCGATGAGTGCGCCAGCTGTCCGGTCACCACGACCCGCAATAGAATTGCCGAGCAAGCCACCAGCGATTGCGCCAAGCAGCGCACCGCCAGTGCCGTCGTTGCAACGGCGATCGTTGCGGACATCCCGGCGATAGCGACGATCATTGAAACGATCATCGTACCGGTCATTGTACGATTGGTTATATGCCTGATTGTAGCGGCCATTGTTGTACTGGCCACCATATTGGTTGCCGTATTGATTGGCATATGGGTCGCCGCGATACTGCTCCTGATAAACATCACCGCGATAGCCGCCGCGATAATCCTGCGCCGACGCTGATGCGACAGGAACAAGGGCGCTTGCGCTGATGGCGAGGGCGACGCTTGCAAGTGACAATTTCTTCAACATGGTCATTCTCCTCATCAGCGCCCCGTTCCGATACGGTCGGGGCAAGCTGCCGCTGTTCGACAATGCCTTTATGGTACCGTCCACTTGAGCGAAGTCTGAATGCGTCTGTTATCGCACGTTCATCACAAAAACTGCGGGGCGACGGGCCTGTCAGGGGCGGCTGGCTGGGCTAAGGATGGGTAATGTCGCTGTTCCAATCACCTGTTATCCGATCGATTGTATTGCTCCTGCTGTTTGTGCCCAGCTGGTCGACGGTTCCGCGCCTGCCCCTGCTGGGTGCACGGGCGGCATGGGTGGCAATGCCGGTGACGCTGTATCCCGAATCGCCTGCGCGGCGACGTTTGGGGGCATTGATTTTTGAACGTGGTTATCGGCTAACCAGCGCTGATCCGGCCTTTGGCGGTTTTTCATCGCTGATCGTCGATGGTGATCACTTCACGCTGTTGAACGATGGCGGCAACATTGTGCGTTTTCGCCTCGATTCGC
>JBBSCC010000228.1:0-4303 GCA_038250735.1 Sphingomonadales bacterium | reverse complement strand
TCGTCATCCTTGCGCGCGGCGGTGTCTGGTGCGCCGCCGGGCTTGAACGCGGCGGTTGCTGCTTCGAACATGGCAATGTTGCGCTTGGCGATTTCCGCAAAGGGTGAATGCGCAAACGCGCCCTCAACCGCCGATTTAAACTGCGCCTGATTGCGCCGAAAACCGTCCATCGATGCTTCCAGATAGCCGGGGACCATCGATTGCATCGAATCGCCGTACATCGAGATCAGCTGGCGCAGGAAATTCACCGGCAGCATCGTCTGCCCGCGCGATTCCTCTTCCATGATGATCTGGGTCAGCACATTATGGGTAATGTCTTCATCGGTTTTGGCGTCGACTACCTTGAACTCACGGCCCTCCCGCGTCATCGCGGCCAAGTGCTCAAGCGTAATGTAGGATGAAGTTTCGGTATTATAGAGCCGCCGGTTGGCGTATTTTTTGATGATGACGATGCCGTCATCAGAAGCGGTCTTTTTCATGGGAGATCCCCCGGGGGTGCATAAAGACCCTGTAACACCGTTTCATGCCGCGCCGCAACACGGGCCGCGACCGCTGCCGCTGTTCCTGGAGATGCTGCGCACACAAACTGCACAATCGCCCGAACGCCGCACCGCAGCATTGACCGGTCTGGCTGCATATCAACAGGCAGATCGCGGGCCGCGCAGACGGTTGGGCGGGGTGAAGCATCGGCGCGGCCGGGCGATGCTGCGCGATTATGGCGGCACGGGGCGACCGGTGGTGGTGGTGCCATCGCTGATCAACCCGCCCTTCATCGTCGACCTTACTCGCCAGAAATCGCTGCTGCGCTGGCTGGCCGAGCAAGGCCATCATGTCTGGCTGGTCGATTGGGGCACGCCCAACGCCGCCGCGCGTGCGATGGACCTTGGCGACCATGTGACGCAGTTATTGCTGCCACTGATCGCCAAGCTACCCGAACCGCCGGTGCTGATCGGCTATTGCCTGGGCGGTACGATTGCAGCGGCGGCGGCCTGCCTGACCCCCATCGCTGGTCTGGCGATGATTGCGGCACCGTGGCACTTTAGCGGCTTCGATGCGGCCGCGCGCAGCCGAATCGCCGCGCTGTGGGCAGCCGCCAAGCCGGCCTGTACCGCGATGGGGCTGGTGCCGATGGAGGTGCTGCAATCCGGCTTCTGGCAGCTCGACCCGGCGCGCACCATCGCCAAATATGAATCCTTCGCCGCGATGCCGCCGGGCAGCGCCGACGCGCGCAGTTTTGTTGCGCTGGAGGATTGGGCGAATGCGGGCGCGCCATTGCCCTATGCTGCAGGCGCGCAAATGTTCGAAGGGCTGTTTGCCGACGATATCACGGGCACTGGCCAATGGCTGGTGGACGGCACGCCGATTGCATTGCACCGCCTGACCTGCCCCTGCATCGATTTCGTCTCGCTGCATGACCGGATTGTCCCCGCCGCCAGTGCTGCCGGATTTGCCGATCGGCATGAATTGGCAGCAGGGCATGTCGGCATGATTGTCGGGCGCGGGGCGCGGGTGCAACTATGGTCGCCCCTCAACGACTGGATTAGCCGCGTTACGGGGGCTAGATAACGACCTAATCTTTACGCCGCAGGAGTTTGCCATGATCGATATCGTCATCACCGCCGCCAAGCGCACCCCGGTTGGCAGCTTCATGGGCGCGTTTGGCGCAACGCCAGCGCATGTGCTGGGGCAGGTGGCGATTGAGGCCGCGTTGGCGCAGGCGGGGGTTTCCGGTGCCGCGGTGTCCGAAGTGATCCTGGGCCAGGTGTTAACCGCCGCCCAAGGCCAGAACCCGGCCCGTCAGGCCGCAATGGCCGCCGGTGTTCCAAAGGAAATTCCGGCGTGGAGCGTGAACCAGGTATGCGGATCGGGCCTGCGCGCGGTGGCGCTGGCGGCGCAGGCGATCATGGCGGGCGATGCGACGATTGTGGTCGCCGGTGGGCAGGAATCGATGTCGCTGGCCCCGCACGCGCAGTTCCTGCGCGGCGGGCAGAAAATGGGCGATCTCCAATTGATCGACACCATGATCAAGGACGGGCTGATCGATGTGTTCAACGGCTATCATATGGGCATCACCGCCGAAAATCTGGCCGAGAAATATCAGGTAACGCGCGAGGCGCAGGATGAATTCTCCGTCGCGTCGCAAAACAAGGCAGAGGCCGCCCGCACCGCCGGTCGCTTCAAGGATGAAATCGCCGCTGTGACGATCAAGGGCCGCAAGGGCGATACGATCGTGTCCGACGATGAATATATCCGCGCAGGCGTGACGATTGACAGTGTTTCGGGCGTGAAACCTGCGTTCAAGAAAGACGGCACCGTTACGGCGGCCAATGCCAGCGGGCTGAACGACGGTGCCGCCGCGCTGGTCATCATGAGCCGCGCTGAGGCCGAAAGGCGCGGATCGCCCATTCTCGCGCGGATCGCCAGTTGGGCATCGGCAGGCGTTGACCCTTCCATCATGGGCATCGGCCCCGTTCCCGCCACGCGCCGGGCGCTCGAAAAGGCAGGTTGGGCAATCGGCGACTTGGACCTGATCGAATCGAACGAAGCCTTTGCCGCACAGGCGCTGTCAGTGAACAAAGAGCTTGGCTGGGACCCAGCACGCATCAACGTGAACGGCGGCGCTATCGCCATCGGCCACCCCATCGGCGCGTCAGGCGCGCGCGTGCTGACAACCTTGCTCTATGAAATGGGTCGCCGCGACGCGAAAAAGGGGCTGGCGACGCTCTGCATCGGCGGTGGCATGGGCATCGCACTGTGCGTTGAGCGATAAGGCCGAGCAGACGGCTTTCGGGCGGTTGAAATATTGTTTCGCGAAAATGCCCCGCCTTGATAGATAAAATAGTGCAGCGCAGCACGGCCGTTTCAACCGCCATAATCCGTTGCATTCCAGCAACACGCAGCGTCGAAACTTCACATGATTGTCAGCAAACGTTCATATTCGCCTTGCATCGCAGGGCGTGAACCGTCTGTATGCAGCGTCAGGACAATATCGTCCGAAAATTTCTTAATGGGGCACATCGATGAAGATGAAGCAGTTGTTGGGCGCCACCGCGCTCGTTGGCATTTTGGCCGGTTTCCCGATGGCAGCGTCCGCGCAGACCGCGCCTGAATCAACCACCACATCGACCCAAGATGACGAAGCGATGGCCGACACCAAGGAAGCAATCACCGTTACCGGTTCGCGCATTCGTCGTCCCAATCTTGAATCGACCGTGCCGATCACCTCGATCGCGGGCGACGTGATCTTCCAGCAAGGTCAGACCAGCGTTGGCGACTTGCTGAACGATCTTCCGCAGCTGCGCAGCACGTTTGCCCAACAGAACCCAGGTCTGGGCATCGGCATCGCCGGCCTGAACCTTCTCGATCTTCGCGGGCTGGGCACAGTTCGCACGCTGGTGTTGGTCAATGGCCGTCGCCATGTTCCTGCCGACATTCTGAACAACGCCGCGTCAGTTGACGTCAGCACCATCCCTTCAGACCTCATTGAGCGCGTTGACATCGTGACCGGCGGCAACTCGGCCATTTACGGGTCGGACGCTATTGCCGGTGTCGTGAACTTTGTGCTGCGCCGTGATTATCAGGGCGTATCGGTTCGCGGCCAGGCGGGCGTGACGCAGGCAGGCTTTGGTGGCAACCAGTATATCTCGCTGCTCGCAGGCCGCAATTTTGCCGGCGGCCGTGGCAACATCACCCTGCACGGTGAATATAACCGCACCGATCGTGTGTTTGCCTCTGACGTTCCAGCATTCCGTAGCGCTGACAATTTCGCGACAGTTGATGCGGATGGCGGCGCTGGCATCGTCAATGGCGGCGACGGCTTCCCGGACACTGCCTTCTTCACCAACATCCGTAGCTCGACCATCAGCACCAACGGCTTGGTGCCAATCAACCAGCGCAACTTGCCGAACACCGGCCTTTGCGGCAACGCCACCACTGCAAACAATGGTGGGCCAAACACATTGGGTACCGCTTTCAACTGCACCTATCTTTTCGACGAAGGTGGTCGCTTGTTCCAACAGACCGGTACGCGCTTTGGTACCGGCCTGAACCCAACGATCGTGGGCGGCAATGGCCAGACCGGTCGTGAAGGGCAGCGCGTATCGGTGCTTCCGTTCACCGAACGCTACAATTTCAACCTGGTGGGTCACTTCGAATTCTCGCAAGCGGCTGAACTGTTCGTTGAAGCCAAGTGGAACCGGATCAACGCCCTCGGCAACAATGCCGGTCCGTCGTTTAACCAGGGCACCCGCGGCACTGCCGACGTTCGTGAAGACATCCGGCTCGACAACCCGTTCCTGAACCC
>JBBSCC010000227.1:0-4310 GCA_038250735.1 Sphingomonadales bacterium | reverse complement strand
GTGCCCACCCGCAGCGCGAACAGCGCCAGCGCGCCGCCAATATACAGCGCGAGCAGCGCCAAGATGAAGCTGCCGCGCTCAGGATCGACGGCAAAGGCATGCACGCTCGTCAAAATGCCCGATCGCACCAAAAACGTGCCGATCATCGACATCGAAAAAGCCACAACCGCCAGCATGATCGTCCAGGCCCGCAGCCCGTCTCGTGTGGCGAGCACCGTCACCGAATGGAGCAGCGCCGTCGCCGCCAGCCAGGGCATCAGTGACGCATTTTCCACCGGATCCCAAAACCACCAGCCGCCCCAGCCAAGCTCATAATAGGCCCAGTAACTGCCTGCGGTGATGCCCAGCGTCAGGAAAATCCACGCCCCCAGCACCCAGGGGCGCATCGCGCGCGCAAAGGCGGGGCCAACATCGCGGGTCACCATTGCGCCAACCGCGAACGAAAACGCCACCGAAATGCCGACATAACCAATGTACAGCGTGGGCGGATGGAAGGCGAGACCGGGGTCTTGCAGCAACGGGTTCAGGCCGTTGCCGTCAACCGGCGACGGGGTTAACCGCGCGAACGGATTGGATGAGAACAACAAGAAGGCATAAAATCCCAGCGCGATCAGCGCCTGTGCGCCCAGCGTCGCCACCAGCGTCGACACCTGCAGCCGCCGTTCCAGCACCGCCACCGCGCCGCCCGCCATGCCCAGGATCGTCACCCAAAGCAGCATCGATCCTTCATGATTGCCCCAGGCACCGGCGATTTTATACAGCATCGGCTTGGCCGAATGGCTGTTCTGTGCAACCAGCAATACCGACATGTCGGATGTGATGAACAACCACATCAGCACCGCCAGCGCGACCATGATGACCAGGCCCTGCACCACCGCAACGGGGCGCACAGCATTCATCACATCGGGGTCACCCCGCGCCACACCAAGTGCGGCCAATGCGAATTGCAGCGCGGCCAGCGCAGCAGCGATCCAGAGTGCGGCGAGCCCCGCTTCAGCAATCATTGTGGCGTTATTTTCCCGAGCGGCAAGTCGCCAAGCTGTGCTTTCCCCGGCGTCATGTTCGCCGCCATTTTGCCTGCCATTTCTGGGGGCATGTACCGTTCATCATGCTTGGCCAGCAGGTTATCGGCGACAAAGCTGCCATCGGGCTGGAACTTGCCTTCGGCGACAACGCCGGATTTTTCCTTGAATAGATCAGGCGTGATGCCGCTGAATGTAACCGGCACGGTCGCCTTGCCATCGGTGACGATGAAGCGGATCGTCACGCCGTCAGCCTGCTTCTTGATCGATCCGCCTTCAACCATGCCACCCAGCCGCACAGCCCGCCCCAGCGGCAGGCCCTGCTTGGCGACATCGCCCGGTGCATAGAAAAACGCCGCCTGATCCTTCAGTGCCGATAACGCCAGCCCGCTTGATCCGGCAATTGCCGCCACCGCGAGCACCGCCAGCGTCATTCGTTGATGCTTCGCTTTCATTTACTGCCCTTTTCGGCGGCGCGCATCGCCATATAACTGAATAGCGCGATGCCGGCTGAAGCAACCAGCGTAATCGCATAAGCGGCAGTGACGAAGGGCCAGGGGTTCATGCCTGCGCCATCCGTCGCATCCGCGCCTCTGCCTTGCTGGTGGCAAGCGCCGCGCGCATCCGCATCAGCACGATGCCCGCAAAAAACAGGGTGAACCCGCCCAATGTGTACCACAGCGGCCAGATGAGAGATCCATCGATCGTTTGCTTGGTAAGCCCAATGCTCTGCCCCTGATGCAGCGTATTCCACCATACCACTGAATAGCGGATGATGGGCAGCAGCACTGATCCGGCGATCCCGTAAAGCGCCGGAATGCGGCCATCGCCGCCACGGTCAGCGTCGGCACGGGCAAGCCCCATGAAACCTAGATACACAAAGAACAGCAACAACATCGACGTCAGCCGACCGTCCCATTCCCACCACGTACCCCAGGTCGGGCGACCCCAGATTGATCCGGTCGCCAGGCAAAGCGCGGCAAACATGGCGCCCGGCAGCGCCATGGCGCGCGCGGCGAGCATCGACAGCGGGTGACGCCAGATCAGATAGGTAAGGCTCGACACCGCGATGCCGCTCCACCCGGCCATGCCCAGCCACGCGGTCGGCACATGGATGTACAGAATGCGGACGGTTTCACCCTGAAGATAATCAGCGGGCGTCTGCGTCAGCCCGGCCCAGCTGCCAAAAGCGATCAGCAGCGCCCCCGCCCAGAACAACGCCGGGGTCAGCGGACGTGCCAGCTTTAGAAAGCGGGCAGGATTGGCAAGGGCATGAATCGACGGCACGAGCGCGGTACTAAGCGAAGATTGGCGGCGAATCCACTGGTCGTTATGCGGTATTTCATGCCCGTCCCCGCACGAGACTGATGAAAACCGCTATCCGCCTATAACAGCCATCGAAAATTGGACGTTGTCGCTCAGCGCGCGTGCAGCCCGGATAGCATTGCCGCCAGTTCGGCACTGCGGAACGGCTTGGTCAAACGGGGCACATCAGCGGCGATGCCCGCCGCATCGGCATAGCCCGAAATGACCAGCACGGGCATGTCAGGCACGCTGGTCCGCACATGTTCAATCAGGGCCATCCCGGTCATGCCCCCCATCAGATGATCGGTAACAATCAAATCCACCTTTCGGCGATCCAGCAGTTCAATGGCGGCTTCACCCGATGCAACTTCGATCACGTCATATCCGATTTCGATCAGCATATCGGCCGTCGTCACTCGCACCTGTTCCTCGTCATCGACCAGCAGCACGGTGCCTGCCCCGCGCGGGGCGGCTATCAGTTCGGCCGGCGGTTCAATCGCAGCGGCGGCTGAATCGGACACCGGCAGCAACAGCTCAATCGTCGTGCCCAGTCCCGGCTTGCTCGAAATTGTCAGCGCACCGCCCAGCTGCGATGCCAACCCATGCACCATCGACAGGCCAAGCCCGGTGCCCTTGCCAATGCCCTTGGTGGAGAAAAACGGCTCAATCGCGTGGCGTAACGTATATTCGTTCATGCCAACGCCGGTGTCGCTGACGGTGATCATCACATAACGCCCTGCTGCTAGGCCCGGTCGGCTACCTGCGGCGATCATCTGTGCCGACGCCCCGATCGTCAGCGTGCCGCCAGCCGACATCGCGTCGCGCGCATTTACGGCCAGGTTCAGCAACGCCATTTCAAGCTGGTTCACCTCTGCCGTGGCCGCTGGCAGTGGCTCCCGGATCGCCAGATCAATGCGGATGCGCGGACCCGACGTACTGGCGATCAAATCGCTAATCGACCGGATCAGCGCGGCGACATCAACCGGCTGGGGCTGCAATGGCTGGCGGCGTGCAAATGCCAGCAGGCGTTGCACCAGCGTGCGGGCACGTTCCGCTGATTGCAGCCCGCCCTCAATCAGTCGTTGCTCGCGCTCGCCGCCAAATCCCCTGCGGCTCAGCAGATCAAGCGTGCCGATGATCGGGGTCAGCAGATTGTTGAAATCATGCGCCACGCCGCCCGTCAGCTGGCCCATCGCCTCCAGTTTTTGCGATTGGCGAAGCGCTTCTTCAGCCGCGCGTCGATCAGTCGTTTCCTGTGCTTCGGGTACAATTGCAATCACTTCGCCTTGCGCCGACATAATGGGCCGCAGGACAAAATCGAACCATCGCCATCCCCCAACGGGCAGGTTGAGCAGCAATTCCTGCTTGATTACCGCACCGCTCGCCACGGCATGCACCGCCTGCTGCATCGCTTCATCCATGCCCGGATTGCCAGCGAACCACGGCGTTTCCCAAAAACGCATGCCGACAATGTCGTTCAGCGTGCAATTGATCGCCGCCAGCGCCGTTGAGTTGGCATCGAGCAATATCCCGTCGGGATCGAGCAAGCCCTGAAATCCAAAGCTGGTTTCAAAGATGGTGCGCAGCCGCGCCTCTTTTGCCTGCACCTCGGCGGTGCGCGCATGCACCTGTTCTTCCAACGTTTCATTGGCGATCCGCAGTGCGGCTTCAGTCTCGCGCAGATCATCGATATCGGTGTTGGTGCCCACCCAGCCGGTCAGCAAACCATCTGCATCATGAATGGGTTCGGCACGCACCAAGAACCAGCGATAATGGCCATCTGACCGCCTTATCCGGAACTCGGTTTCATACACGACACCCGCAGCAATTGCGGCGGCCCAGCGCGCGCCCGCCTGGGGCAAATCATCGGGGTGGACGATATCGCCCCACGCCGTAGCGCCTTCCAAAGCGCCAGCAGACGCGCCGCTATAGGCGTATGATTGATCATTCAGCCAATAAAGGTCGCCATTGGCGCGCGCCGCC
>JBBSCC010000226.1:0-4334 GCA_038250735.1 Sphingomonadales bacterium | reverse complement strand
GATGGTTTGGGATTAAACCCGCATGGCCGTATTGTCGCGGCGATTTGGCGCGGTAATACACTGCCACCCCCGCTTACTGGATAGCCCCCTATGCGCCACCCCAGTCCTGATCCCACCCGCCCCGGCCAGGAAAGCGTATGGGATTATACGCGCCCCGCCATCGCTGAGCTGACGGACGCGCATTTGCGGATTGTGTTTGAAGGTAAAGTGCTGGCCGAAACCCGAAACGGCGTCCGCACGCTGGAGACCAGCCACCCGCCCAGCTATTACTTCCCGCCCGCCGATGTCGATCAGGCGATGCTCGCGCTGGCGGGTGGCGGATCGAGCATCTGTGAATGGAAGGGGCAGGCACGCTATTTCGACGTGATTGGCCCGACGCGGCGGCTGTCGCGGGTCGGGTGGGCCTATCCCGCACCCACCCGCAGCTTTGCGTGTTTACGCGACCACATCGCCTTTTATGCCGCCCCAATGGACGCGTGTTTCGTCGATGGCGAACAGGTGACGCCGCAACCCGGCGGCTTTTATGGCGGCTGGATCACCAGCGCGGTGGCTGGCCCGTTCAAGGGCCCGCCCGGAACGCAATTCTGGTGAGCGCGCCCCTTCTCAACGTCACCGGACTATCCAAATCCGTGCCGGGCGGGCGCACGTTGTTCAGCGGGCTTGATCTGACGGTGGACGCAGGCGGGCTGATCGCGATTGTCGGCGAAAGCGGCGTCGGCAAGTCAACCTTGCTCAACATGCTTGCCGGGCTGGACCGGGCGGATAGTGGCACGATCGCGATTGAGGGCACCGCGCTGGACGGGCTGGACGAAGCGGCGCTGACGGCGGTGCGCCGCACCCGGATTGGCTTTGTGTTCCAGGCCTTTCATGTGCTGCCCTATCTGACGCTGCGGCAGAATGTCGCGCTGCCGCTCGCGCTGGTGTCGAGCAACCGCGCGCAGGTGAGCGCACAGGCGCAGGCGATGCTGGAGCGCGTCGGGCTGGGGACGCGGGGCGATGGCTATGCGCGCGATTTATCCGGCGGCGAGTTGCAGCGCGTGGCGATTGCCCGGGCGCTGGTCCACCGCCCCGCGATTATTTTGGCGGACGAACCGACCGGCAATCTTGATCCCGAAACGGCGGCGCGGGTGCTGGCGCTGTTTGCCGATGCGGTGCGCGAGGGCGGGGTGGCCGCGATCATCGTCACCCATTCCGCCGCCGCCGCCGCGATTGCGGATCGCACCTTGACGCTGACCCCCGACGGGCTGGTTGAGCGCCCGCGTGACTGACCGGGGAATTGCCCCGGCACGACTGGCGCTGCGCTGGCTGATCATCGGCGAATGGCGCGCACACCCGGTGCGGCTGGCGCTGACGGCGGTGGCGATTGCGATTGGCGTGGCGCTGGGCTTTGCGGTGCATCTGGTCAACGGATCGGCGCTCGGCGCGTTTGCCGATGCGGTAAAAACGGTGAACGGCACGGCGGATTTACGCGTGCGCGCCGCCAGCCCGCTGGGGTTTGATGAGGCGCTGTATCCCCGCATCGCCACCGCGCCGGGCGTGGCCGATGCCAGTCCGGTGCTGGTGCTGGCGGCGCGGTCAGGCAAGGCGCGGCTTCGGCTGATCGGGCTGGATGTGATCCGCGCGGCGCAGGTTACCCCCTCGCTGATCGGCTTTCCCGCGCGCGGGCTGGATAGCGCGGCGGACACCGCCTTTGCCTATGACGCGCTGTTCCTGTCGGCGAGCGCGATGCGCGATCTGGCGGTAAAGCCCGGCGATCCGGTGCGGCTGGTGGCGGGCGGCAAGGCGGCGGATTTTCGGGTGGCGGGCGGCTTGCCGGGCATTGCCGAGGGGCAATCGATTGGCGTCATCGATATCGCCGCCGCGCAGTGGCGGTTTGATCGGTTGGGCAAGCTCGACCGCATCGATGTGAAGCTTGCTCGCGGCGCAGATGATGCTGGCCTGCGCGCCATTCTGCCGCCCGATGCCGTGATCGATACCGATACCAGCGCAGGGGCGCGCAGCGATGCGCTGTCGCGGGCGTACCGCGTCAATCTGGAAATGCTGGCGCTGGTGGCGTTGCTGACTGGCGGGTTTCTGGTGTTTTCCGCGCAATCACTGTCGGTCGCCCGGCGGCTGCGCGCGTTTGCACTGGTGCGTACCTTGGGCCTGCCCCGCGCCGGGATAGTCGCCACGGTGGCGTTGGAGGGGCTGGCGATTGGCGTGATCGGCGCGCTGCTGGGGCTGATGCTGGGCTATGCGCTTGCTTTCGGCGCTGTGGCGAGTTTGGGCGGTGATCTGGGTGCTGGCTATTTCAACGGTGGCGCGTCGCGGCTCGGTTTTTCGCCCGTTGGCGCGTTGGGGTTTTTCGGGCTGGGCGTGCTGACGGCGGTGCTGGGCAGCGTGGTGCCTGCGCGGATCGCGGCGCAGGCTGCCCCGGCGGTCGCTTTGCGCAATGCAGGCGATGTGGTTGATCCGCGCACGCCGGTGAACTGGGGGTTGGCGGCAGGGTTGATTGCAGGCGGCGGGGCAATGGCTTTCCTGCCAGCAATTGGCGGCCTGCCGCTGTTCGGCTTTGGCAGCATGGCGCTGATTTTGGCAGGCTGTATTGCCGGGATGCCGTGGCTGGCGCGCGCGCTGCTGGCCCCGCTGGCGCGGCGACCGGGCGGGTGGGTGCCGATGGATCTGGCGATCCGTCATTTGCACGGTGCGCCGGGGCAGGCGGCGACGGCATTGTGCGGTATAGTCGCCAGCACCGCGTTGATGATTGCGATGGCGGTGATGGTCACCAGTTTTCGCGGCGCGGTGGATGGCTGGCTGGGGCAAGTGCTGTCGAGCGACCTGTATCTGCGCGTCGACGGCGCAGGGGGATTTGACCGGGCAGCACAGGCACGGCTGGCGGCAACGCCGGGCGTGGCGCGCATCGCCTTCAGCCGCCAGATTCCGATCACCCTCGCGCCAGATCGTCCGCCAGTATCGCTGATCGCCCGGCCAGTGTTGCCCAATGATCCAACGCTGATCCTGATCGAAAAGGCGGCCACGCTGCCCGCTGGCGCAATGCCGGTATGGATATCTGAACCCGCCGCCCGGCTGTACCACTGGCGGGTTGGGAAAACAGTGACGCTGCCCATCGGCGGGCGGTTTGTGGTGGCGGGGGTGTGGCGTGATTATGCGCGGCAACAAGGCGCGGTGGTGATCCGCGATAGCGATTATGATCGGTTGACGGGAGACACCAGCCGCAGCGAGGCGGCGGTTACGCTTTCCCCTGGTGCCGGTGGCGAACAGGTCGGCAAGGCGCTGATCGCGCGCGCGCCGGATGCGCTGCGCGGCGCGGTGGATGTGGCGGCACCGGGCACGTTACGCCGCTTTGCGCTGACGCTGTTCGACCGAAGCTTTGCGGTGACGTATTTGCTGGAGGGCGTTGCCATTCTGGTTGGGCTGGCCGGGGTTGCCGCCACCATGTCCGCCCAGACGATCGCCCGCGCGCGCGAATTTGGGATGTTGCGCCATATCGGCGTGTCGCGCCGCCAGATTGTGGCGATGCTGGCGAGTGAGGGCGCGCTGGTCGGGCTGGTGGGGGCCGCCGCAGGGATCGCGCTGGGCGGGGTGCTGGCGCAGGTGCTGGTGCATGTGATCAACCCGCAATCGTTCAACTGGACGATGGACACGATTATGCCGTGGCCAACGATTGCCGCGATTGCCGTCGCGCTGGTGGTGGCAGCCGCTGGCACCGGGGTGCTTGCCGGGCGACAGGCGCTGAGCGGGGATGCGGTGCGCATGGTTCGGGAGGATTGGTGATGCGGCGGGTGATGTTGGCCTTGCTCGCGCTGATCCTCGTTGCGGCGACGGGCTATCCGGTGGTGCGGCCCGGCGTGGCGCTGCGCTTTCCGGCGGATCACGGCGCGCACCCGGCGTATCGCACCGAATGGTGGTATGTGACCGGGCAGATCAAGGCAAAGGATGGCCGCGATCTGGGGTTCCAGATCACGTTTTTTCGCACCACGCCAAAGGCTGGCAACGCCAATCCCAACGCCAATCCCAACGCCAATCCCAGCCGCTTTGCCCCGCGCCAGATATTGTTCGCGCACGCCGCGCTTTCCGATCCTAAAATCGGCCATCTGCTGCACGCAGAACGCGCCGCGCGCAGTGGTTTCGGGCTGGCACAGGCGCGGGTGGGGGACACCGACATTGCCTTGCGCGACTGGCGGATCAGGCGGCTGCCCGATGGGCGTTTTGCCACCACCGTTGCCACCCGCGATTTCTCGCTGTCGCTGATGCTGCGCCCCACCCAGCCGCCGCTGCCGCAGGGGGAGGGCGGCTATAGTCGCAAGGGGCCGCGCCCCGAACAGGCGAGCTAT
>JBBSCC010000225.1:0-4334 GCA_038250735.1 Sphingomonadales bacterium | reverse complement strand
GGGCCAATCGGGCACGTTCCAGCCGCGCGATGCCATCGCGTCCATCCATTCCTTTTGACCGGGCTGATACTCGGCATTGCGGCCGCCCCAATTGGCGTCCTTTTCGCTGCGCACGGGCTGGCGCATTTCGGGCGGGCAGTTCGCCTCCAGCCAGGCGCGGGTTTCGCTGCGGAAAGTGTCGATATCGGTCGTCATGTCAGCTCCTCATCAATGCATGCGCCGCGCGCGCAACGGCAATCGCCGTCCAGTCGCGGTTATAATCGGCGATCACCTGCACACCGATTGGCAGGCCATCAGGGTCAGTGCCAATGCGCACGCTGGTCGCGGGCAGCATCGGGAAGGTGGCAAGGCCGGGCAGCGCCATTTGCATGCCCGCAGGCGTCGCTTTGCCATCGATCATCAACATCCGCTGCCTAATCGGGGTATCGTCATGCGGATAGGCCGTCGTGCCCCAGATGGGCGCGATCACCGCGTCATAATCGCCAAATAACCGCCCCCAATCGCGGCGGCACTTTGCTTGTGCTTCAACCAATCTAAACCAATCGCCCAGCGTCGTGGCGGGCCCACCACCGGGCGGCGGCGCACCGCGTGCCATCGCTGTCAGCAGCATGCGGATGTAATGCGCGGTCTGCATCGCCAGATCGGGCAGCAAATCGCTGCCGCGGTCGACTTTCGCACCGGCGGCTTCAAACGCCTTGCCGGTCGCTTCAATCGCTTCGCGAATGGCGGCCTGTACCGGCACATTGGGATGCGGATCGAGCAGCAGGATGCGCCATGCGCCGGGTGCGCGGGGGGCAGGGCGGGCGAGCGCATCGCCGCCCATCACGCCGAACAGTGCCTCCAGATCATCGGCATCGCGCGCCAAGGGGCCAATGACGTTCAGCGCAACGCCGCAGCCTTCGGTTCGGGGGAAGTTGTGCCCAAAGCTGAGCAGCGCGTTGTAAGTCGGCTTGTGCCCCCAGACCCCGCAAAACGCGGCCGGGATGCGGATCGACCCGCCAATGTCCGACCCAATCTCAATCGGTACATAGCCAGCCGCCAGCGCTGCTGCTGCGCCGCCGGACGATCCACCGGGCACGCGGTCCAGGTTCAACGGGTTGCGCGTGCGGCCATAGACCGGGTTGTTGGTCTGCAAATCGGCGAGTGCCACGGGCACGTTGGTTTTGCCCAGGATCACCGCACCGGCGGCTTTCAGGCGCTGGACGGCGACTGCATCTGTGGTCGCGACGAAATCGGCATGGTCTTCAAAGCCCCAGCAGCTGACCAGCCCGGCGACGTCGAAGCTTTCCTTCACCGTCATCGGCACGCCCAGCAGCACGCCGCTGGTGTCACCCGCCGCCACCCGCGCATCAACCGCGCGAGCCTGTTCCCGGGCCCGATCAAAATCGCGGACGACGACGGCGTTAATCTCGCCATCGCCACCCTCAATCCGCGCGATTGCCGCCTCGCACTCGGCGAGTGCTGTGGTTTCTCCCGCGCGGATCGCGGCGGCGGTGGCGAGGGCAGACATCATGCTGCCGCCGGCACATCGCGGATATACTGGATAAGCTCGATTTCATGGCCTTCGGGGTCGGCGACAAAGGCGATCTTCATCGGGCCTAGCGCGAACGGCTTTCGCAGCGGCGTGGCGCCATGGTCGATCAGCCGGGCGTGCGCTGCATCGATGTCCCTTGTCAAAAAACCGACCGGGCCGTGCGCTGTACCCAATTCAATCGCGCGCCCATCTTTCCAGCGGTAGAGCACCAAGGTGAAGCGATCGCCGGGCATGGTCAGCATCGCTTCCTCAATCTCAGGCAGGTCAATCCGCGCGCCGGCCTCGGTCATGCCGAATGCACCGGTGTAGAAATCGATTGCCGCCTGCATGTCACTGACGATGAGTTTGAAGAAGTTCAGGCGGAAACCAAGGCTGGCGGCCGCCGTTGTATCGGCAGCGGCGGCCGGTGCAGCAGCGTTCACTTGAACCGGCTCCCTGTTTCGGCATTGCTCTTCAACAATTCCGCTACCTTGAAGCCGTGTTTTTCCAGCCCTGCGACGATCTTTTTCGCGCCTTCGGTATCGGCCCAGAACATCGGCCCGCCGCGATAGACTGGCCAGCCATAGCCATAGATCCACACGACATCGATGTCGGATGCGCGCTGCGCCATCTTCTCTTCCAGGATGAGCGCGCCTTCGTTGACCATGGTGTACAGTGTGCGCTCAATGATTTCCTCGTCAGTGATCTCGCGCTTGGGCAGGTTCGACCGCGACCGGAAATCCTCGATAATTTCGGCGACACGGGGGCTTGGCGTTGGGTTGCGCTTTTCGTCATAATCGTAAAAGCCCGCCGACTTTTTCTGCCCCCAGCGCCCTTCGGCGGCGAGTGCATCGCGGATGCTTTCGATGCGGGTCGGGTCGCGGTGCCAGCCAATATCAACGCCGGCCAGATCGCTCATCTGGAAGGGACCCATCGGCATGCCGAATTCCACATGCACCCGGTCAATCTGTTCAGGCGTCGCGCCTTCCATCAGCAGCTTGTTCGCCTCCACCTGACGCGGCATCAGCATGCGGTTGCCGATAAAGCCGTGGCACACGCCAGATACGACCGCGACCTTTTTGATCGTCTTGGCCAGCGCCATCACCGTTGCCAGCACATCGTCCGCCGTCTTGGCGCCGCGCACCACTTCCAGCAGCTTCATCACATTGGCGGGCGAGAAGAAATGCATGCCCAGCACATCTTGTGGGCGGCTGGTGGAGGCAGCAATTTCGTCGACGTTCAGATAGCTGGTGTTGGAAGCCAGAATCGCACCTTGCTTGACGATCTTGTCGAGCTTGCCGAACAATTCCTTCTTGACGTCCATGCTCTCATATACCGCCTCGATTACCAGATCGCAGTCGGCCAGATCCTCCAGGTTGAGCGTTGGCGTCAGCGCGCCCATCGCCAGCGCGACTTGCTCTGGCTTCAACCGGCCTTTGGCGGCGGATGCTTCATAATTTTTGCGGATCACCCCGGTGCCGCGATCAAGCGCTTCCTGCTGCATCTCCACGATCGTTACGGGGATGCCCGCGCTCAGGAAGTTCATGCTGATGCCGCCACCCATTGTGCCCGCGCCGATAACGCCGACCTTCTTAATTGGCCGCAGCGCAATCGCGGGGTCGATGCCGTCGATCTTCGCGGCCTGGCGCTCGGCGAAGAACAGATGGCGCTGGGCGGCGGATTGTACGCCCATCATCAGCTTCATGAATTCCTGGCGCTCAAACGCGATGCCTTCGGCAAAGCTTGATCCGTCGCTCGCCTTTTCAACGCACAAGATGTTGGCGGCGGGCGCATCAAAGCCACGGAAACGCTTGGCATTTTCCTTTTTGAACGCGGCAACTGCTTCGGGATCAGCCACAGCGGTCTTCTCGCTGGCACGGGGCAGGGGGCGGGCGCTGGCGACTTCATTGGCAAAGGCAACCGCGTCAGCCACCAGCGAATTTTCGCCCGCCAGCCGATCAATCAGCCCCGCCTGCATGGCGCGCGCGGCGGAAATCGGATCGCCCTTCGCGGTCATTTCCAGTCCCAGCGCAACGCCTGAAACGCGCGGAATCCGCTGCGTGCCGCCTGCACCGGGCAGCAGGCCAAGCTTCACCTCTGGCGTGCCGATTTTCGCCGACGGCACGGCAATGCGGTAATGACAGCCAAGCGTCACCTCACACCCGCCGCCCAGCGCGGTGCCATGGATCGCGGCGATCACGGGCTTCTCGCTCGATTCGATCATGTCGATCACCGTCGGCAGGCCGGGTTCCTGCATCGGGCGACCAAATTCGGTGATGTCGGCGCCGGCAAAGAACGTGCGGCCCTCACACCGGATCACCACCGCCTTGATCGCGTCATCAGCGGCGGCTTCCTTCAGCCCCGCCTCAAGCCCCTGCCGCACCGCCGCGCCCAGCGCATTGACGGGCGGGTTGTTCGAAATGATGACGAGCACGTCGCCGTGGCGTTCAGTGGTGATGGGTGATGTCATCTTACTCTCTCCAAAATCGTCACCCCGGACTTGTTCCGGGGTCCACCGTGCCCCGTGAGCGAGACGCCAGTGGATGAGTGGGCCCCAGAACAAGTCCGGGGTGACGGAATGCTATGTCAGTGCCGAATAAATCAACGTCTTCAATTCGCGGCGAATGGGGTAGGCGCTTGATGGGCGAAGCTGGGTCATGAACACCATGTGGATTCGCTCAACCGGATCGATGAAGAACGCGGTGGAAAACATGCCGCCCCAATAATATTCGCCCACTGATCCGGGAATCATTGACCGGGCCACATCGATATTCACCGCAAAGCCCAGCCCGAAACCGGTGCCCGCGTTGGCCGCCTCGCT
>JBBSCC010000224.1:0-4339 GCA_038250735.1 Sphingomonadales bacterium | reverse complement strand
GGGCTTGTCGTCCGCATTGGCAGCCAGATGATCGATAGCTCGATCAAGACCCGTCTCCATACTCTCGCGCTCGCGATGAAAGGCTAAAAGGTTCACCCCATGGATATCCGCGCCGCTGAAATCTCAAAGGTCATCAAGGACCAGATCGCTAGCTTCGGCACCGAAGCCCAGGTTTCTGAAACCGGGCAAGTGCTGTCGGTGGGTGACGGTATTGCGCGCATTCACGGGCTGGATAACGTCCAGGCCGGTGAAATGGTCGAATTTTCGAACGGCGTGCAGGGCATGGCGCTCAATCTGGAAGCCGACAATGTCGGTGTCGTGATCTTCGGGTCGGACAGCCAGATCAAAGAAGGCGATGTCGTCAAGCGCACGGGCACCATCGTCGACGTGCCAATCGGCAAGGGCCTGCTGGGCCGCGTGGTCGATGGCCTGGGCAACCCGATTGACGGCAAGGGCCCGATTGTTAGCGATCAGCGCAGCCGCGTTGAAGTGAAGGCACCCGGCATTATCCCGCGCACATCGGTGCATGAGCCAGTGCAGACCGGCCTGAAGGCCATCGACGCGCTCGTCCCCGTTGGCCGCGGCCAGCGCGAGCTGATCATCGGCGATCGCCAGACCGGCAAGACCGCCGTCGCAATCGACACCTTTATCAATCAGAAGAACGCCAATGCGGGCGATGACGAGAGCAAGAAGCTTTATTGCATCTATGTCGCCATCGGCCAGAAGCGTTCGACGGTCGCGCAAATCGTCCGCCAGCTCGAAGAGAGCGGCGCGATGGAATATACCATCGTTGTCGCGGCGACCGCTTCCGAGCCTGCCCCGCTGCAGTTCCTTGCGCCTTATACCGGCTGCGCGATGGGCGAATATTTCCGCGATAACGGCATGCACGCGCTGATTGTATATGACGATCTGTCAAAGCAGGCTGTTGCTTACCGCCAGATGTCGCTGCTGCTGCGCCGCCCGCCGGGCCGCGAAGCCTATCCCGGTGACGTGTTCTATCTCCACAGCCGCCTGCTTGAGCGCGCGGCCAAGATGAACAGCGACAATGGCTCGGGCTCGCTCACCGCGCTGCCGATCATTGAAACGCAGGCGGGTGACGTTTCAGCGTACATCCCAACCAACGTGATCTCGATCACCGATGGCCAGATTTTCCTTGAAACCGACCTGTTCTTTGCCGGCATCCGTCCTGCAATCAACGTCGGCCTGTCGGTCAGCCGCGTGGGCTCTGCTGCACAGACCAAGGCGATGAAGAAGGTTTCGGGCAGCATCAAGCTGGAGCTGGCACAGTACCGCGAAATGGCGGCGTTCGCGCAGTTCGGTTCGGACCTCGACGCATCGACGCAGAAGCTGCTGAACCGCGGTGCGCGGCTGACCGAGCTGCTGAAGCAGGCGCAGTTTTCGCCGATGCCGTTCGAAGAGCAGACCGTGTCGATTTTTGCAGGCACCAACGGCTTTATCGATGCCGTGCCAGTGAATGCCGTGACCCGCTACGAAGCCGCGATGCTGGCCGATATGCGTGCCAACCACGCCGACATTCTGGGCGATATTCGCGACAAGCGTGACCTGTCCAAGGAAACGACCGAAGCGCTGAAGACGGCACTCGGCGCGTTTGCGAAGACGTTTGCGTAAGGTGTTTGCGTAGCAACAAATTCACCCGTCACCCTGAACTCGTTTCAGGGTCCACCGCGCAACAGGCGATCGCTGTGCAGGTGGCGAAGTGGATGCTGAAACAAGTTCAGCATGACGGCAGGTTGGGAATGGTGACGAACTAAATGGCATCTCTTAAGGCCCTCAAGGTCCGCATCGGCTCTGTAAAGTCGACGCAGAAGATCACCAAGGCGATGAAGATGGTCGCTGCGGCAAAGCTGCGCCGTGCGCAGGAAGCTGCCGTCGCCGGCCGCCCCTATGCCGTGCGGTTTGAAGCGGTAATGGCCAGCCTGGCGTCGAAAGTTACTGTCAGCGCATCTTCGCCAAAGCTGCTCGCGGGCACGGGCAAAGATCAGGTGCACCTGATCATCGTTGCCACATCAGAGCGCGGCCTTGCCGGGGCGTTTAATTCGAACATCGTTCGCGCCGCCCGCCGCAAGGCTGAAGAGCTGATGGCAGAGGGCAAGACCGTCAATTTCTACATCGCGGGCAAAAAGGGTCGCGTGTTGCGCCGTTTCTACCCCAGCCAGATCGTCCATGATTTCGAAATGGGGCACATCAAATCGGTAAAGTTCGCCGATGCTCGCGCCGTCGCTGATGATGTGATCGCCCGGTACGAAGCTGGTGATTTTGACGTGGCGCATCTGTTCTATGCGCGCTTCCAATCGGCGCTGGTGCAAGAGCCCGTTGGTCGCCAGATCATCCCGGTCGCGATTGACACCAGCCGCGCCAAATCGACCAGCCTGGCTGCGGTCACCTATGAGCCCGACGAGGAATCGATCCTTGCCGAATTGCTGCCGCGCAATATCGCTATCCAGATTTTTGGCGCCTTGCTGGAAAATGCCGCGTCCGAACAGGGCAGCCGCATGACCGCAATGGACAATGCAACGCGCAATGCGGGCGACATGATCAACCGGCTGACGATCCAGTATAACCGTAGCCGCCAGGCCGCGATCACGACCGAGCTGGTCGAAATTATTTCGGGTGCAGAAGCGCTGTGAAGCAACTGGTCGTTCTTGGGTTGGCGGGGGTGCTCGCTGCGTGCGGGCCTCAAGCGCCCGAGAAAAAGCCGTTTCCCAAGCCAACGCCGCTGGTGCGTTCAGGCTGGACGCAGATTTTTGCCAGCCCGGCTGACACGATTGACGCGATGAACCGCCTTGGTTTTCGGATCGGTGCCTATGCGCCGGGTGCGGATGGCTATGGTGCAATGGGCATCCCGACGATGGTTTCGCGCTCTGACACCAAGCAGCCGAACCTTTCCAATATCGCGCTGCACGGCACCGAAAATGCGCTTGACCGGGTGCAGTTCACCCTGGACCTGACCGATCTGAGCGATGACGGTTTTGCCAAGAAGCAGTTTGTGCAGCAAATCGACATCCGCTTTGGCCAATTGGGCGTTAGCGGGGCCGAAAAGCTTGCCCAGAACATCATGTCAGAGCGCCCGACAACCGGCGAGACCGCCGGCGCGGCCTATGCACTTACCCGCGACCCAATTCCCGGCGGCAAGAATCACCGTCGTATCACCCTCACCTTCACGCCTGCGGGTTCCACCCCCGCCACTTCAGCCCCAAGGAACGGATAATGGCAACCGCCCCCGATACTCTCGCGCCCATCGCGACCACCAACAATGTAGGCCGGATCAGCCAGGTCATCGGCGCCGTCGTCGACGTGACGTTTGAAGATCAGCTGCCCGCGATTTTGAACGCGCTTGAAACGTTCAACAATGGCAACCGGCTGGTGCTGGAAGTCGCGCAGCATCTGGGCGAAAACACCGTCCGCACGATCGCCATGGACGCGACCGAAGGCCTGACGCGCGGCCAGACCGTTACCGATACCGGATCGCAAATCCGCGTGCCGGTTGGCCCCAAGACGCTGGGCCGCATCCTGAACGTAATCGGTGAGCCCATCGACGAGCTTGGCCCGGTTGGTAACGTCGATACGATGCCCATCCACGCCCCTGCCCCGCTGTTCATCGATCAGTCGACCGAAAGCGCCATTCTGGTAACCGGCATCAAGGTGATCGATTTGCTCGCGCCCTATGCAAAGGGCGGCAAGATCGGCCTGTTTGGCGGCGCTGGCGTGGGCAAGACCGTGCTGATCCAGGAACTGATCAACAACATCGCCAAGGGCCACGGCGGCACATCGGTGTTTGCCGGCGTGGGTGAACGCACCCGCGAAGGCAATGATCTGTATCATGAATTCCTCGACGCAGGCGTTATCGCCAAGGATGCGGACGGCGTAGCCACGAGCGAAGGCTCCAAGGTTGCCCTGGTATACGGCCAGATGAACGAGCCCCCCGGCGCACGTGCGCGCGTCGCGCTGTCGGGCCTGACCATCGCTGAATATTTCCGCGATGTTGAGGGGCAGGACGTGCTGTTCTTTGTCGACAACATCTTCCGCTTCACCCAGGCGGGTTCGGAAGTGTCGGCGCTACTGGGCCGTATTCCGTCAGCCGTGGGCTATCAGCCAACGCTGTCGACCGACATGGGCGCGCTGCAGGAGCGGATTACATCGACCAACAAGGGTTCGATCACCTCGGTGCAGGCGATTTACGTGCCCGCCGACGATCTTACCGATCCCGCACCTGCCACATCGTTCGCCCATCTGGACGCAACGACCGTGCTGAACCGCGCGATTTCGGAGCTGGGCATTTACCCTGCCGTCGATCCGCTCGATTCGACCAGCCGCGTGC
>JBBSCC010000223.1:0-4375 GCA_038250735.1 Sphingomonadales bacterium | reverse complement strand
GTTCGGCGATCCTGTTTTTGGCGGCAACCATGCTGGCGGCGGCGGCCCCGGCCCCGCGCCCGATTGTCGCCGATGATCTGGCAAAGCTGAAGGGCGTCAGCGATCCGCAGGTCGATGCCAAGGGCGAATGGGTCGTTTATGCCGTGCGCACCACCGATGTTGCGGCGGATCGCCAGGAAACGCATTTGTGGATGACGCGCTGGGATGGCACCCGCAGCGTTCAACTCACCAGCCGCAAGGGGGAGAGCGAGGCCAACCCGCGCTTCAGCCCCGACGGCCAGTTTATTGCCTTCACATCATCACGCGCGGACGATGACAAGCAGAGCCAGCTATGGCTGCTCGATCGCGCGGGTGGGGAGGCGATGAAGCTGCCCGGTATTAAAGGATCGGTTGACGACATCGTCTGGTCGCCGGATTCCAAATCCATCGCCATGATCGTCAGCGATCCTGAGCCTGACGATAAGCCCGCTGCACCTTCAGCTGCAACACCAGCGCCCCCCGCCAAAGCCGCAGACAAAAAGCCAAAGCCAATCGTAATCGATCGTTTCCAGTTCAAGGATGACGGATCGGGCTATCTGGGCAAGCAGCGCAGCCGGTTATGGATCTATGACCTGACCGCCAAAAAGGCGCGCCGCCTGACGACGGGCGATTATGACGAAGCACTGCCCGCCTGGTCGCCTGATGGCAGAATGATTGCCTTTTCATCAAAGCGCACGGCGGACCCCGACCGCACCTATGACAGCAACCTTTACCTGGTCGCGGTGGCAATGACGCCTGCCGAACCGCGCGCGCTGACGACATATCCGGGCGAAGATAATCCCGCCGGGCTGGGAAGCTATCCCGCATGGTCGCCGGGCGGCACGACCATCGCCTATGTTCAGGGCGGCCCGGTTGAGCTGTTCAGCTACGGCGTGCGCACCCTTTCCTTGGTGCCCGTCGCCGGGGGCGCACCGCGCATCCTGACCAGCACGCTTGATCGCAACGTCAGCCAGCCGATCTGGACGCCCGATGGCAAGGCAGTTCGCGTGGCGGTGGAGGATGACGGCGTGGAACGCATCGCAGAGGTGCCGTTAGCTGGCGGCCCGATGCGCGATATCGCGAGCGGATTTCGCGTTTTCGCAACGCCCGCTGCGGCACCAAACGGTAAGCTGGCGGTGATCATGTCCAGCCCTGCAGCACCGCCAGAAGTTTATGCAATCGACGCCCCCGGCGCAATCCGCCAGTTGAGCCATCAGAATGATGATTGGCTGAAACAAGTCGCCATCGCCCCCGTGGCTCGCGCCAGTTACCGGTCGAAAGACGGCACGGACGTTCACGGGTTTCTGGTCACGCCACCGGGCAAGCCCGCGCAAAAGCTGCCGACCATCCTGTACAACCATGGCGGGCCGCAATCGCAGTTTGATGCCAGCTTCAACATCGTCTGGCAGGTTTTCGCAGGGCACGGTTACGCGGTTGTTTCCACCAATCCGCGCGGCGGGACGGGCAGGGGCCAGGCCTATGCCAAGGCGCTATACGCCGATTGGGGCGGCCCCGCCGTGCCCGATGCACTGGCCGGGGTGGATGATGCGGTGGCAAAGGGCATTGCCGATCCGGCGCGGCTATACATTGGCGGCTGGTCTTATGGCGGCATGCTGACCAATTACGTCATCGCATCGGATACACGGTTCAAGGCGGCGGTATCGGGCGCGAGCATCAGCAACGTTTTGGCCGGATACGGCACCGATCAATATATCCGCGATTACGAGGTTGAGCTGGGCAAACCGTGGGAACACATGGATGTGTGGCTGCGCAATTCATACCCGTTCTACCACAACGAGAAAATCGTCACGCCAACATTGTGGATGGCCGGGGACAAGGATTTCAACGTGCCGCTGCTCAATTCAGAGCAAATGTACCAGGCGCTGAAAAGCCGCAATATCAACACCCAGCTCATCATCTACCCCGGCGAACACCACGGTCTGCGCCGCCCAAGCTTTCTGAAGGATCGGATGGTGCGGTGGCTGGCCTGGTACGACAAACAGGCGGCACCTTGAATGGGCGGGGCTATTTTAGGGCCGCCTGTTGCTCCTTGGCCTTCACTTCGCGCCCACGCTTTGCAAGGCTGTCGAGCATATCGGGCACCAGTTGTTCAAAAAATCCGGCAATGAACGCCCAAAGCAGCAGCTTGAACAAGTCCGCAACACTCGCAAGGCCGAGCGTGATCGCAATCTGCGCCAGCAGGTAGCTCCAACCACCGAAGTTGGTCGAGTGGCTCGGGGTTTTGCGTTCAACCTCCAACTGCCTTAGCGCTTCGGCATATTCTTCCCGGGCAACCTTCGCAGCGCCGCGTTGATCGACACAGTCGGCTTTTGTCGAGGGAGCGGGCGGCGTTGAAGCAGGAGCGGTTGCGCTCGCGCTATTCCCGGCGGTTTCATTCCCGGCTAAATCTGTGGGCGTGTCTCCGTCAGGAAGCTGATCGGGTGAGATAGAACCCCCAGCCGCCTCGCTTGTAGCTGCAGTTGGCTCGGCATCGGGAGAAATGCACGATGCGGCCTTTTTTTCCCGATCATCGGCGAGGTGCTTTTTTTCTGCGGCATCGGCCTGAAGGCTGGCGATAGCCGAAATACGAAAGCTCGGCGCAATGCCGCCGCTCAGGCCCAGTGTGCTAGGCAGGCCCGATGCGAATAATGCATAAACGACAGCACCAAAGACGTTTGCTGAAATCAGCGCGATTGAGAGCCCGTTCAGGCCCAACCCCAGCGAAGAAAGCGCATAGATCGAATCGGCTGAGGTGGTCGCGCCGATATCGTCGTTTTTAAGCCGCCGACCGATACTGACAATCGCACCCATCCGAGCGCTCAGCAGGATCATCACAATGCCGGCAATGAAAAATGCCAGCTCTTCATTCTTCAGCCACGCGCCAACGATCCAGGCGAGTAAAAAGCCGAGTGCCCCGGTAACGACCCCAACCCAGAAACGGTCGATCAGCCAGCCCTGAATACGGCTGAGCGCTTGTTCCCGCGCCACGCTAACGATCCGCGTGCCCTGGATGTAAATCAGCAGTGATTCCATATCGTGACGCAACAGCGCAGGTGACGCATGGACGGGCACTGTGTTGTCGGTCGGCCCTGTTACTGGCCCTGTTGCCGGCCCTGTTACTGGCGCCGTGGGCTGCCCAGAAATCGGCGCTGGCTCTGGCGCTGTCGGTGGCTGGGTCATTGGTCCGGCCCCGGTTGCGGGCTTGCCGGATCGGTGGGTGGGTCGTCCGTTACATCAGCATCATCCGCATCGCCGTTTTCTAGCGTGACTGACCGACGCATTTCCGATTCCCGATCGGCAGCATTTGCTTGAAGCGCGGACAGATCAATGGACGGCACATCTTCTGCCTCGTCGTCCTGTTCGCCGCCCACTACTTCTGGGATGGGCGGTTCTGGGCTGGGCGGCACAGGTGGCATCGGTGCCGCAGCTTCTGCGGGTTCAGTTTCCAGCGCTTCGACCCGCTTTATCGCCGCTTCCGCCGCCTGCCGCTTGGCATCAATCACGCTTTGTCGATCCGCCACCGCCTTCTGCTGTTCAGGTGTCGGGTCACCTGTAACCGCTGCTTGCGCCTGGCCAAGTGCGACAATCGCTTCGCCAAGCTCTGCCAAGGAAGCGATTTTGGCCGCCATGGCCGCGTCCAGCGGTGACTGTGTGGGGGGTGCAACGGGTTCGCGCAGCGATGCCGGTGCCCATCGGTTATAGCTATCCACGCCGCGCGCCGACGATATTCGGGTAAATCGATCACGGACGATCCAATAGGCGCGTTCTACCTGGGGACCAGTCAGGCTGGCCGCCAGCCACGTTTCAATACCCATTATCCCGGCAAAGCCCGGCTCGCCTCTTGCCTCCTCCAGTTCATCGAGCAAGGCGTCCGCGCCTTCGGGTGCATAACCGATCAATTGCGCGCGAATAAAATCGGCATAGGCCGTGCGGGCTATATCCAAATCGTGCGGGTTTGGCTCTGGCGGGCGCGACGTGAGCCAACGCATCACCCGCTCTCCTATCGCTCCCATCCTAAATGCCCAGCGCGGTAATCAGGTCCGGGCCGATCTGGCTACCTGATGGTAATTTGTGATCTGCACGGTACCGGATAATGGCGAGGCGGGTATTCGGGCCGACATCGCCATCGGGGTCGCCGGGGTTATAGCCTGCTGCGATCAATGCCGCCTGCACTTTCCATTCGGTCGTATTCTCCGGCGGCGGCGCGCCCACAATGAACGACCAAATTCGCGCGAACCAGAGCTTGCGGCCCTTTATGCCAACCCGCCCGCCATTAATGGCAATCGTCACCGCCTCAATATCATTAAGGTCGGCGGCAATGCCGACGCGCTTGTCAGTCCACTCCATCAATGCGGGT
>JBBSCC010000222.1:0-4393 GCA_038250735.1 Sphingomonadales bacterium | reverse complement strand
TCAGTGCATGGACGCGATTGACGAATGCGGCGCGCCCGCCGTCTCGATCGCTGGTGGCGAGCCGTTGCTCCACCGCGACATGCCCAAGATTGTTGAGGGGTATATCGCGAAGAAAAAATTCGTGATCCTGTGCACCAACGCACTGCTGCTGAAAAAGAAGATCGACGATTACAAGCCGTCGACCTTCTTCACCTGGTCAATCCATCTGGATGGCGACAAGGGCATGCACGACCATGCTGTCGATCAGGACGGCACCTATGAAGTTGCGATTGAGGCGATTGAACTGGCCAAGGCCAAGGGTTTCCGTGTTCAGGTAAACTGCACCGTGTTCGACGGGGCTGACCCCGAACGGCTCGCCAGCTTTTTTGACGAAATGGAAAAGCGCAACGTCGAGATCACGATCTCGCCCGGCTATTCCTATGAGCGCGCCGCCGATCAGGAGCATTTCCTGACGCGCGAACGCACCAAGAATTTCTTCCGCGATGTATTCCGCCGTGGCGATGGCGGTCGCAAGTGGAAATTCACCAACTCGCCGCTATTCCTCGATTTCCTGGCCGGCAACCAGACCTATGAATGCACGCCGTGGTCAATGCCGCTGCGCACCGTGTTCGGCTGGCAAAAGCCCTGCTATCTGGTCGGCGAAGGCTATGTCGATACGTTCGCGGAGCTGATGGAAGGCACCGACTGGGATCAGTACGGCGTCGGCAAGTACGAGAAGTGCTCGAACTGCATGGTCCATTGCGGGTTTGAAGGCACAGCGGCGACGGACGCGATCCGCAACCCGCTGAAAATGTTCACCGTCGGCCGCAAGGGCATCCGCACCGAAGGTCCGATGGCACCGGACATCGACATCAGCAACGCCCGCAAATCCGAAGACGTCCATTCAACGCACGTCGAACGCGAGCTGGAGCGGATCAAAACGGCAGACCCGGACGGTTTCAAACGGGTACAGCGCGCGGCTTGAGCCATATGGCTCGGTCGCCAATCTGGCTGGGGGTGATGGCCATGGCTGCCATCGTCACCACCACTGCCGGAGCACAAATGACCGAGCATGTCGCCAAGGGTAGTTTCGAGGTTAAACTGATGCCAACCAGCGCGCCCGACGCGGCGGTGGGCGCGATGTCGATTGCCAAGACATTTCACGGTGATCTTGATGGCACCAGCGTTGGCGCGATGCTCGCGGTGCGCACCCCGGTTGAGGGATCGGCGGGCTATGTCGCGATGGAGCGCGTGACGGGAACCTTGGCGGGTCACAAGGGCAGCTTTGCGCTCCAGCACAGCGGCACGCTGACGCAGGGCGCGCCGACCTTGTCGGTATCGGTTGTGCCTGATTCGGGAACCGGCGCGCTGGCCGGGCTGAAGGGCACGATGGACATCATCATTTCCCCAGGTCGCCACGATTACGTGTTCCGCTACACGCTGCCCTGATCGAGCAGCGTCACCCAGACCGCTACGGTTTGGATGGTGTGAGTCGGATGATTTCCGCTCGCAGGGCCGCGGCGGTGTGCCGGTCGGGGGACCAGAGCGTCAAGAAGTTCAGCAGCGTTTCGTAATAGCTGTAGATCGTATTTCCGCCCCAAATGACCGACCCCTCGATACAGTCTTCATGCGGCGTCCATTCAGGCAAATCCACGGAAAACTCGGCGTTTCTAGTGGGAAGCATCTCCAAAAATCGGCGATATGGATTCACCGTATCGTCATCGTCGGCCATATAATCATAATCGCCGCAGATTAAATCGAACTCCCAACCTTCCGCTCCGTGGTTTCCGCTGCGCGTTCCTTTTGACACGAGTGAGATACTTGAAAAGGAGTCGGTTATCTTCACGGGCTGACTAATGACTTTTCCGTGTTTCTTAAGTGCCTGCATCGCTCTGAGGAACCCAACGATCGCAGCTATAAGCGACGGTAGTTGACTTGGCTGTTGGGCGATCGACGCAAGCATTGCGCGCCCATCCACCCCACCATCGGGACGCATGGCGACAGCGATCGCCGCTGGCATCGCGTGCTTTGCTTCATCGGAAACGCAACGCAAGATTGCAAACGGTAGCCCATATTTGCGCGCGACATCTCCGGCGACGTGGCTCTCCATATCGACGATCAGAGCGCAGTGTTCCGCCGCCAGCGCAGTCTTTTCCACGGTCGTCGATATCAACCGTCCGTCAGAAAAGACAGTTCCCAGCCGCGCATTGGGTAGTCGCCGTTGCAGAGCCGCTACCCAGTCTGGATCGCAATCCAGGTCGTTTGCGCCAACAAGACCCGTGCCAATCACCCAGCCTCCGATCTTGAGGCTGGGGTCTAATGCGCCGCCCAACCCAAAGCTAATGATCCCGCTGGCGTCCTTTGCAGCGCTTTCGAGCTTCTGCCGCAAAGTGACGGCATTGCCGCCGCCGGGAATGATAACCTGCCCATAGGTGCCAAGGACTGCGGCCTCGCGCTCGACGCCGCAAGCTACCAGTATTGTCACATCCCAAACGCCACGGTCTTGTCGTTCGACCGTTTCAAATTCCGATACCGCGCCACCGCCCAGAGCGGAAAATATTTCGGATAGCCGTGATAGCGCAGGTAAAACACGCGGGGGAATCCGCCGCCGGTGTACATTTCCTGCCCCCACAGCCCGTCAGCTTCCTGATGCGCAACCAGCCATTCCACCCCGCGCGCGACGGCGGGATGCTCCACCACGCCCGCCGCCATCAGGGCAAGCAGCGCCCATGCGGTCTGCGATGCGGTGGAGGGGGCAGGGGTGTACCCAGCGTAATCCAGCGCATAGCTGTCGCAATCCTCCCCCCAGCCACCGTCATCGTTCTGAATCAACACCAGCCAATCAACCGCGCGCGCCATCGTCGGCGCCTGGGGCGATACCCCCGCCGCGTTCAGCGCACACATGACTGACCAGGTGCCGTAGATATAGTTCACCCCCCAGCGCCCGAACCATGATCCATCGGGCATCTGTTCGTCTGCCAGATAGGCGAGCGCGGCCTTCATCCGGGCACTGTCGGTCTCGCCCAGTTGCGCCATCATCGACACGCAGCGCGCAGTGACGTCGCTGGTCGGCGGATCGAGCAACGCGCCGTGATCGGCAAAGGGGATGTTGTTCAGGTAATGATGCGTATTGTCGGCATCGAACGCGCCAAAGCCGCCATTTTTGGATTGCAGCCCCACGGTCCATTCATTGCCGCGCGAAATCGCCGCGTCATAGCCGCCAGCAGTAGCGAGCCGATCCTTGGCGCGGTCCATCGCCATCACCACCACGGCGGTGTCGTCCAGGTCGGGGTAATGCGCGTTGTTATACTGGAATGCCCAGCCGCCGGGCCGCACATCGGGCTTCACCTCGGCCCAATCGCCCTTCACGTCGAGCACCTGAAGCGGCTTCAGCCATTCGAGCGCCGCCATCGCGCGGCGTTCATTATCTTCCCCGCCCGCCTCCAGCATCGCATGCGCGGCAAGCGCGGTATCCCACACCGGCGACACGCAGGGCTGGCAATAGGCCTCGTCATCCTTCACCACGAGCAGCTTTTCGACCGACTGGCGGGCAATCGCGCGGTGCGGGTGGTCGGGCGCATAGCCAAGGCAATCGAACATCATCACGCTGTTCGCCATCGCCGGGTAAATCGCGCCCAGCCCATCCTCGCCGTTCAGCCGTTCGGTGACGAAATCGACGCAAGCCTGCACCGCCTTGGCGCGCAACCCCTTGGGCCATAGCGGCTCGACGCGCTTCAGCACCACGTCCAGCCCGGCAAAGAAGATTTGCCACGAACGCTTGGCCCCCTCAGCCTGGCTTTTCAGCGGGGCGGCCTTCAGCGTGTAGAGTTCATCCACCTTCACGCCCGACGGGTTCTTCGCCACCGGTTGCTTGGCCGCCAGCACCAGCAGCGGCACAATCACCGTGCGCGCCCAGTATGACATTTTCGACAGATGCACCGGAAACCAGCGCGGCAACAGGATCAGTTCAACCGGCATGGTCGGCACCACCGCCCATGATCCTGCCCCGAACAGCGCCAGCTGGATGCGGGTGAACACATTCACCGCCGCAGCGCCGCCCGCCGCATGGATCGCCGCACGGGCGCGCGCCATGTGCGGCGCGTCGACATCATCGCCGATCATCTTCAGCGCGTAATAGGCCTTTACGCTGGCGCTGGTATCAAACGTGCCGCCGTGGAACAGCGGCCAGCCATGATGTTCGGCGGATTGGATGCGGCGCAGATACACGCCAATCTTGGCTTCAAGCGCGGCATCGCGCGGCTCGCCCAGATAATGTTTCAGCAGCACGAATTCAGCGGGAATGGTGGCGTCGGCCTCCAGCTCGAACACCCAATGGCCATCGTCGCGCTGCGCCTGCGACAGGGCGGCAGCGGCGCGGTCTGTGCAAGCGTCGATGGCGGCGAGGGGGTCTGTG
>JBBSCC010000221.1:0-4394 GCA_038250735.1 Sphingomonadales bacterium | reverse complement strand
TTTCGGCATTGGCGGCGGATTTCTGATCGTGCCGGGCTTGATGGCGGCAACCGGCATGACCCTCGCCAATGCCGCGGCATCGTCGCTGGTGTCCGTGGTCGTCTTCGGCGCGGCAACCAGTGCGAGCTATGCGGTGTCGGGGCTGGTTAACTGGCCGGTCTTCGGCGCGCTTGTGGTGGGTGGTGCAGCCGGATCAGCGGTCGCGATTCCCGTTGGCAAAATGCTGGCAGAACGCGCAACGACAGCACGGACGGCATTCGCCGTGATGGTCCTGATGACCGCCGCCTATGTCGCCTGGCGAGCGACCAGCTAAGCGGGACTGCAGGTGCTGCACCCTAGAAAATCAGCTCTGCTAGCGCCAAACGCCAAACGTCAAACGTCAAACGCCATTCGTAAGTCCCGGTCCAAAACCAACGCCCGCTCTTTGCCATTGTTGCATCCCCCTCCGGTCGAGCGTTTCAACCCCACCCCCTCAAATCTGCTGCACATGCGAACACCCCTCGCACTCCCCGCCAACCCGTGGTACGCGCGCCGCCATGCTCAATATCAATGGCATTACGGTGCGGCTTGGCGGTCGCACGATATTGGAACGTGCAAGCGCCACCTTGCCGGCGAAAAGCCGTGTCGGGCTGATTGGCCGCAATGGCGCGGGCAAATCGACGCTGATGAAGGTGATGATCGGCGCGCTTGATGCCGATGATGGCGAGATTGAAATGCCGCGCAAGACGCGGATCGGCTATTTGCAGCAGGAAGCACCACACGGCACCAAGACGCCGATTGAGACGGTGCTGGAGGCCGATACAGAGCGGGCCGCGCTGTTTGCAGAGGCCGAACACTGCGTTGATCCCGATCGGGTGGCAGAGCTGTATGAACGGCTTGAGGCAATCGACGCCTATACCGCAGAGGCGCGGGCGGCGCGCATATTGGTCGGCCTGGGCTTTGATGAAGAAATGCAGCAGCGCCCGCTCGACAGTTATTCGGGCGGCTGGAAAATGCGCGTCGCGCTGGCAGCACTCCTGTTTTCCGAACCCGATCTGTTGCTGCTGGATGAGCCGTCAAACCATCTCGATCTCGAAGCAACGCTTTGGCTGGAAAGCTTCCTGAAGGCCTATCCGGGCATGATGGTGGTGATCAGCCATGAACGCGATCTGCTGAACAACGTCGTCGATAATATCCTGCATCTGGAGGGCGGCAAGGTGACGCTCTATGCCGGTGGCTATGATGCGTTTGAGCGCCAGCGGGCGGAACGCGCGGCGCAGTTGGCCGCAGCGCGGGCGAGCCAGGATGCGCAGCGCAGCAAGCTGCAGGAATATATCGCCAAGAATTCGGCGCGCGCCTCCACCGCGAAACAGGCACAGTCGCGGCAGAAAATGCTGGCAAAGATGCAGCCGATTGCGGCGATGGCCGAAGACCCCACGCTCAGTTTCGATTTTCCCAGCCCTGATGAGCTGAAGCCGCCGCTCGTCACGCTGGATATGGCGACCGTGGGCTACGGCGAAAAACCGATCCTGCAGCGGCTGAACCTGCGGCTTGATCCCGATGACCGGATCGCGCTGCTGGGCCGCAACGGCAATGGCAAGACGACGCTGGCCCGGCTGCTCGCGGCGCAATTGGCGCCAATGGACGGCGAGATGACGAAGTCGGGCAAGATGCGGGTGGGCTATTTCACCCAATATCAGGTCGAAGAACTCGACGGCGATGATACGCCGCTGGAGCATATGTCGCGGCTGATGGGGGATAAATCCCCCGCTGCGGTGCGCGGGCAACTGGGGCGATTCGGCTTTTCGGGGCAGAAGGCGACGACCAAGGTCGGCAAGCTTTCCGGCGGCGAGCGGGCGCGGCTGGCGCTGGCGCTCATCACCCGCGACGCGCCGCACATGCTGATCCTCGACGAGCCAACCAACCATCTGGACGTCGATGCGCGCGAGGCTTTGGTGCAGGCGCTGAATGCCTATGACGGCGCGGTCGTGGTCGTCAGCCATGATCGCCACATGATAGAGCTGACCGCAGACCGGCTGGTGTTGGTCGATGGCGGCACCGCGCAGGAATATGGCGGCTCGCTGGACGATTATACCGACATGATCCTGGGCAAGAACCAGCCCAAGGGTGACGGCGGTTCGGCCAAGGGGGGCAGCAAGAAAGACAAGAAGGCGGCAGCGCAAGAGCGTGAGCGCGCGGTAGCCCTGAAAAAAGCGGCGCATGAGGCAGAGGCGCTGGTCGTCAAACTCACCGCGCAACGCAGCGCGATTGACCGGGCGATGTTCGATCCATCCGGCGCCGAACCCTGGCTCGCCAAGCTATCAATGGGGGAGCTCAGCCAGCGCCGGGGTGAGGTGGAGAGCAAGCTGGAAGTCGCCGAAGCCGCCTGGCTGGAGGCAAGCGAGGCGCTGGAGGGGGTGGCGGCGTAAGCGAAGCGTAGCGGCGCGGCTGATCAGCCCGCGGTTTGGCGCACCCGGCCCGCTTGCACGCCCCACCCCCGCCATAAAATGCGACGAGATGTTGGCGGCCATGCACTTTTTCCTATCAATCGTGTAGGAATTGCGACAAAGGGATTTTGGACACCGAGGGGGTCGGGTGCCGGAGCATATGGTGTGCCCGGAGAGCGACCGAAATTTATTAATGGAGGTTTGTCCATGAAGAAGATCATTACGACGTCGCTGATCGCTGTTGTCGCACTCGGCCTGGCTGCTTGCACGCCTGCTGCAACCACCAACACGACCGACGCAAACGCCATGGACGCAAACGCCATGGAAGCACCTGCAATGGACGCAAACGCCATGGACGCAAACGCCATGGAAGCGCCTGCGATGGAAGCAAATGCCATGGAAGGCAACGCGATGGACGCGATGGCCGCCGAAGGCAACACGACCAAGTAATCTTGCCATCGGGCCCGGACGGTTTCGTTCGTCCCGATATAGAGATCTGGTTTCGGGGAGCCGCACTGTTCAAAAGATGGTGCGGCTCCTTTTTATTCTGTGATGACGCAAGGGAAGCTCCTCGCGACGTCAAACTTGGCCTGGCAGCAATTGCCGGGCCGTTTTTTTGTTGGCGGCGATAAGCGGCCCGGTTGGCTAGAGCGGCCTGCGTAAAATCTGAACCGTCATTGCGAGCGCAGCGAAGCAATCCAGCTCCACCAATTGCGGCATGCTGGATTGCTTCGCTGCGCTCGCAATGCCGGAAGTGATGCAGAATTATGGCGCGAAGCCCTAAACCGCGATGCCCGCCGCATGGCCGCTGGCCCAGGCCCATTGAAAGTTATATCCGCCCAGCCAGCCGGTAACGTCCACCGCCTCACCAATGGCATATAGCCCGGGCACGGTGCGCGCCGCCATTGTTTGGGAGGACAGGCAGTCCGTCGCGATGCCGCCCACGGTTACCTCTGCCTTGGCAAAGCCTTCGCTGCCGTTGGGCAGAAATTGCCAGTCGGCGAGCCGCGCGGCGATGTCGCCCAGTTCGCGGTCGGTATAGGTCACCAGTTCACCGCCATGCGGCAATCGTTCGGCCAGCGTATCGGCCAGCCGCGTGGGCAGCGCCGACGCGAGCGTGTTGCGCAATGTTACCTTTGGCCCCGCACGCTTTGCGGCCACCAGCCAATCGGCCGCGCGGCCGGGCGCAAAATCGATGCCGATGGGCTGGCCGTGCCGCCAATAGCTCGACACTTGCAGGATCGCCGGGCCTGATAATCCGCGGTGCGTGAACAGCGCCGCCTCGCGAAATGCCGCCTTGCCGCAGCGCGCGACCACGTCGGTCGCAACGCCGGACAGCGACTGGAACAACGCTTCGTCCCCGCCCAGCGTCAACGGCACCAGCGCGGGGCGCGGCTCTACCACTTTCAGCCCGAATTGCCGGGCCAGATCATAGGCAAAGCCGGTCGCGCCCATTTTCGGGATGGATGGCCCGCCAGTGGCGATCACCAAGGCGGGGGCCGATTCGGTCCGGTTGCCAAAGCTTACCCGGAACACCCCGTCGCTGTGACCAACCGCACTGATCGGCACACCGATGGCGAGATCGACACCGCCACGCGTGCATTCATCCAGCAACAGGTTGACGATCTGTTTGGCTGATCCGTCGCAGAATAATTGCCCCAGCGTTTTTTCGTGCCAGGCAATGCCGTGCGCCTCCACCAGTTCAATAAAATCAGCGGGCGTGTAGCGGCTGAGCGCCGATTTGGCGAAATGCGGATTGGCGGACAGGAACCGATCGGGCGCGGTGGCGATATTGGTGAAATTGCATCGCCCACCGCCCGAAATCAGGATCTTTTTGCCCGGCGCATCGGCATGATCGATCACCAGCACGCGCCGCCCGCGCGGCCCCGCGACTTGCGCGCAAAACAGGCCGGCGGCGCCTGCGCCCAGGATGATAACGTCGTACGGGGCGGCGGGTTTTATTCGACC
>JBBSCC010000220.1:0-4425 GCA_038250735.1 Sphingomonadales bacterium | reverse complement strand
TTGCGGCGCCGGCCGGGTTGTTCGAAGCAACGTCGGTCATGATCGCGGTGCTCGGGTGCGGGGCGTGGGGGAAGAATCTCGTCCGCAACTTCCGCGCGCTCGGTGTTCTCTCGGCAGTCGCAGACCCAGCGCCGAATGCTCGCATCCTCGCGGCCGCGGTTGCGCCGGGTGTGACGGTCTACGATTCAGCGGAGACCGCGCTCGTCGATCCGCGAATCGATGGCCTGCAGGTCAGCAAGCGCCAGCTGATCGAGTGGCAGATCCTTCTCCTCTGCCAGCTTCACCGCGCGACCGGTAACATGGTGCGCCTCGCGAAACGGCAGCCCGGCTTCGCGCACCAGCCAGTCGGCCAAGTCGGTTGCGGTGGAAAAGCCCGCTTCCGCCGCTGCGCGCATCCGGTCGGTGCGGAACGTTGCGCTCTCGACCATGCCGGTCATCGCCGCGATGGAGAGCGCGAGCAGATCATGCGCTTCAAACACCGGTGGCTTATCGTCCTGCATGTCCTTGGAATAGGCCAGCGGCAGGCCCTTCATCGTCATCACCAGCGCGGTCATGCACCCGGCGATCCGCCCGGAATGGCCACGGACCAGCTCGGCGGCATCGGGGTTGCGTTTCTGCGGCATGATCGAGCTGCCGGTCGACCATTGGTCGCTCAGCGAGACAAAGCCAAAGGGCTGGGACGCCCACAGGATGAATTCCTCCGCCAGCCGCGACAGATGCAGCGCGCACTGGGTTGCCGCCATCAGATAATCGAGCGCGAAATCGCGGTCTGACACGCCGTCCAGCGAATTTTGCGTCGGCGCGTCAAATCCCAGCGCGGCGGCGGTCATCGCCCGGTCGATCGGAAAGCCCGTTCCCGCCAGTGCCGCGCTGCCCAGCGGGCATTGATTGCCGCGCACCCGCGCATCGGCAAAACGGCTGCGATCACGCGCCATCATCTCGTAATAGGCCATCAGATGGTGGCCAAGCGTTACCGGCTGCGCGCTTTGTAAATGGGTGAAGCCCGGCATCACGCTGTCCGCATGCTGCTCTGCGCGCGCGATCAGCGCATCCTGGAACGCGCCAAGCGCTGCATCAACCTGGTCAATCGCGGTGCGCACCCACAGCCGAAAATCGGTCGCGACCTGATCATTGCGGCTGCGCGCGGTGTGCAGCCGCCCCGCGACCGGCCCGATCTTGTCGGCCAGCCGCGCTTCTGTTTGCATGTGAATATCTTCTAGCGCGTAATCCTCTGCCACGCCGCTCGCGGCATAATCGGCGGCAACCGCATCCAGCCCCGCGCTGATCGTCGCGGCATCGGCAGCAGAAACAATGCCGCTCGCCCCCAGCATCGCGACATGCGCCTTTGATGCTGCCACATCTTGTTGCCACAGCCGCTTGTCGAAGGGGATTGACGCGTTTATCTCGCGCATCACGGATGCAGGCCCTTCGGCAAAGCGCCCGCCCCACATCGCATTGGAGCTTTCCCCCGACATGGTACCGCGCCCGCTGATCGTGATTCTCCTGATGATGCCGCTGCTAACCGGCGGTTGCGATAGGCAATCGAACGCCCCGGAGCAAGCAAGTGCATCCGCACCGCTTGCCGACGAAACGCCACCTGCCCCTGCGGTGCGCGGCAATGCGCCAGAGGCAATGGGGATGCTGGACCGCAGCCACCGTGGAGAACCGGCTTCTGATCTGCAATTCATCGATCCGGCGGGCAAGCCCGTAACGATTGCGGCCTTTGCGGGCAAACCGGTGTTGTTGAACCTGTGGGCGACATGGTGCGCGCCGTGCGTTGCCGAAATGCCAACGCTCGATGGGCTGGCGGACCGGCTGGACGGCAAGGTGACCGTGCTCGCCGTCAGCCAGGATCTGGAAGGGGCGGCCAAGGTTGATCCCTTCTTCAGGAACGCGCAGTTCAAGCGGTTGCAGCCGTACCGCGATCCGCAAGCTGCGCTCAGCATCGCCTATCAGGCCAATCTGCCGACCACGATCCTGTTCGATTCGCAGGGGCGCGAAGTGTGGCGGATGCTGGGCGGCGTGAACTGGGCGGGCGATACCGCCACGGCATTGATCGACGAGGCGCGCTAAACCGGTGCGGGCACGATGCCATCCGCACCGCTATTCCGGACTTGGTCGGGACGCTTCTTCCTAAACCAAGAACAGCTTTAATGTGCTCCCGCAAAGCCGGGAGCACAGTCTGGGGCCCCGCCTTCGCAGGGGAGCAAGGGGCTTGGAATTCGGTTGGAACTGGTGCGGCACCTTGGCCGAAGGGGATTACTGCCGATCAAGTCCTGGGTGACGGATGGGTTGAATTGATCCTGCGTGCCTAGCGCCAAATACCCCACAGATGATTTTTGATGCGGCATTGTTGCGCAACACGCGAGCTTGACGCTTGTATTCGCCGTACCGCGATCCCAATCTTATGGCTATAGATGAAGGCACTTCCGCGCTCGATCCAGCCAAGGAGCAGTTTGTCAACGCGGGAACTATGCAGTTGGGAGTGGCGCGTAGCATAATTGCCTGCTGGCTGACGACGATTATATCGGTCGCTCGCATCTTGAAAATGGGCGACGAAACGATCGTCGACATCACAGCACAGTTTAGCCCATTCACGCATAATTGTTATAAGACCACGGTTTTTCATTTTATTGCTACCGCTATGGCTGCCTATTGACTCTCGCCAAATGATAAATTTATTGTATTATATCTCGTACATAAGCGTGCTGGATGTAATGGAGAGGTGATCATGAGTGCGATGAATCATTCCAGTTTTGACAATGGTATCCAGGCCCTAAGCTCTGCTGAGATCGAGAGCGTCGATGGCGGTATTCTACCGCTGCTTGCTATTGCTTATGTTGGTATCGGACTTAGCACCGGCACCCTTATCGTTGGCGGCGGCTTTCTTATTGGCTTAGAGCTGTCGAGAGGTTAACATGACATCCCAGTTGCGTGGTTTGATAGTAAATATCACTATTATTATATTTCTGTCTCTAGTACTATTTGCGATTGGGATATGGCTCGGTCACTCTTATGGAATGACTCTTAAAAACTGAGAGGTTTGATTGTCATGAATATTCAGAACGATGCACTAGAACAAATTATTGGTCTCTCGCCCGATGAGATTGATAGCGTTGATGGAGGTTTTCTTCCACTTATTGCCCTGGGAATGGCCGCAGTTGGTCTTTTTGCTGGCGGAATAGGCCTTGGAATTGCTGTCGGAAATGAAATCCAAAGCCATCATTGAGATAAAAGCCTGTAAACCGCACAAACTTATCTTATGAAATTTTAGCTGACCATTGCATTCGCTTGCGGAACCACGTGGCGATTGCAATGGTCTCTGCAATCATAGGCTTGATGAAAACCCAAGCCGCCTTCCTCCACGCAAATGTGAAAGCGACCATTGTTCAGTTAGTCTCGCCTATGCTACCCCTTCTTCCTCATCGACGGTGCGGATTTGAGGGATATCTGCCATTGAGCACCTGCCGCTGCCAATCACCGTCTGCGGGCCAGCTGTTGCGAGACCCCTGCCATCGGGTGCTGAACATTTCGTCACAGCGAACGCGTTGACAATTGATAGTCAACCGACAATTGATAGTCATCAAGTCCGGCAACATTAGCACCTTCAGCGACGTCTCGCCCTGCTCCGTCAGCCACGGCTCCTCGAATGCCCGGTAAAATCGGAACAGCCCGCCGCCGTCGTGCAGTGGTTCGGCGTTTACAATCAGCCGTTCTTGGGACCACCCGCCTCGGCCGACCGCGTTGTCGACGTCGATTACGGAATTTCGGATTAGGTAGCGCCAGCGAAGGCCGTTGAACTCCATGACAGTCTCCATCGGATCGACGGGAAATCTAGATCAGAAATCAAGCCGTGGTCGCGAAGTTATTTGCCTCATCGCCTGTAAAAATACTAGCGCTACAGAAACGGGCTATGGCAGAAGTGTCACTCTGATCGAAGCCCACAGGTCCGCTCCCGGCCACGAAACCGCCCAAATGGACTTGTAACCGTTTCGCTCCGGTAACCACCTAATTCCCGAGAAAACCATGCCCAAGCTCAACGTCAACGGTATCGATTTATACTACGAAGAATCCGGTGATCCCGCGGGCCCCGCCCTGCTGCTGATCATGGGGCTGGGCACGCAGCATATTGCCTGGCCCGAACCCTTCGTAACGGCGCTGGTTGATGCCGGGTTTCGGGTGATCCGCTATGATAATCGCGACATTGGCGAATCGACCTATCTGCACGGGGCAACCACCGTCAGCCCGGTGGTGGCGATCATCGCCGCGCGGCTGGGGCTGCGGTTTCCGCTGGCTTATTCGCTGGCCGATATGGCGGCGGACGCGACCGGGCTGCTTGATGCGCTGAATATCCCCGCTGCGCATATTGTGGGCGTGTCGATGGGCGGCATGATCGCGCAGCGCGTGGCGATTGCCGCACCTGAC
>JBBSCC010000219.1:0-4434 GCA_038250735.1 Sphingomonadales bacterium | reverse complement strand
GTGGTCGACGGCATCGTCTTTCGCAACATCCGCGTGCCCGATGGCAATGGTGCGGGCATCCGCATCGAACTCGGCGACCTCACCGTGCGCAACGCCATGTTCCTTGATAGCCAGGAGGGGATATTGGGCGCGCAGGGTGCGCCGCGCGCGATGACCATCGACCGGTCGACCTTTGCCGGGCTTGGCCAGTGCGACGAAACGCCTGATTGCGCGCACAGCGTGTATCTGGCGACCACGGGGCTGGTGACGATCACCCGCTCGCGCTTTGAGCGCGGGCGCGGCGGCCATTATGTGAAGCTGCGCGCGCCGCGTGTGTCGATTACCGACAATAGCTTTGATGATAGCCGGGGCACCAAGACCAATTACATGATCGATCTGCCCGAAGGCGGTACAGGGCTGATCGCCAACAACACCTTCGTGCAAGGGCCGCAAAAGGAAAACTGGACCGGCTTCATCGTCGTCGCCGCCGAGGCCCGCAAATATCGCTCCGCTGGGCTGCGGGTGGAAGGCAACACCGCCAGCCTGGCCCCCGGCCAAACCAAAAGCCCTGCTTTTCTGGCCGACATCAGCCACGAACAACTCGCGCTGGGTAGCAACACGCTGGGCGCGGGCGTGCGCGCGTTTGAGCGGCGGTAAAAGGATGTTCTGCCATCATAATTGCCCGTCATTGCGAGCGCAGCGAAGCAATCCAGCCGCGCCCCGCGGGGATGGGCTGGATTGCTTCGCTGCGCTCGCAATGACGATGCTTTGATTTGATTGACTGACCGGAGGGGTTACCGGCAGCTATCGCCCGTGCTCGCGTCCAAATCCAAACACCGGCCATCCACATCCGGCACACCCAGTTTCAGCCCAATTGTCGCCGCCAGTGTCGGCGCGATGTCCACCGTTTCCACAGCGAGTGGTTGTTCAAACCCCGCCATGCCCTTGCGCCAGAACAATATCGGCACGCGGCGGTCATAATCCCAAAAGGAGCCGTGCGTGGCGACATAGCCGCCCAGCGGGTTGGCGATGGGGGTGATGCGGGGTTTCAGCGCGACGATGATGTCGCCGGACCTTGCGGGGTGAAAGCTCGCCTTGGCGCGCTGCACCAGCGTCCAGGTTTCGGCAGGGCCGGTTGCGGCGGCGGCGGTGATGATGTCGGCTCGGGCAAACGCTGCGGCGACTTGCGGGTGCGCGCGGTACAGCGCCAGCGCTTCGGCCTGCACCGCATCAAACGTCTTTTTGGGCAGCTTGGGGTCAATCCAGATATCGCCGACCGGGTCGCCGTACAGCAACTGCCCGGTCAGCCCCAGCTTGGCGGCAACCGCATCGCCAATCGCCTTGGGGTTTAGCGCGGGACCGATGCGGGCGGCACCGGGCACGGCGTGTTCATCATTGCGTTCGGGCAGATCATGCCCGCCATGATCGGCGGTCAGCACCACTTCGTAATCGATCTTCATCGTATCGAGCACCGCAAAGAACGTGCCCATGGTCTGGTCGAGCTGCGTCAATTGCAGGCACATCTCGCTGCCTTCGGTGCCATAAGTGTGGCCGACATAATCTGTTGCCGACGCACCAATCGCGATCAGATCAGTCGTCGCACCGCCGCCCAGTTTCATGTCGCGGATCAGCCCTGCGGCCATCGCGAACAACGCCTCATCCGATTCAGGGGACGCGCGGAAGGCGCGGGTGTCGCCTGCCTTGCGATCAAAGCGGCCGGTGCCCACCGTCTTGCCGCCGCCGATGCTGACGGCGCGGTTGCGGGTTTCGCAAAAGGCGGGAAGGTCCATTGGCGCCTGCGCCTCTGCCAGTCGAGCGACAACGGCGTCGTTGGTTTGCTGGACGACCGCCGGGGTCGCGCGCCCGGCATAGCTGGCGTATTTCTTGCCATCCCACCACCAAAGCTCGTCAACCTGATGGCCGCCCATCATCACCGCTGCACGATCCTTACCGGCGACGGAAACGACACGGGTGGCGGGGTTCGCCATTTTCATCCGCTCGCCAAGCGTAGGCACCAGCAGATGCTTGTCGGACACGGTGTAGATAATGGATGTGCTGCCGGGGACGCTCTCGTCTTCGGCGCAATAGACGGTTTTGTCGGTGCGGGCGGTTTTCAGGTCGACCCAGTTATTGGCGATGATGCCGGTGCGCGCCGGGTGCATGCCGGTCAGGATCGTCGAGTGGCCGGGGCATGTTTCGGTCGCGGCATGGCTTTGATAGCCCGACGGGAACACCGCGCCTTTCAACAGCCGGTTAAAGCCGCCGGTGAAGTGGTTGCGATACTCGGCAAACAAGTCGGCAGAGAATTGATCGACCGAAATGGCGATTATCAGCTTTGGCGGGATTTGCGGGCTGGCGGGTGCGGCAGGCGCGCTTGTAGGTGCGGGGTTGTCCTGCGCGGCGGCATTGGCTGTAACCAACGCGAGCGCGCTGGCGAATAGCATGGCAACTCTTTTCATCACGTCTCTCCCGATCGGGTGCACCGCAGCCGGCTTTTCGGCTATGCGCCGGGACCGGGGCTGAAAACAAGGATTGCCGCATGCGCGCACTGGGTTTCTTTATCGTGACACTGCTTGCGTGGTTGGCGACAATCGGCACGGCGATGGCGCAGGCGCCCGACCCTTATTCAAAGGGCCCGCATCTAGCGACGGCGCTGATCGCCGAGAGCATGACGCCCGCTGCGGGCAGCATGGTAACGCTGGCGGTGGATGTTACGCCGCAGCCGGGCTGGCATGGCTATTGGCAGAACCCCGGCGATGCGGGCTTCCCGGCCAAGTTTGATTGGTCGCTGCCTGCCGGTGTGCGGGCCGGCACGCCGCTTTATCCGGTGCCGACCACGCTGATCATCGCCGGGCTGATGAATTATGTGTTCGAACAACATTATACCTTGCTGGTCACGCTGCAGATTCCGGCGGGGCTGGCCCCCGGCACCGCGCTGCCGGTGAAGGTGCGCACCAATTATCTGGTCTGCACTGAAGAAATTTGCGTGCCCGAAGCCGCCGATCTGGTGGTTGATCTGGTGATTGGCGACGGTGCGATTACGCCTGCGGCCCGCGCGCAGTTTGACGGGTTTCGCCAGGCGCTGCCCAAATCAATCGGCATGGCCGCGCAGTATCAGGTCAGCGGCAAAACGGTGCGAATTGAAATCCCCTATCCCGCCGCAGGGCCGCTCGACAAAGCATATTTTTTCCCCGTTACCGCAGGCGCAATCGATTATGCCGCTCCCCAAAAGGTGATGCGCGACGGTGATCGGCTCGTCATCGAAACCGGCGTGATCAAGGCGGGTGATGATTCGATCAACGGCGTGCTGCGGATCGGCAATGCCCGCGGGCTGATGATCAGCGCGATGCCGGGCGTGGTTGCGCCGGTTGCCGGCGGCGCTGCGGCAAGCAGTGTGATTACCGCTGACGTGTTGATCGCAACCTTGATCGCGCTGGGTGGCGCGATGTTGGGTGGGTTGATCCTGAACATCATGCCTTGCGTATTCCCCATCCTGAGCCTGAAGGCGCTCAGCCTGGCCAAGGGCAGCGTTGATGAACGCGGCGCGCGGCGAGAGGCGCTGGCCTATACCGCGGGCGTGCTGGCGGTGATCATGGGGCTGGGCGCGACGATTTTGGCATTGCGCGCGGGCGGTGCGGCGGTTGGCTGGGCATTTCAGTTGCAGAACCCCGCGACCATCGTCGTGCTGTTGCTGCTCGTCGTCGCGCTCACGCTCAATTTGGCCGGGTTGTTCGAGATTCCGACCCCAGCCTTCGTCAATTCGTCGAGCGGTGCCAGTGGCGCATTTGCCACCGGCGCGCTGGCCGCGATCATTGCGACACCGTGCACCGGCCCATTCATGGGCGCGGCTTTGGGGGCGGCCTTGGTGCTGCCTGCCCCTGCGGCGATGGCGGTGTTTGCCGGACTGGGTATTGGGCTGGCACTGCCATTCCTTGCCATCGGCTATATTCCCGCCCTTCGCCGGGCACTGCCAAAGCCCGGTGCGTGGATGGAAACGTTCCGCCAAGTTCTCGCCGTCCCCATGGGGCTGACCGCGATCTGGCTCGCCTGGGTGCTGGGCGGCGAAGCGGACAATGACGGTGTTGCGCTGGGGCTGATCGGCGCGCTGGGCGTTGGCATCGTGCTGTTTGTGGTGGGCAAGCGCCAGCACAAGGGGCTGTCTGCGCATTGGATCAACGTTATCCTGCTGATCGGCATCGTTGCGGGCAGCGGGTATCTGGTGCGCGCCGTGCCCAAGGGTGCGGCGGCAGCCACAGCACTGGCGGCGGAAAACAAACTGGCGTTTTCGGAAGAAAAACTGGCCGAGGCGCGCGCCAAGGGCCAGCCCGTGTTCGCCTATTTCACCGCCGATTGGTGCCTGACGTGCAAAGTGAATGAACGCGTCGCAATTGACACCGATCAGGTGAAGGCGGCGTTCGCCAAGCATGATGTGGCGGTAATGGTGGGCGACTGGAC
>JBBSCC010000218.1:0-4444 GCA_038250735.1 Sphingomonadales bacterium | reverse complement strand
GGTCCTGCCTGTTCGCGATGCGAAGATGTGGCGCTGGGCTTCTGCGTCTAAGCCGACGCCGCCAACCGCGGCGAAGGCCGCCACAATAGAATAAGATTACGGGGAGGGTCGTTTCATGAACTACGAGGCATTTTTCCAGACCGAGCTCGATACGCTCAAGGACGACGGTCGTTACCGCGTCTTCGCTGAGCTCGAGCGCAAAGCTGGGGCCTTTCCGCATGCCAAGCATCACACCGACGAAGGCGTGAAAGACGTTACCGTCTGGTGCTCAAACGATTATCTCGGCATGGGTCAGCATCCCAAGGTGCTGGCTGCAATGCACGAAACGCTGGATAGCTGTGGGGCGGGTGCGGGGGGCACGCGCAACATTTCTGGCACCAATCACCATCACGTGCTGCTGGAAGCCGAACTCGCCGATCTACACGGCAAAGAGGCGGCGTTGCTGTTCACATCAGGCTATGTTTCAAACTGGGCCGCGCTGTCGACGCTGGCGTCAAAGCTGCCCAATTGCGTGATATTTTCTGATTCGCTCAACCACGCATCGATGATCGAAGGCATGCGCCACAGCCGCGCTGAATGCCACCGGTTCAAGCATAGCGATCCTGCCGATCTTGATCGCCTGCTGAGCATGGTTGAGCCGGGCCGGCCAAAGCTGGTCGCGTTTGAAAGCGTGTATTCGATGGACGGCGATATCGGCCCGATCGCTGAGATCCTGGACGTTTGCGAAAAGCACGGTGCGCTATCGTACATCGATGAAGTCCACGGCGTTGGGCTGTACGGCCCGCGCGGCGGCGGCATTGCCGAACGCGAAGGGTTGATGGACCGCATCGACGTGATTGAAGGGACGCTGGGCAAGGCATTCGGCGTGATGGGCGGCTATATCGCCGCGTCCAAGAATCTGTGCGATTTCGTTCGCAGCTTTGCGAGCGGCTTCATCTTTTCAACCGCATTGCCACCCGCCATTGCCGCAGGCGCCTGCGCCAGCATCCGCCACCTGAAGCAGAGCCAGGTCGAACGCGATCGCCATCAGGACCGTGTGGCGCAGGTTCGCCGCCGCCTGGAAGCGACCGGCATCCCGACGCTGGATAACCCCAGCCACATCATCCCGGTGATGGTGGGCGATGCCCATAAGTGCAAAATGATCAGCGACTGGCTGCTGGAAAACCACGGCATTTATGTTCAGCCGATCAACTACCCCACCGTGCCCGTCGGCACAGAACGGCTGCGGATCACACCGTCGCCGGTGCATACCGACGGCGATATCGACAAGCTGGTCAACGCGCTGTCGGAAATCTGGTCGCAGTGCGAGCTCGCACGCCGCGCGATGGCTGCCTGAACGGGGTAGCATTACCTTAGGATACGGTAGCGGGAGATCGTCGACGTGAGCGATCCCGGCTACCGGCCCTATCTCCCGCAATTGACGCTGCGGCCTGTTGCCGATGATCTATGGATCGTTGACGGGCCGGAGATTGCCTATCGCTTTGCCGGGATGACGCTGCCCTGCCCCACCCGGATGACGGTGGTGCGTATTGGCGGCAACAAGCTTTGGCTGCACTCCCCAACCGCCTATGACGCAGCGCTGGCAGGCCAGTTGGCAGCATTGGGCGATGTGGCGTGGATCATCGCCCCGAACAGCTTCCATTATGCCCATGTCGCGGCCTGGGCACGCGCGTTCCCCGACGCCGCCTGCCACATCTCCCCCGATCTGGCCGATCGGCTGTCCGGTGCGCTTCCGCGCCATGATCTGCTGCGGAACGCGACCCCTGATGACTGGGCAAACGAGATTGATCAGCTGCTGGTCGCTCTTGGCCGTTTCACAGAAGCGGTGTTCTTCCACCGGCCCACAGCGACGCTGATCGCCACCGATCTGCTCCAGAATTTCGAACGAGATCGGATTCCCGGCGTGTTTACCCGGATCGCGTTACAACTGGGCGGCGCAACGGGGCCGCGCGGTGGCACATCGGCTGACATCAAACTGGCCGCACGCGGGCACCATGCCGCCATGCGGGCAGCCGCAGCGACAATGATCGCCTGGCAGCCGACGCGCATCATATTCTCGCACGGCAAATGCTTTGACACAGATGTCGCGAGCGAACTTGCCACGGCCTTTGCCTGGGCAAACGGACGGTAACGCGTCCGGCTTCTCACCCCCCTACCGCGTTAGAACCACCAACAACAAAGCCCTGCCGATCAGCACGATCAGCAGGGCTCTATGTTTAATCAAACGCCGTTCGATCCCGTCAGGTATCTGGCGCGCAGCATCGCGGCGCGCCAGCTCCCCTTATTGGGCGGCAGCGGGCACCGCGGTGTTGCCGTCGGTTGCGGCCACTGGCGTTACGGCGCCAGGGGCTGCCGCCGGTGCCGCTGGTGGCGCCATGGGCACCCCCTTCAGCGCTGGATAATCGGCGAGCATGCTTACCCCGCCCAGCGGCTTGTTAAGCCCCTGGTGACAGGTGGTGCAGTTGGCTTTCAGCACATCGCCGTAAGGACCCTTGCGATTTGCCGGAAAGACCGAGGCGAGCGATGCGATATACTTATTGTTGATCTCACCCACCATCCGGATGCCATACCAGGCCCCGACACGCTGTGGCCGGCTGTTGCTCCAGCTCGAAAACGAGTCGGTGTTATGGCAATAGGTGCAGTTCACGTTCAGCGCCGACGACATATGCATCATCAACGCATAGGTTTTTTCGGTCTTGGCGATCGACGGCCCGGGCTTGTCGCCGCGAAGTGCCGATGTGGACTGAACGCGGATTACGTTCTTTGCGCCCAGATAGGTGGTGAACGGATCATAAGGCAGCGAGGAGAAGGCCACCGACGGCACGGGCTTGCCCTGGCCGTGGCGGTTGCTCATCGTCCGGGTTGAACCACCGGGTGCATCAGCCCTGGCCCAGACATTGGCCGGTACGGCATTGCCACGGTGGCAGGTGTAGCAAGTAACGCCGGTTTGCTTGACGTGCGGCGTCCAGTTGGCGTTGATGTTGATCGTCATCTGCAACATGCGACGGGCGACGACCTTGGTATAAATCTCGTCTGACGCCATGTTTTCGGGGTTATGGCAGTAATTGCACCCCTGTTCCGGCGGCGCGATCCAGGTCGTGATCGCCGCCATCAGATGGTTGAACCGTTCACTGCTGACATTCCCCAGAACCTTGACGTTCTGGTACGTGTCCTTGGCGAGCGGCCCACCATCTTCGGGCAAGTCATACGGGGGTGCGGGCACCTCCTGCTTGACCAGTCGGCTGGCGGCGATGATCTGATCACCGCCGGTCCCGCGAAACCCGGTCTGTTCGATTTTCTTCGGGCCGAATTCACAGCCCGAAAGAGCCAGCATCAATGATCCGGCCACAACGGCCTGGGGGATCATTCTGGCAAAGGTGGCGACGCGGATCATTGCGGTGCTCCCGGCAGAGTTGCTGGATCGATGACACCGGTTGATGGGTAGGATGGCGCATAACCATTCTGCTGTGCCCAAAGATACCAGTTATCAACAACAGTGCCCGTCAGCAGGATGCCGATGCCGCCTGTCAGCGTCGTCAGCACCGCAAACCACCAGGCCCAGCGGTGGATCGATTCCATTGTGGCATTGAAGCCCATCGTCCAGCGCCAGAAAAGCGCTGCGCGTTCAGATGCCGTGCCACGATCGGTAATTTGCTCAATTTCACGCTCACCGCCATACCGACCAACGGCTAGGATGGTCGCGCCGTGCATCGCGAACAGCAATGTCGATCCGTACAGGAACGCAATCGAAAGCGCGTGGAACGGATTATAGAACAGGTTGCCGTACCGGATCGAGAAAGCAGCGGTCCAATCCAGATGCGGGAAAATCCCGTATGGCACCGCTTCTGACCAGCTGCCCATCAGCATCGGCCGGATGAAGCCCAGCACCAGCATCAGCCAGATCGCGCTGAGAAAGGCCCAGGAAACATGCGTGCCCATGCCCAGCGCAACCGCCCGGCGATACGTGCGCGCCCACCACAACAATACCGATGCAGAGAAGAACAGGCCGGTCAGGATGAACCAGCCGCCTTCATGCAACGGCACGAACGGCGAGAAGCCATATTTCGGCGCTGGCGGCTCAAGCGACAGCCAGAACAGCTGGCGCACGAACTGGATCGGGTTCCAGCCGACCGACGCGAGCATGTTCAAGCCGATAATTTCAAAAGCGATCAGCCCGAGCACGAGGGAAATCGTGCCAAGCCAGCCCAGATAAATCGGGCCGATCTGCGCATTGCCGATCTTGCCGATCCAATAGAAAAATCCACCGGCATTGGTCCGCGTTTCATGCGGATCGTTGGTTGGCGGCCCCATTTCCGGGGCGGCGCGCAGTTGGACCTGCGTGAAGATATTTTGATAGGTCGCCATGTTGCGCGCTCCCCTTAAGCCCAGATCGGCAGATTGAGCCACCATGTCCACCATTCAGGCCAGCCGCGCGTCCAAAGCG
>JBBSCC010000217.1:0-4466 GCA_038250735.1 Sphingomonadales bacterium | reverse complement strand
TCCCGAATGCCAGGTGCTGATGATGCGGCTGGACAGCGACCTGCTGCCCATCATGCTTGCCACCGCACGCGGTACGCTGGCCGAATGCCCCGCCCCGGTATTTTGCGACGATGTCGCGCTGACGGTGGTGATGGCCGCGCGCGGCTATCCAGCTGCGCCGCAGATTGGCGGCGCGATTATGGGCATTGATGCAGCAGAGATTGACGGCGCCGTCGTCTTTCAGGCCGGAACCAAAAGCGTCGATGGTGCGCTGGTGGCAAGCGGTGGCCGCGTGCTGGCCGTGACGGCACGGGCGGGCACAGTTCAAGACGCGCAGGCCAGGGCCTATCGCGGCGTTGCGGCGATCGACTTTGCCGATGGATTTTGTCGGCATGATATTGGCTGGCGCGAAATCGCGCGGCAATCGGCCTGAAGGATGGGAGCATATTGGGTATGGCAAGCGTGACGATATTGAGTGTTGCGGCATCTGCAAATGCTGGCGCGATGACGGCGCTGACAATGATCCTGATTGCAATCGGTGCGTTATGCGCCATTGCCATCATCGCCTGGGGAACGATGCGCCGGCGCGTGAAGGCGGGCGAGATTGCCGAAGCCGAAAAACACGCCGCATTGGCAGGTCATGCGCCAGTGGCCATCGCGCCCACCGAGGACCCCGTTGAGGACATGCCCGAGCCAAGGCCTATGCCAACGGTATCGTCACCCGCGCCAGCTGCTGACCAACCACTGACAATTTTGAAGGGCCTAGGCCCCAAGGCAGCGGCACGGCTTGCCGAACTCGGCATTGCCAGCGTTGATCAATTGGCAGCCTTGTCGCCTGAAGGGATTTCGGTAATCGATGCTGACATGGGCAATTTCGCCGGACGCATCACGCGTGACCGCTGGGTAGAGCAGGCAAGGCTGCTGGCGGCGGGCGACCTGACAGGGTTCGAAAAGGCATTCGGGAAACTGGGCAGTTAATCCGCCCGCACCACCGCGCTGACCAGCAGCTTGTCGATCCGGCGACCGTCGAGATCGACCACTTCAAACTTCCAGCCCTGTTCAACAAAGCTTTCGCCCTCGCCCGGCAAATGGCGGAACACCGCCAGCGCCAGCCCCGCGACGGTTGCGTAGTCGCGATCCTCCGGCAAATCGATGCCCAACCGCTCGGCCAGGGCATCTGCGGCCATCTGGCCTGCGACGAGCAGCGAACCGTCATCACGTACAACCACATTGGGTTCGTCATCGGGATCGGCATCAGATGCGAATTCACCAGCGATTGCCGACAACAGATCGGCAGGCGTTACGATGCCTTCGAAATGACCATATTCGTCGTGCAGCAGCGCCATCGGCACCTCAGCTTTGCGCAGCGCATTCAGCACGTCCATGGCGTCAAGCTGATCAAGGACCACGGGTGCATTGCGCATCAACGTGCGCAGGTTGAGCGGCTCACCGGCAAACACCGCCGCGACGATATCGCGCGCCTGGACCACGCCGATTACGGCATCGACTGATCCCTCCACCACCGGCAGCCGGGTGTGCGTCGCCGTCATCAACGCCGCGCGAATCCCGGCCTCGTCAAGATCAACATCAAGCCATTCGATATCGGTACGCGGCGTCATCACTTCACGGGCCGGGCGATCGGCGAGCCGCACCACGCCGGAAATGATCGAGCGTTCATGTTCTTCAATCACGCCCGATTTCGATGCCTCGGCGACGATCATGTGAAGCTCCTCAGCCGTTACATGATCCTGCGATTCGCGTTGCAGGCGCATTAGCCAGAACAGCCCCGCGCTAGTCGAATCGAGCGCCCACACGACCGGTGCGGTCGCCACCGCCAGCCACTGCATCGGCACCGCCATTACCACGGCGATTGCTTCCGGCGCGCGCAGGGCGATCTGTTTGGGGACCAGTTCGCCGACGACCAACGACGCATATGTTGTGACGCCAATAACAATCGCGAACCCAACGGATAGCGCGAGCGGCTGGGCCATGCCCATTGCTGCCAGCCTTGCCCCAACCGGTGCGCCCAGGCTTGCCCCCGAATAAGCGCCAGCCAAGATCCCGATCAGCGTGATGCCGATCTGCACCGTAGATAGGAATTTCCCAGGGTCTGCTGCCAACGCGAGTGCTGCTTGCGCACCACGCACCTGCGCGCGCGCCATCGCTTCAAGCCGCGCCCGGCGCGACGAGACAATCGCCAGCTCAGACATCGCAAAGACGCCGTTGAGCAAGACAAGAGCCGCGATGATCGCGACATCGATCCAGGGAAAGGGGGGAAGCGGTGCCATGGCGCTGTATCGTCCTTTGCCGTGAATCGCACCAGTTCACAACACGCATGCAAGAATTAGATCGGGCGAGCCGGTATCGCGTTAACGGCGGGCAGCAAAAAAGGCCTTTAGCAGCGCGGCAGCGTCGCCCTCACCAATGCCTGCATAAACGTCTGGGCGGTGGTGACAGGTGGGCTGCGTGAAGAAACGCGGGCCATGCGCCACAGCTCCACCCTTGGCGTCGTCTGCACCATAATAAAGCCGGTCAATCCGCGCATGACTGATCGCCCCTGCACACATGGCACAAGGTTCCAGCGTCACCCACAGGTCGCACCCCTCAAGCCGGTCGCGACCCAAGACCTTTGCTGCGGCGCGAATCGCCAGAATTTCAGCATGGGCCGTCGGATCATGCAGCGCGCGGGGCGCGTTGGCGGCAGTGGCGATGATCCGCCCGGCCTGAACAATCACCGCCCCGACCGGCACTTCGCCTGCAGCAGCGGCTTCACGCGCAGCTGCCAGCGCCGCGCGCATCGGATCGGGCAAGGGAAACATTCCCGCTTATGCCCCTACCGCGCGGCGATTGGCTAGCTACAGGTGCCGTTACTTTTTCGCCGGGGCTTCCTGCGCATTGCCTGGCTTTTCGACCGTCATGGTTGGCACGGTGATCGTGCGCGTGGTGGTGCCGACGGTGGGCACCTCAATCGTCTTGTTCTCCGTCCCGATTTCGATCCTGGCCATGTTGACGGTAAATTCGGGGGCTTGCCCGCCTTCCATCTTCAATTCCGGCGCCTGCGCAACCTTGCTCTGGTCGATGCTAATCAAGCCCAGCGACCAGGCGCCAAGCACGGCGAGGGCAGCAAGCCCAACGAGAATAAGCAAAGCGCGCATATGATAAATCCCTGTCTAGTGATCGGTTCGTTTGCGTAATAACGCTGCATGTCGCTGGTTGGTTGCACGCCAACACGTGAATCGGTTGACTGATGCGATCTAACTGGCTATCCGCGCCCTCTTTCCGGGTAACCAGAATTCAGGAATTCAAGCAATGTCGCGTATTTGCGAACTGACCGGCAAGGGCCGGCAGGTGGGTAACAACGTATCCCACGCCAACAATAAGACCAAGCGGACGTTTCTGCCTAATCTGCAGAACGTGACCTTGCTGTCAGACGCGCTGGGCACCAGCGTTAAGCTGCGCGTTTCAACCAACGGCTTGCGCTCGGTTGAGCATGTCGGCGGGCTGGACAACTGGCTGGTGAAGACCGCCGATGATCAGCTCTCGCTGAAGGCGCGTCGCCTGAAGCGTGACATCCGCAAGAAGCTGACACCGGCGGCAACCGCCGCCTGATCCGATTTAATGGCGATGCGTGCCCCCGGTTTTTCGGGCAGCCGCATCGTCGATTCGGAATTTGAGCAACAGGCTCTGCTGCAGGCTCGACTGGTTATCGTCTGAGACGATCCACAGGCCTGAGCTGCCATTTGATTCGCGCGTGATCGCGATCCCTTCAAAGTTATCGGTCAGCACAGGCGGCGCGAATCGCGCCAGCTCGCGGCCAACTACCCGCTTGCCCGGAGCAATCTGGTGTTGATCAATGACGGTCAGCACCGCTCGAAACCCGGCCGGCACCGTGAATCGGCGGTTTAATACCAGCAATCGGCCATCGGGCATTTCTGCGATATCGGTTGGCTTAAACCCGTCAGGCGGGCGGTAGATGAACCGAAAGCCGCGCCGCCAGGGCAAGGTCGGGTCGCCAGCAAAGCGAATACCCGCAAAATCCCGCCCCTTGGTGCCGCGCCAGAAACCCGTTTCCGACAGCACGACGAAACCGCCGGCGCGCAACCGCACCATTGCTTCTGCCCCGCCATTTTCCGGCCAGTTCTGCATCGCACGCGGTGCTGCATGGTGCAGCGACTGCGCCAGCCCTGGCGAATAGGCCCAAATCGCATTGGCGCGCTCAAATCCGACCCAGATCGTGCCCGTTGCAGGATCACGCGTCATCGATTCGCTGTCCCGGTCGCTTTTTTCCCAGCCCGTCCCCGGTCCAGCCGGTAGCGCCGCGAAATCCGGGTTGGTGATTCTTCCCCGCGAATCGAGGCGAAAACGCACAATGTTGCCGCCATCGTTCAACAGCGTGAAGTGATCACCATCGACGATCAGCGATGAAAAACCGCCAAAGGCCGGATCAGCGCTGGTTAGCCGATAACCACGTTCAAAAATCAATGCCC
>JBBSCC010000216.1:0-4502 GCA_038250735.1 Sphingomonadales bacterium | reverse complement strand
GGTCGCGGGCGATGCAGCTGCCATGCGCCCAGCATAAAGCGGCCGCGCCACCTTGCCACCCGCGTCCGACAGGCATTCCTCGATAAACGGCTCGACAAAACTCCACGCGCCGTTGTTTTTCGGTTCTTCCTGCGCCCAGACGACCGTTTCCAGATTGGTCATCCGCTTCAGCCGGATGGTCAGCGGCTCGCCCGGGAACGGATAAAGCTGTTCCAGCCGCACGACCGCCGTGTTGGTATCGCCCGCCGCGTTGCGCGCCTCCATCAGGTCATAGGCGACCTTGCCGGTGCACAGCACCAGCCGCTTTACGTCTGTATCCTGGGGTGCCCACGGATCAGACAGGATCCGCATGAAATGGCTTTCGCCCTGGAAGTCCGCAGCCTTTGATACCGCCAGCTTGTGCCGCAGCAGCGATTTGGGCGTGAACACGATCAGAGGTTTGCGGAAATTGCGGTGCATCTGCCGCCGCAACAGGTGGAAATAATTGGCCGGGGTGGTGCAGTTGGCGACCTGCATATTATCCTGCGCGCATAGCTGCAGGAACCGTTCTGGCCGCGCCGAGCTATGTTCTGGCCCCTGCCCTTCATAGCCATGCGGCAACAGCATGACGAGGCCATTGGCGCGCAGCCATTTAGCCTCACCCGCCGCGATGAACTGATCAATCATGATCTGCGCGCCGTTCATAAAATCGCCGAACTGCGCTTCCCAGATCACCAGCGTTTTCGGATCGGCGAGCGCATAGCCATATTCGAAACCGAGCACGCCATATTCGCTCAACGGGCTGTCGAGGACTTCAAAGCTGCCATGCTCGATCGTCCAGAGCGGCACATATTTATGCTCGTCGGTCTGGTCGACCCATACCGCGTGACGCTGGCTGAAGGTGCCGCGCCCCGAATCCTGGCCGGACAGGCGAACGCCGTAGCCTTCGGACAGCAGCGACCCGAACGCGAGTGCTTCCCCGGTCGCCCAATCAATATTCTCACCGGTTTTAAACGCTTCACGCTTGGCATCGATAACCCGCGCGAGGGTTTTGTGTATTTTCACACTGTCCGGCACTGTCGTGAGCGTGCGGCCAATGCTGTCGAACAGCTTGGGCTCCAACCCGGTAACGATGTTGCGGCGCGCGCTTTCGGCATCCGCCGGGGCATGCAAGCCAGACCAGCGCCCGGCAAACCAATCCGCCTTATTCGGCTTGTAATTCGCGCCTGCTTCAAACTCGGTTTCGAGCAGTGCCACAAACTGCGCAATCGCATCGTCAATCCAGGCTTGGTCGATGACCCCTTCGGCGATCAGTTTCTTGCCAAAAACTTCGCTGACCGGCGGATGCTGGCGGATCCGGTCATACATTAGCGGCTGGGTGAAGCTTGGCTCGTCGCCTTCATTGTGGCCAAAGCGGCGATAGCACCACATATCGATCACAATATCGCGCTTGAACTTCTGTCGGAATTCAATCGCCATCTTGCAGGCAAAGGTAACCGCTTCCGGATCATCGCCATTGACATGGAAAATTGGTGCCTGAACGCCCTTGGCGACATCGCTTGGATAGGGCGAGGAGCGCGCATATTGCGGGCTGGTGGTAAAGCCGATCTGGTTGTTGATCACAAAGTGCAAACAGCCGCCGGTATTATAGCCGCGGATGCCGGAAAAGCCGAGGCATTCCCAAACAATCCCCTGCCCGGCAAACGCCGCATCGCCGTGGATCAGCACGGGCAGCGACCCGGTATGATCGGTCAGGTCATCAGCGATCGTCTGAATCGCGCGCACCTTGCCCAGCACGACCGGGTCCGCCGCTTCCAAATGCGACGGGTTGGCGACCAGCGACATATGCACGTTGATGCCGTCAAATTCACGGTCGGTGCTGGTGCCCAGGTGATATTTCACATCGCCTGAACCCGCGACATCATCCGGGTTGTCTGAACCGCCGCCAAATTCGTGAAAGATAACGCGGTAAGCCTTGGCCATCACATTGGCGAGGACGTTCAGCCGACCGCGATGCGCCATGCCGTACACGATTTCGCGCACACCATATTGGCCGCCATATTTGATCACGCTTTCCAGCGCGGGGATCATGCTTTCGCCGCCATCCAGCCCGAACCGCTTGGTGCCGACATATTTGCGGCCCAGGAATTTCTCCCACTGCTCGGCCTCGATCACCTTGTTCATGATCGCCTTCTTGCCCATTGGCGAGAATTCGATGGCCTTGTCCTGCCCCTCCATCCGGTCTTGCAGGAAACGGCGTTCCTCGACATCGGCGATGTGCATATATTCCAGGCCAACCGCGCCGCAGTAATTCTGCTGCAAAATGGCGACGATCTGGCGCACCGTGCCCCATTGCATGCCCAACGTGCCGCCAAGATAGACGGGTTTGTCGAGATCGGCGCCGGAAAAGCCGTGATATTCGGGCGTCAAATCGGCCGGCAATTCCTGTTTGGCGATGCCGAGCGGATCGAGCTTTGCGGCCAGATGACCGCGCACCCGGTAGGTGCGGATCAACATCATCGCGCGGATTGAATCCGCCGCAGCCGATGTTACGTCGGTGGTCGACGGTGCGGCAGCCGCTGCGGCCTTCGGCGCGCCGCCTCTGGCGGGCTTTGCTGCGGGCTCCATCTGGCTGGGATCAAGCGCGGCAGTAAGATCGTCGGTGGTGGTGGCCGGCCAATTTGCCTGTTGCCAGCTAGGGCCGGATTCGCTGCCTTCCAGCCCTTCAAAAAAGCCGCGCCAGCCGGGCTCAACACTTTCAGGCGACACCAGATAGCGCGCATAGAGCGTTTCGATAAAGGCAGGGCTTACCGAACCTGCAAGTGCTTCGAAATCCTGGCCTTCATAGCCCATTTTCTCTGTCCTTCTCTTCCCTCTCCCTGCCGGGGAGTTAGGGGTCGGCCATGCTCCCAGCATGGCCTGATCAGCGCGGGGCGCTGATCACCCCGAACTGGTTGCGCAGACTTGGCTCCGCTTCTTCAGCGGGGCCTAGTCGGAGCTGGGTGAGGGGGCAGTAACGCTTCCGTCTCGCGCGCCACCGCCCCTCATCCAACTTCGCCTAAGCAGCAAGCTGCCAAGGCTTCGTATCCTTCTCCCCAATGGGGAGAAGGTTTAGGTCAACCGTTCAACACCGCCAGCAGGGTGGTGCCGAGTTCACTGGGCGAATCTGCCATGCGGATGCCCGCCGACTGCATCATCGCGATCTTGCCTTCCGCGCCGCCCTGACCGCCCGAAACAATGGCACCGGCATGGCCCATGCGCCGACCCGGGGGCGCGGTGATGCCCGCGATAAAGCCTGCCATCGGCTTGCTGCGGCCGCGCTTGGCTTCGTCGATCAAGAACTGCGCTGCTTCTTCTTCAGCCGAACCGCCGATTTCGCCGATCATAATGATCGAATGGGTTTCGGGATCAGCCAGAAACAGCTCCAACATATCAATGAAGTTGGTGCCGTTGACGGGGTCGCCGCCAATGCCCACAGCCGTCGTCTGGCCCAGCCCAGCATTCGACGTTTGGAACACCGCTTCATAGGTGAGCGTGCCCGAACGACTGACGACGCCAACCGAGCCCTTTTTGAAGATGCTGCCGGGCATGATGCCGATCTTGCACTCTCCGGGCGTCAGCACGCCGGGACAGTTGGGGCCAATCAGCCGCGATTTGGAACCGCTGAGCGCGCGCTTCACCTTGACCATGTCGAGCACCGGAATGCCCTCTGTAATCGTCACGATCAGCGGCACCTGGGCGTCAATCGCCTCCAGGATGGAATCGGCTGCAAATGCGGGCGGCACGTACACAACCGATGCGGTCGCCCCGGTCTTCGCCACAGCCTCATGCACGGTATCATATACCGGCAAATCGAGGTGCGTGGTGCCCCCCTTGCCCGGCGTAACGCCCGCAACCATCTGCGTGCCATAAGCAAGGGCTGCCTGCGTATGGAAACTGCCGGTTTCGCCGGTCATCCCCTGAGTGATGACCTTGGTGTTCTTGTCGACGAGGATTGACATGCGTTCTTGATCCTTCTTGTTCCCCCGCGAAGGCGGGGGCCCAGTCTGGGCTCCCGCCTTCGCGGGAGCACAATTTCAAAACAACGACTCGAACAGATCGTCCCAGCCCGGGTTCAACTTTTCAATCTCTGCCAGCTTCCAAAGCCGGTTCCATTTCTTCAACTGCACTTCGCGGCGGCGGGCATCCTGAATGTCGTCATGTGCTTCGTACAAGACCAGCAATTTGCAACTGTATTTCTTCGTAAATCCTTCGACTGCGCCGGTACGATGCTCCCATGCCCGCTTGGGCAAATCGCTTGTAACACCGATGTAGAGCGTTCCGTTCCGAGCGCTTGCCATGATGTAAACGTAGCCGCGTTTCTCCATCGTCAGCGCTGCGCCATTTGTGTCTCCGCGAAGGCGGGGACCCAGTCTGGGCTCCCGCCTTCGCGGGAGCCCACGAGTTAGCTCAAGCTGCCATCAATCGCCTTGCACGCCACCAGCAGCTCCTTCACCGCATCCACCGAGACGCCAAGGTTTACC
>JBBSCC010000215.1:0-4554 GCA_038250735.1 Sphingomonadales bacterium | reverse complement strand
GGCGGACATTCCCGAGCGTTATGGACCAGCGACCACTTGCTACAACCGCTTCGTGCGCTGGCGCAAGGCAGGGGTCTGGGACCGGCTGTTTGCGTCGGTTGCGGCGGCCTATGAGGGCGATGTGCAGATGATCGACAGTTCGTCCATCCGAGTTCACCAGCACGGGGCGAACGGTAAAAAGGGGGCCCGCAAACCGCGACTGGGGACACAGTTGACCCCCGCTGCATGGGGCGTTCAAAGGGCGGACTGACGACCAAGATACATGCGCTGGTCGATGCCAACGGGTTGCCGATCCTGTTGAAGATCACGCCGGGTCAGGCGCATGACGGGCGCAGTGCCGCAGACATGTTCGACAGCCTGCGTGGCGGCGATGTTCTGCTGGCCGACCGCGCCTATGACAGCGATGCTCTGCGCGCCGTGATGGAAGAGCGCGGTGTCTGGGCCAATATCCGCGCCATGCCCGGGCGAAAACGGAAACCCGTTTTCAGCCATCACCTCTACAAACTGCGCAATGCCGTCGAGCGCTTCTTCAGCAAAATCAAACACTACCGCGCCATCGCAACTCGATACGAGAAGCATCCAGAAAATTACCTAGCACTCATCAAACTAGCCGCCCTCAAAATCTGGATGAAGTTTATGAGTCGGTGACCTAAAGAGGTCCGCCCCTATACTTCCGAATGCATTAACGAACCCCCAACCCCCGGCCCTTCCCCAAGAAGAAGAGAGCGCAAGCAATCACGCCGGCATCAATAACCGAGGCTCATCATAGGCGAGTCCCGGCACCGGCAGCGCGCGTTCCCGGTCAAGCGCGGCGAACACCAGATCGGTCAGCCGTTCGTTCCCGCCGCTGATGCTCATATCAACTGGCACCATGCCGAGCGCGCTAAATTCCTCGGCGGCGTCAGCGCTTGGCACCGCGATTACGCGCGCCACATCGGGCAAGCGATCACGCACCAGCGGGGTCAGCTCACGCGAAGCGTCCAGCGCGCCGGTCGCAATCACCAACACGCTGCGCCGCTCCATTCCGATCGCATCCCAGCTGCGCGGATCAGCCGGGTTGGCGCGGTGGACGTGATACCCGTCGGCCAGCGCCAGCTGGAACCGGTCATGGTCGGGTTCCAGCGCGAGATAGCCGACAGCATTATACGCAAGCGCATCAGCCACTGCGCGGCCCGCCGGGGTCATGCCGATGATCAGCACCGGGGCATCGTCACCCGCCAGCTTGGCATCGGGCGGGCCGGCGCGCAGCCTTCCGGCCAGCTTGCGCCCGATATTCGACACCAGCGGAGTGATCGCCAGGCTGATCGCAATCGCCGTCACCAGCGCTGATACCAGCCGTTCCTCCGCGAGCCCGGCAACCGCAGGCAGTGCCAGCAGCACCAGCGTAAATTCGCTGCCCTGTCCCAGCAGAAACCCGAGCTGGATTGATCCCGGCGCCGACCACCGGTTGAGCAATCCCGCTGCCACGTTGGCAGCGCATTTCAGCGCGATCAGTCCGGCGGTCACGCCCAGCACCAGCGGCCAATCGCGCACCAGCAGGGCCGGATTGATCGACAATCCGACCGAGATGAAGAAAAAGCTCAGGAACAGCCCGCGAAATGCATCAATCTCGGTCTGCACCAGGATGCGATAACGCGAGTCGGCCACCGCCATCCCGCCCAAAAATGCACCCAGCGTCAGCGATAGCCCCGCCATGCCGGTGGCCCAGCCCGCTGCCAGCGCGATAAACAGCGCGGTCGCGGTGTAGACTTCGGTGGTGCCCGCGCGCGCGATCAGGCGGAATAGCGGTTCGGTCAGGTAGCGGGCAAACAGCACCGCGATCGCGAAGGCGGCGAGCGCCTTGGCCCCGGCCACCCCCAACTGCGGTAGCAACGCCCCGCCGCTCGCCAGCCCGCCTGCCGCCACCAGCAGCAGGATTGCAGCAATGTCTTGAAAGATCAGGATCGATTGCGCCGCGCGGCCGACCGGGCAATCTTCCTGCCCCCGTTCGCGCACCAGCCCGATCACTACGGCGGTGGATGACAGGCCCAGCCCGAACCCGGCAATCACCGCAAAGGTAATCGGCAGGCCGAATGCTGCGAGCATCCCGGTGAACGCACCGCCCGCGACCAGCATCTGCAACGCGCCAAAGCCAAAAATATTGGCCGCTTCTGCCCGGATTCGCCCGAGCGAAAAGTGCAGGCCAAGGTTGAACAACAGGAACATCACGCCCGCTTCGGCCATCGCGGCGACCACTGGCCCGCTGAAATCATTGGCGATGCCCAGGCTCGCCAGCCCCAGTCCCAGCCCGAGATAGCCGACAATCGGATTGAGCCTCAAAGCCCGCGACGCCAGTGCCGCGCCGATGCCAAGGCCCAGCAGCGTGATCGCGGGTTGAATGGTGGCGACTACCGAATGCGCGCCGCTTACGGAATCGCCTGCCATATCGGCCCTTTGCTGTTGTCTGCCGGTTTGCGTTGAGATGGGCGGTCACTAGACCGCTGGCAAGCTCTGGCGGGCCGGGGAGCGCCATTGGCCTTGGAAATTGGCCCTGAGCATTGGTTTTAGGCATTGGTTTTGTGCATCGGTTTTGTGCATTGGTTTTGGGCTCTGGCGTTGGGCGGGGCAAATGTGCCAAGGCCTATCCCATGCGGGCGTGGCGGAATGGTAGACGCCGGGGACTTAAAATCCCCTGAGCTTTGCTCGTGCGGGTTCGAGTCCCGCCGCCCGCACGGGTTTTCCCCACCCCTATCCGCAATTATCGCCCTGTTAACGCCCATCGGCTTAGCAACGGGCGGATAGCACCGCGTCAGCGCCCTTACGGGGATGTGCGGCGGGTTGGGGCAATAGGGCATGAACACCGCTGCAAGCACGGAAAAGCTGCATCACGAACCGCAGGCACTGGAAGCACAGGCACTGGGCGCAGAACTGCGCGCTGCGCCGCGTTATACCTTGCTGATCCGCGCGGCCAAGCTGACATCGGCGCAGGGCGAATTCGTGTGTATTATCCGAGATGTGTCCGAAACAGGGGTCAGCGTGCGGTTGTTCCACGCGCTACCCACCTGCAAAAAATTCGCACTGCATATGGCGTCGGGCGCGGTCTATGACATCGCTGCGGTGTGGGAACGCGGCAATGAAGCGGGCTTTTGTTTTGAACAGACGGTCGACGTGCAGCAGCTCATCAGCGAATCAGGCGAATATCCCAAGCGCGGCCTGCGATTGGGCCTGTCTTTTGCGGCTGCGGTAACCACAATCACCGACGGGCACCAGGCTGTGGTCGAAAACCTATCGCAGCAAGGCGCGCGGATCGCGTGCAGCGGCCTGTTGGCGATTGATCAGACGATTAGGATCGAAACCCCCGGCGCCGACGGAGCCGTGCGCGAAGTGCGCGCCAAAGTGCGTTGGCGGCGCGATCATACCTACGGATTGGTGTTCGATGACACCTTTGCACTGGGCGAATTTGCCCTGATAGCCGCGCGGTTGCAGGCCCCGGCGCTGCTGGAACAATAGCGCCTCTGCATCTATGCGGGCACGAATTTCAGCGCATCGCCGTTAATGCAGTGGCGTTTGCCCGTTGGTGCCGGGCCATCGCCGAAAATATGGCCCAGATGCCCGCCGCAGTCGGCACAGTGCGCTTCGGTGCGGGGATAGCCAATCTTGTAATCGGTGGTGGTGCCGATTGCGCCTGCATCCGCCGGTTGCCAGAAGCTGGGCCAGCCTGTGCGGCTGTCAAACTTGTGGACCGAGCTATAGACCCGGTTGTTGCACCCGGCGCACACAAACATGCCCGTGCGCTTTTCCTTGTCGAGCGGCGAGGTAAACGCGCGTTCGGTGCCTTCTTCACGGAGGATAAAATACTGTTCCGGGGTCAGCACCTTGCGCCATTGGGCATCGGTCTTGCCTTTGGGGAAAGTCTTGGCCTCTGCCGGGGACGCGCCGCAGGATGCAACAAACGGCAGCACCGCGCCAATCCCGGCAGCGGCGATCACAGTGCGGCGGTTGAGGATAGGCAGGCGCATCGGACGGTGTTCCATTCGCAAAGGCGTAAAGGCTTCAGCCTTAATACGCCCAAAACGCCGCAGAAGTTTCACCTGCCCAACGCGGCCCTCAAAATTCGGTGATTTCTACCTCAAGCTTACGGAAGCCGTGGACGAAATTGGCGCGCACCCGTTCGACATCGCCCGCGACATGCACCCGCATCCGGCGTTTGTGCATTTCTTCCAGCAGCACTTTCAATTGCAGTTCCGCCAGCCGCGCGCCAACACAGCGGTGGATGCCGTAACCAAACGCCAAATGCCGCCGCGCGTTGTCGCGGGTGATGTCGAGCGTATCGGGATCGGCGAACACGTCCTCGTCGCGGTTGGCCGACAGATACCACAGCACCACCTTGTCGCCCGCTTTGATCTGCTGCCCGAGCACCTCGGTATCTTCGGTGCAGGTGCGGCGCATATGGGCCAGCGGCGTCTGATAGCGCAGGCACTCCTGCACCGCATTGGGGATCAGTTCGGGGTGCTGTTCAAACGCCTTTCGCTGATCGGGGAACCTATCCATTGCGTGAATGATGCCCGACATGGT
>JBBSCC010000214.1:0-4578 GCA_038250735.1 Sphingomonadales bacterium | reverse complement strand
GAATACCGGTCTATGGGCCTGCGCCCCTATACGCTGGAAAAGGCGCGCCAATACGGGTTTGACCAGGCGTATCTGGAAGCGACATTATAAGCCGTTTGCCGGTTGCAGGCCTGGGGCTAGGGTCGACGCCGATGCGCCGTTTAGCGATCCTGCTGGCGATTGCCCTGATCGGTGCCGCACCGCCACCCAGCACCGCCGTATCGACCATGGCCACCGATAGCGAGGTGCGCTGGGTGCCGTTTGATCTGACACCCGGCAACCAAATACGCTTTTCGATGACCATCAATGATCTGCCTGCCGTCGCGGTGCTGGACACCGGGGTTAGCGCCTCTGTCATCTCGCGCAGTTTTGCCACAAAGGCGCGGTTGAAGGTGCAGCCGCGCGGGCTGGCCAGCGCGATTGGCGGCGCGGTGCCGATTGGGTGGACGGCGGTACAGAACATCACGCTGGGCGGCATGACGCGGCGGGGCGGCGGCATTGCCGTCACCGCCCTGCCCGCCGCAGCGACCGGCGGCACCCAGCCCGTTGATGTGCTGGTGGGGCATGACCTGATCGACGCCTATGCCATTGAAATTGATTATCAGGCGATGCGGCTTCGCCTGCTGCAATCAGGCCGACTGCCGTTTCGCGGGGTGAGCGCACCGCTGCGGATCGCGGCTGCCCAGAATGTCTATGTTACTGAAATCACGCTTGGCGGGCGCAGGCTGGCGCCGATGGTGGTGGATACCGGCGACGGATCATCGATCACGCTATCGCAGGACGCGTTTCGGGCGGCGCGCATTCCCGGCCTGCCAACCACCACGACGATCGCTTACGGCCTCGCCGGGCCCATGGTGAGCGACATGGCGATTTTGCCCAGTGTCGCCGTCGGCAAGCTGGTAACCAGCGAGGTCGAACTGCGGATTGAGCGGCGCGGCGGTTTTTCGCAGGCCATTGGTGCAGCAGGGCGGATCGGATCAGGGTTTTTGCAGCAATACCGCGTGTTGATGGACCCCGGCGCGGGCCATATCGTGTTCGGCACCACCCCGCAGACGGGCAAGCCTCCGCTGCGTTCCACCAGCGGCATGCTGATCGCGACCGAACAGGATCGCCTGCGCGTGCTCCACGTGATGCGCGGCGGCCCCGCCGAGGCAAGCGGCTGGCGCGCGGGCGAAACCATCTGCACCATCGACGGCGCGCCCGTCACCGCCGCTTATATCGGCACAGCAATCAGCGACTGGTCCGTCGGCAAGCCCGGGCGCGTGGTGTCGCTCGGGGTATGCGGTGGCACGGTGCGGTGGCTGAAACTTGGGTTGTTTTATTAGAAGGGGTCGATTGGTTAGGACTTGGTGGTAAGCAGACCTAGGGCTTAAGTTGCTTTCGGAATCGGACTTGCCCGTCGGGCTCCAGCGCGACCCACTGCCATCCCATGCGCAGGTAGAAGCCTTCGGCCCGTGTCGCGGAACCGGTGAGGAGTTCCAACGCATCAAATCCACGTTGCGCGGCCCAACTCGTGAAAGTCGAATGCAGGGCGCGACCTACGCCGCTGCCCTCATCCACCGGAGCCACAAAGAGTGCCCAAACGGTCGCATCAGCAGCGTTCACGGCAGCAAAACCGACGATGCGGCCCTCAAGCTCGGCTACCCATGCCGCTTCCGCAGCAATAAAGGAACGATAGTCTTGCAGTGAGATCTGTGTCGGATTGCTTAGCCGATTCTCGCGAACCGCCAACCTTATTTGATGCATCGCCAGAATGTCGTCATTCGAAGCTTGGCGGATCGTGGGTTCCATCAGATCAGATTGCAGATAATTGCCATCGTCCGCAATCGCCTGATCAGAATGTCCGCAACTGGGCGACAGCGGCCACTCCCCTACCCCCTAACCGCCAACGCCCCGAGTATCGCCGCCGTCAGCAGGGCGAAGACTTGCACCGTTGGCCAGTCGATCATGCTGACGGCGTCGGGATCATCGCGGCGGGTGCGGCGCCAGTCGCGCCAGCCGCTGAGCAGCGCGACCGCGATGGCCAGCCCGACGCCGCCCCAAAGCCCTGCTTGCATCATTCCCCCCGGCGCGGCAAAAAGCGGCGCAATTGCATCCAACTACCCCCCCTCTGCACCCAAGGAGTCGTTATGCGCCACCCTTATCTGATCGCGACCGTTGCCGTCACCAGCCTGGCGCTGGCAGGCGGGGCGATTGCCGCTGCCACCGCACCGGCGCCCGCACCTGCGCTGCTGGCCGCTGTTAATGCACCCAGCCGCACGCCCGCCAATCTGGCACGCGATGCCCACCGCCACCCCGCCCAAACGCTCAGCTTTTTTGGGGTGAAGCCGAACCAGACCGTCGTTGAAATCTGGCCATCGGGTGGCTGGTACACCGAAATTCTGACCCCTTATGTAACCAAGGGCACGCTGTATGCGGCAACTCCCTCGGTTGGGTCGCGCAAGGGCGTGATGGCGCTGCAAACCGCCAAGCCCGATGTGTACGGCAAGATCAAATTCGCCACCTTCCCCACCACAGACGCCACCGCGGCTGTGCCAGCGGGCACCGCCGATGTGGTGTTGACGTTTCGCAACGTCCATAACTGGAGCTTTGGCGCGACTGACCAAACCCAGGCGGCATTTGACCAGATGTATGCGATGCTGAAGCCCGGTGGCACGCTGGGCCTGGTTGAGCACCATCTCCCCGAAGATGCCGCCGGGATTACCGAGGCGAAGAGCGGTTATATGAAGCGCTCGTCAGTGATCGGTTTTGCGACCAAGGCCGGGTTCAAGCTGGTGGCCGAAAGCGCCATCAACGCCAATGCCAACGACACGCATGATTACCCCAAGGGCGTCTGGACGTTGCCGCCCAACTTCGCGGAAAAAGAAGTGGGCCGGGACAAATACATCGCAATTGGCGAAAGCGACCGGATGACGCTGAAGTTTGTAAAGCCCAAGAAATAACCACCAATTCACACCCCCGGTTCGCTTGGCGGACCGGGGGTGTCCTGCCCTATTTCTTGTAAACCACCCCTGCCCGCATCACGAAGCCGACCTGCTTCAAAATGCGCACATCGGCCAGCGGGTCGCTGGCGACCGCAATCATGTCCGCGCTTTTGCCGGGTTCGATGCTGCCGACGTCGCTGGCGATGCCCAACAAATCGGCTGCATTGACGGTGGCCGCCACAATCGCCTGTGCGGCCGTCATCCCGTGCTTGACCATCAATTCGAATTCATCGGCATTGCGGCCATGCTTTGACACGCCTGCATCGGTGCCAAACGCAATCTTTACCCCAGCGGGGACCGCCTTTTCCAGCGCCTTGCCGGTAATGCTGATACGCCAATCAATCTTTGCGCGCACCTCTGGCGAATAGGCATTGGGATTGGCCGCAATCCTTTCCAGATACCCGTTCACCGTGGACAGGGTGGAGACATAATAGGCGCCGGTTTTCTTGAACAGCGCGATGCCTTCATCGTCCAGCAGCGTGCCATGTTCGATCGAATCTGCCCCGGCCCGCAGCGCAACGATAATGCCGTCTGCGCCGTGTGCGTGAACCGCAACCTTTTTGCCATAAAGATGCGCGGTATCGACGATGGCCTTTGCCTCATCGTCAAACATCTGTTTGCCTAACCCCGCGCCAATTCGGCTGTTAACCCCGCCAGTTGTGGCGATTTTGATCACGTCGGCACCGCGGCCGATTTGCAAGCGCACCGCCTTGCGACACTCATCTGGCCCGTCGCACAGATTATCGTGCGGGATCGCGTCCGCAAAATCATCGCCCACGCCGAGCCGCGCGTCCATATGCCCCGATGTCGTCGAAATTGAGCGGCCGGCATCGATGATGCGCGGGCCGCTGACCCATCCGCGCGCAATCGCCTCACGCAGCGCGAGCGTGGCGCCATCATCCCCAAGATTGCGAACAGTGGTGAACCCGGCTTGCAGCGTCTTTTGGGCGTTCCAATAGGCCTCGTATGCGGCCAGCTGGCGCGATTCGGTAAAGCCGGCGAGCAGCCCTTCCTGGCCTGCGCGATCGGAGCCGAGGTGAACATGTGAATCGATCAGCCCGGGCAGGACATAGCGATCCTTCAGATCAATCAGTGTCGCGCCCGCAGGAACCGCCGCCAGCCCATCCAGCACCTCTGCCACCTTGCCGCCGCGAAGGATGATCGTGCTTGGGCCGCGCATCGGCTTGCCGGGCCGATCAAGCAGATGGCCGGCATGGACATAAACGAGCTGATCGGTGCCGCCCGGCGCTGCCTGGGCCGCAACCGACACAGGGGTGGCGATTGCCATGGTGGTGACCATCGCCATCATCATCAATTTCATAATTATTTGTCCCCCGCATCGCCCGTCTGCAGGAAGGGTCGATCAGCCTAGTTTTTCAACCTTGGCCTGTAATTCTGCAAGCTGAGATTTCAGCGCGGCGATCTCGTCATCCTTGCGCGCGGCGGTGTCTGGTGCGCCGCCGGGCTTGAACGCGGCGGTTGCTGCTTCGAACATGGCAATGTTGCGCTTGGCGATTTCCGCAAAGGGTGAATGCGCAAACGCGCCCTCAACCGCTGATTTGAACTGCGCCTGATTGCGCCGAAAACCGTCCATCGATGCTTCCAGATAGCCGGG
>JBBSCC010000213.1:0-4622 GCA_038250735.1 Sphingomonadales bacterium | reverse complement strand
TGCTGGCATCCCCGCATAGCCCCGCCCCGCCTGCGGCCAGATTGTCGCCAGTTGCGGTGCATCAGGCTGCGATCCGTGCCGCCGGGGCTGCATGGCTGCTGCCAATGCGCCCAAATCCTCATCAGCGGGCAGTTTTGCGCCAATATAGCGCAGCGCCAGCGGCGCACCGTTTGAAGCGCCAAGCACAATCGTGATCGCTTCGCCGTCAATACGAATGGGGGTAAAGGTCATCTGCCAATCCTTGCCGCAGGCCCGCTTGCGCGCAAGGTGCCACGGCCTATGGTTGGCGTAAAATAAGCAGGGGGAGTGTGATTTGCCGGGCATGGCCATCAATAACGGGCTTCAAATGGGCGTCGCGGTGCTGCTGCTGGCGGCGATTGGGCTGGCGACTTGGTTGAAAGTGCGCAGCGCGCGCCATGATGGCAGCGAGAAGGACGTGTATCTGGCGGGCGGGGGGCTCAGCTGGGTGTTCGTTGCGGGCTCGATCACCCTCACCAATTTGTCGACCGATCAGCTCGTGGGGATGAACGGCAACCAGATGCTTCTGCTGGCGTGGTGGGAAATATCGGGCTTTATCGGCCTGTTGATCCTGGCCTTTATTTTCGTGCCGATTTATTATCGCAACGATTGCACCACCGTGACCGAGCTGCTCGACCGGCGCTATCAGGGTGATACCCGCAATGTGCGCACGCTGATTTCGGGGTTGTTCCTGTTCGGCAACATCCTGATCTATCTGCCCGCCGGGCTGTATAGCGGCGCACTATTTCTGGAATCGCTGTTTGGCGGCGGCATTCCGTTGCTGGCGTTTGCCGCCATCCTGGCGGTGATCAGCGCGACTTATACGATCATGGGCGGTCTGCGCGCGGTGGCGGTGATGGACACTTATTCCGGGTTCGGCGTGCTGGCGATTGCGGTGCTGATCGTCGTGCTGGCGCTGGCCGCGGTGCAATATGATCTGTTCGGCGGCGTACCGGTGGAGCGCACGTCGATGATCGGCAGCGCGACATCGCCCATCCCGTTCCACACGCTGTTTACGGGCATGATCTTCATCCAGATATTCTACTGGTCCACCAACCAGAACATCACCCAAAAGGCGATGACCGCCCCCACGGTGCGCGAGGCGCAAAAGGGTGTGCTGGCGGCGGCTGCCATCCGCATCATGATCATCCCGATCATCGTCACGGTGCCCGGCGTCGTCGCGTTCAAGCTGATGGGTAATGTGGGCGACAAGGCGTACGGACTGCTCGTGGCGCAGGTGCTGCCCGGCTGGCTATCAGGCGCATTCGCGGCGATGATTGCAGCGGCGGTGATTGCGCATACCAGCGCGGTGCTGAATTCCACCGTTGCGCTGTATGCGGTTGATTTCCACAAACCGTTCTTTGGCAAGGTAGCGGATAACTGGCGGTTGAGCAGCATCACCACGGTGATCGTCACCCTATCATCGGTCGCGCTGGTGCCGATGTATCAGAACGCCACGAGCATCATCAATCTGTTGCAGCAACTCAACGGCCTGTCATCGATGCCGATCCTGTCGGCGTTTATCGTGGGGCTGATGTTTCGTGGTGTGGGGGCAAGTGCGGCAACCGCCGGCGTCATCTGGGGCGTGGCGCTGTACGCGGCCTATTCATTCGGGCTGCAACCGGCCGGCATCGTGACGCTGCATTATATCGATTTCATGGTGGTCACCCTGGTCAGCTCCGTGTTGTTTGCATTGGCCTATAACCGGGTCGTGCTGGGGCGACAGGCGGCATTTATCGGCTGGCGGCGCGCAGCGGCGTGACGGGTACGGTAACGGGAACGGTACCGGCGGGCCAGCCGCACCGGCGGCGCAACCCGCTGAACGGGCGCTGGGTGCTGGTATCGCCGCACCGGCTGGCGCGGCCATGGCAGGGCCAGCAGGATACACCCGACGATGCCGGGCCGTCATACGACCCCGGCTGTTATCTGTGCCCCGGCAACGCGCGCGCGGGCGGGCAAACGAACCCTGATTATGCCGGCACATTTGTGTTCGACAATGATTTTGCCGCTGTGCTGCCCGATACGCCCGATACCGCGAATGATGATCCGCTGTTCGCTGCCGCCAGCGCGCGCGGGGTGGCGCGGGTGATCTGCTATTCACCCGATCATGCGCTGACGATGCCGCAATTATCGCCAGCGGCAGTGCGCGGGATTATCGATTGCTGGTGCGCGCAAAGCGCCGAACTGGGGGCAGAATACCGCTCGGTTCAGGTGTTTGAGAATAAGGGCGCGATGATGGGCTGTTCCAACCCGCACCCGCACGGCCAGATCTGGGCAACCGCGCATCTGCCGGATGAGGCAGCGACCGAGGATGCGACGCAGCGCGCCCATCTGGCGGTGCATGGCACGCCGATGCTGCGCGATCTGGCGGCGCGCGAAGAAGGCGGTGAGCGTGAGGTGGCGAGCAACAGTGATTGGCTCGCGATTGTGCCGTACTGGGCGAGCTGGCCATTTGAAACATTGCTGCTGCCGCGCTTTGCCGTGCAGCGCATGCCCGATCTTGCGCCCAGCCAGCGCGACAGCCTGGCCGATATTCTGCGGCGATTGACGGCGCGGTACGACAATTTGTTTGCGTGCCGGTTTCCTTATTCGATGGGCTGGCACGGCGCGCCGTTTGGCGATGCGGATGTGGCGCATTGGCAGCTCCACGCGCATTTTTATCCACCGCTGCTGCGGTCCGCCAGCGTGCGCAAGTTCATGGTCGGCTATGAAATGCTGGCAGAACCACAGCGTGACCTGACGCCCGAAGCCGCCGCCGCGATGCTGCGCGCGGTGCCGGATGTGCTGGCATGACCGGGCCGGCAGAGCGGGCCACCGCCGCGTATATTGCCGCGTTTGGCGAGGAGCCCTACCGCGTGGCCTATGCGCCCGGCCGGGTGAACCTGATCGGCGAGCATACCGATTATAATGACGGTTTCGTGCTGCCCTGCGCGATTGACCGGGGCACAGCGGTGGCGATTAGCGACGCAGCGGGCGGGATGATCGAGGGTATCAGCGCCGATTACGGCGAAGCGGACAGCTTTGATCCCGGCGCGCCCTTTCAGCCCGCGAGCGGCTGGCGCACGCATGTTCGGGCGATTGCGGCGGTGTTCCGGGCGCGCGGGATTGCCTTGGGCGGCGCGCGGATCGCGATGGCGGGTGATGTGCCGCAAGGTGCCGGGCTGTCATCCTCGGCGTCGTTGAGCGTGGCATTGGCGGCGGCGTTTGACCGCGCAGGCACGCTGGATCGCACGACGCTGGCGCTGATCGCACAAGCTGCGGAGAATGACTTCGTCGGCTGCGCGTGCGGCAATATGGACCAGTTGATTGCTGCACATGGCCAGGCCGGGGCCGCGCTACTGATCGATTGCCGGTCGCTTGCCACAACGCCGGTGCTGCTGCCAGACGATATGGCGGTGCTGATCGTCCATTCGGGCATCACGCGCGGGCTGGTCGACAGCGCCTATAATGAACGCCGCGCAGCGTGTGAGGCGGTGGCGACGCAACTGGGTGTGAAGGCGCTGCGGGACATTGATCTGCCCGCGCTTGAAGCAGCCGAGCCGACGCTTGATCCGCTGGCGTATCGCCGGGCGCGGCATGTGGTGAGCGAGAACGCGCGGACGCTGGCGATGGCGGCGGCGCTGACGGCGCGCGACTGGCCCATCATCGCCGCGCTGATGGCCGCATCGCACGCATCAATGCGCGATGATTTTGAAATTACGCTGCCGGAAATCGATCAGCTTGTCGCCACGCTGGCGGAGACGACCGGCGGCATTGGCGGCGCGCGGATGACGGGCGGCGGCTTTGGTGGGTGCGTTGTCGCGTTGACGCATATCGATCGGATCGACGCGCTGAGGGAAGCGGCGGTCGGCCATTTTGCGCGCGTGGGCCGGGTGCCGGGTTTGATCCATCATTGCCGCCCGAGTGGGGGTCTACAGATAGTTGCGACCAAGGCTCCGCGCTAAGCCCCTCTCCTTCAGGGGAGGGGTTGGGGTGGGGGCTATCCCCAAGTGCGTCGATCTCGGCGAGACTGACAGCCCCCACCCCTGCCCCTCCCCTGAAGGGGAGGGGTTAACCACCCCTCACATCCGCAATCGATCCGCATAGCCGGTGAGTTCCAGATAGCCGCTGCCGCCCTGCGTTTTCACCGCGCCTTCCCAATATACCGGCTGCCCGCCGCGCCGCGCATCGAGTTCCTGATCGTCGAACAGCGGATTGAGCCGCCACGTCCGCACCCCTTCGGGCAAGCGCACCGTCAGCACCTGTCCGACCGGATAGGTCGCGCCGGTGCGCGGTGACTTCCAGCGGCGAAACCCATCGAACCGCACATCGCCGGGCGCGAAGCGGGTCACGCGCCCGTCCGCGCGCCGCAGCGATCCGCCCGCCCATATTGGCTTGCCATCCGCGCCCCTGATGCGGAACGCCATCAGCGCGGCGCCATCATCAAGGTTCAGCCCGGTCCAGTCCCAGCCCACGGCCTGTCCGCCCAGATAATCGGATGACCATTCCCGGTCGAGCCAGGCCTGCCCGGTCACCGCTTCGGCCTTCCCCGCTCTCGTCAATTGCCCGGTCACTACCAGATGCGGCATTGAGTAATAATAGCTCGCCTGTTCGGGGCGCGGCCC
>JBBSCC010000212.1:0-4709 GCA_038250735.1 Sphingomonadales bacterium | reverse complement strand
GGCCGGCGAGCAGGTTGACCGCGAGGAGATGGATGACATCAACTCAAAGCTCGACAAGAAGCAGGCGCGCGCGGTGGGCAAGCCCGTGTTGCTCGGCATCACCAAGGCGTCGCTGCAGACCCGCAGCTTCATCTCGGCAGCGTCGTTCCAGGAAACCACCCGCGTCCTCACCGAGGCGGCGGTCCAGGGCAAGCACGACACACTGATCGGCCTGAAGGAAAACGTGATCGTCGGCCGGTTGATCCCGGCAGGCACCGGCGCAGGCCTGAACCGCCTGCGTGTGACGGCAAACTCACGCGATGCGGCAATGCGCGTTGCACAACGGCGGATGGATGAAGTGGCGATTGTCGCCCCCAAGTCCGCCGCTGAAGAGCACGCAGCAGAACTGCACCGTTCAGCCCGCGATGCTGGCGGCACGGGTGACGATGCACTGGGCGCGGTGATCACCAGCGGACACGGTACCGACGCCGATGCCGGGGATTACCTGAACACCGATAGCTGATCCCCCCACCGGATCGGCGATACACGCAAAAAACCGCCGTCCGGGGCAACCCGGGCGGCGGTTTTTGTTTCATCAGAGCAGGTTCTTCAGAGCGGCTTCACTGTGCGGGCGCTGCGGTGAACTTTACAGCGGTGCCGGTCGCGTTCGTTTTGCCCCAGCTAAAGGCGGAGACATGCGAATCGCCATAGCGGGCGTTCACAACCGCATCTGCGCCCAGCTTTTCAGCACGCTCCCACAGCTCGCGGTACACTTTCGCCTGCGACACATCCTTGCTGAACACGGTCGCCTTGCGGACACCGGCGGTCACCTCGCCAACTACTGTATAGGGCCGGTCGGTAATGTCGGTGGCGAACACGGGCACACCCACATCCTCGTTCACGATCACAAACTGCTTTGCTGGCTTATCGGCAGCAATCAGCGGCGTGGCCACGGCACCCACCAGCGCCACTGCCATCAACATCCTGTTCAATTTCATTCCAACACCCCCTCGGTAACGCGGTCTGCCATGGGGCCGCCGCGATTAGTTGACTGTCGCTTGTGTCGTCATCAATATTCGACCCTGTAAATCTGATATAAAATCTCGTTTAACGTCAACGACAGAGAAGATTTAGGACGATGGCGCACCAATTCACGGTAATAATCGCACTGTTCGCTAGTCAGCTTGCCCAAGTCGCGCCATCACCGCCGCCCGTTACCGCATCAGCCCACCATGTTTTACTAAAGCGCGACACGGCAATCGAGCTGATGGCGACCAAGGAAGTTAATACAGCAGACGTCCAACTCGGCACCATCTTCAAGCTCAGGGTAAACCGCCCCGTCACGATTGACGGTGTGGTTGTCATCCCGGTCGGCGCGTGGGTGTATGGCGAAGTCCTTGCTGCGCGGGGATCGCGCGGGCTTGGCCGATCAGGGACGCTGAAGGCAAAGCTGAACTACCTTGAACTCGGCGATACCAAAATTGCCGTTACCGGCGACGTTTCAACCAAGGGCGCCGCCGTCACGTCAACCGCGATCCTGGTGGCGCTGGCGGGTTGGCCCGGATTTTTCAACCGGGGCAATGATGCCAAGATAAAGGCCGGTGAAATGGTTTCCGCACTGATCGGCGAAGACGTTGCCTTTGATGTATCGGGATCGGTGGTGACGCGCACGGCGCCATAAGCGCCCCCACCCCCCCACTACCATCCGAACGAACAGCCAAGGCGCGGCGTTTTGGGCTGGTGATTACGCGCAATTGGGGTAGCATTTGGCCATCCGACACCCTGTCGCCACCACTGATTTCCGGGGACGTTCCATGCGCACCATCCTGCTCGCCGCCACTTGCCTTGCCGCGCTGCCCCTGCCCGCCGCCGCGCAACAGGTTGAAACACGCGTGATTGGCGCGGCGACGCTGGAGAACGTGCCCCCGATCCCCGCTGATCTGGTGCGCGATCTGGCTCGATATCGCGAGAGCCGGTCAGCGGGCTTTGCCGATTGGATGCCTGATGGCAGCATGCTGGTTTTGACCCGGTTTGGTTCGACCCCGCAGCTTCACCGCTTGAAGGGGCCGGGCATGGCCCGCCGACAGATCACCTTTGCTGCCGAACCAATCGGCGGCGCACGCTCCATTCCCGGCACCGACCGGCTGTTGTTCAGCCGCGATACCGGTGGCGATGAATGGGTGCAAATCTATGCAATGGGCCCTGATCTAAAGCCCGTGCAGCTAACCGAAGCCGGCACCCAGAACGGATCAATCGTCATCGCCCGCGACGGTGGGCTGATCTATTGGGCGCAAGCGACCAAGGGATCGCCCGATCGCACAATCTGGCGCGCCAACCCCGCCGATCCTGCTTCGCGCCAGATGATCTATCAGGGCACTGGCGTTACCGCCCCTGCCGACCTGTCGGCTGATGGCAAAACCCTGCTGATCACCCGCAGCACATCGGCGGTGGAGGACCAGCTGTTCCTGCTCGACATCGCGAGCGGCACGACCACGGAGATTGCCAAGGGCGCAAAGGCCAGCCTGTCGGGCGCAACGTTTGTTCGCGGCGGCAAGGCGGTACTCGTCGTCAGCAATCGCGGCAGCGATGTTGAGCGGCTAGTCGAAATCGACATCGCGACGGGCGCACTTACGCCGGTATCCCCGCCATCACCCTGGGGCGTCGAAGAATTTGACTTGAGCGAAGATGGCCGCATTCTGGCCTTTGCCACTAATGAGGATGGCTATTCGCGGGTCACCGTGCAGGATTTCGTCACGCGCCGCGCCCTGCTCCAGCCAGCGCTGCCAAACGGTGTGGTCGGTCGGCTGAAATTGTCGCCGGATGGTCGCAAGCTTGCCATCGGCCTGGCATCTGCCGCCGAACCGGGCGATATCTGGAGCTGGGATGTGACCGGCGGCACGCTCGACCGCTGGACTGAATCCGAAGCTGGGCCGCTCGACCGGGCAATGCTGCCCGAACCGCGCCTGATCCGCTTTACCAGTTTTGACAAATTGTCGGTGCCCGCGTTCGTCTATCGCAGTAAATTGGTGCCCGCCGGGGCCAAAACCCCCGTCGTTATCCTGATCCACGGCGGCCCAGAAGGGCAGTCGCGCCCCGGCTGGTCAACAACGCCCAGCGCCTTTGCCGATCTGCTGGGGGCCACAATCATCGTCCCAAATGTGCGCGGATCGACCGGCTATGGCACCCGCTACCTCAACCTCGACAATGCCGAAAAGCGCGAAGACAGCGTGCGCGACATTGGCGCGCTGATCGACTGGATAAAGACGCAACCCGACTTGGATGGCGCAAAGATTGCCGTCTATGGCGGATCCTATGGCGGCTATATGTCGCTGGCGGTGATGACCAAATATAGCGACAAGCTGGCTGGCGGGGTTGATCTGTTCGGCATCGGCGACTGGACGACGTTCCTGCAAAACACCGAAGCCTATCGCCGCGACAGCCGCAGGGCCGAATATGGCGATGAACGCACGCCGAAGATGCAGGCGGTATTTGCGCGCATTTCTCCCCGCGCCAATGTGGCGGGCATCACCAAACCGATGCTGATTGAACAAGGCGCGAATGATCCGCGTGTGCCGCGCAGCGAAAGCGAACAGATGGTGCAGGCAATTCGCGCGCGCGGCGTGCCGGTGTCGTACATCCTGTTCGCCGACGAAGGGCATGGCTGGCGTAAAAAGCCCAACCAGGATCTGGCATCCCAGGCCGAAATCGCGTTCCTGCGCCGCTTGTTCGCCCATACCGGGAAATAGCGGCTGAATAAGCCCCCCATTGGTGGTGCATCGGCGCAACTATCCACATCTAAATGCCGCTAGGAGCATTTCGGCATCTTGAGTGGCGTGACGGTTATGTTACCGGGCAATGCAACATCCGGGTCACACGGATGACAGGAAGGAATGCCGTCTTTTCATTCGGGGGAATCATGTCTTTCAATCGCGTCCAAATGCCCAAATTCAAGCATGTGCTGCTGAGCGGTGCTTCCCTGTTGATGTCGGTCGCGGCTGCCACGCCAGCGCTCGCCGCCGATCCGGCACCCGTGCTTCAGGAGCCCAAGGCAGATGTGGCAGAAAATGACGCGCTGCCAGACATTACCGTCACGGCGCAACGGCGCGAGGAAAAGCTCCAGAATGTCCCCCTGTCGGTGTCCGTGGTCCGCGGCGAATTGCTCGATAATATCGCGGCGGGTGGGCAAGATATCCGGTTCCTGTCGGGCCGCGTCCCCAGCCTGTTGATCGAATCGTCGTTCGGCCGCACCTTTCCGCGCTTTTACATTCGCGGCCTGGGCAATACCGATTTCGACTTTAACGCATCACAGCCCGTCAGCCTGGTCTATGATGATGTCGTGCTCGAAAACCCGATCCTGAAGGGGTTCCCGGTATTCGATCTTGAGCGGGTGGAAGTGCTGCGCGGGCCGCAGGGCACCTTGTTTGGGCGCAACACCCCAGCGGGCATCGTCAAGTTCGATTCGGTCAAGCCAAGTTCCGATGTCAACGGCTATGGCCGCGTTTCATATGGCAGCTTTAACGGCGTGACGGCACAGGGTGCCATCGGCGCGCCGATCGCCGGTGATACGGTCAGCGTGCGCATTTCCGGTCTGTATCAGCGCCAGGATGGCTATGTCGACAATGTCCTGCCAACGGGCACGACCCGCAACCGGTTTGAAGGGTTTGAGGAATTCGCCGGGCGTGCGCAGATCCTGATCAAGCCAACCGACCAGTTCGATATCCTGCTGGCGG
>JBBSCC010000211.1:0-4714 GCA_038250735.1 Sphingomonadales bacterium | reverse complement strand
GTGCCGGGTTCTTCGTTGCCGGGCATTTCCAGCATCGCCTGGTGGCGATTGGGGTCGAGCATTTCGCCCAGCGCGGCGATTTTGGTGATGCCGTTGCGGGCAAAGATGGCGTCGAGTTCACGCCCGGTGGCTTCCAGCCCGCCGACCAGACCCTTCATCTTTTCATCGCTACGCAGATCATCGGGCATTGCAGAAAGCCCGCGGGAAAGATTGTCCGCCACGGACAAGATATCGCGCGCAAACGCCGTTACGGCATAGGCGCGCGCGTCAATCGCTTCCTTTTCGCTGCGGCGGCGCACATTCTGCGCCTCTGCATGGGCATAAAGCACGGCTGCCTTTGCGTCGGCCAATTCACCCTCCAGCACCGCAATGCGCGCTGCCAGCAGTTCGGCTTCGCCTAGATCAAGCGCCGGCGCCTCATCCAGCGCTTCAGTCGCGGTTTCGGGCGATTCGATATTTTCTTCCTGCGTCATCACGTTTCCGTCTTGTCCCGTTCTTTGTCACGACATCAGCCGGGCCAGTGTCGTGGCCGTAAAATCAACCATTGGCACAACGCGCGCATAGTTCAACCGTGTCGGGCCAATCACGCCCACCACGCCCACCACGCGCCCGTCTGGCCCGCTAAACGGCCGAGCGATGACAGAAGATCCAGACAGCGCGAACAGCTTGTTCTCCGCCCCGATAAAGATCCGCGTCGCATCACCCTCCCGCGCGCTATCGAGTAGTTGGGCAATCTCTTGCTTGCCTTCAAGGTCATCGAGCAAATCGCGGATGCGATCCAGATCAGCGGCGGCGGCGGCGTCGATCAACCGGCCCTGCCCGCGCACGATCAGCACCGGGCGGCGGCCGCTATCCTCGCTCCATACCACCAGCCCCTGCTCCACCAGCGCGCGCGCCGCCCCGTCCAGCGCGGCACGTTCGGCGGCGATTTCGCGCTCCACCTTGGCGCGCGCCTCGCTCAGCGTCAGCCCGGCGAGCATCGCGCTCATGTAATTCCCGGCCTCAATCAGCGACGATGCGGTAACGCCGGGGGGCAAATCGACGACGCGGTTTTCCACCGATCCATCCTCCGCCACCAGCACAGCCAGCGCCTGATTGGCCGACAGCGGCACAAACCCAACCTGCCGCAGCACCAGTTCGCGCTTGGGCACAAACACCAGCCCGGCACAGGCGGACAGGCCAGAAAGCGCTGAAGTGGTGGCGGCAATCGCTTCCTCCACCGGGCCGGCATGCGTGATGCGAGCTTCAATCGCAGCGCGCTCCTCTGCGCTGGGGGCCATGGCCTGCATCATGCCGTCGACGAACAGGCGCAGCCCGATATCGGTCGGCATCCGCCCGGCGCTGGTATGCGGCGCGGCCAGCAGCCCAAGCTCCTCCAGATCCTGCATCACATTGCGGATCGATGCGGGCGACAGGTTGATGCCCGCCAGTTTGGAAATGGTGCGCGACCCGATGGGCGTGCCTGAATCGATATAGCTTTCCACCACCGACCGAAAAACGTCGCGGGCACGGTCGTTCAGTTCGAGGATGGGTGCGTTCATGCGTGTTTATCTAGGCTGGCGTGCCGTGAAGTGAAAGACTAGTCAGCCCCGAACAGTTTCCAGTCCCAAACCATTTCCAGGAGAACACCCCATGCGCCCATCAGGCCGCGCCCCCGATCAGATGCGCACGATCAGCATCGAGCCCCGCTTCACCAAGCACGCCGAAGGATCGGTGCTGATTGGTTTTGGCGACACCAAAGTGCTGGTCACCGCCAGCGTTGAGGAAAAAGTGCCGCCGTTCCTTCGCGGCAAAGGCGAAGGCTGGGTAACGGCGGAATATGGCATGCTGCCCCGTGCCACCCACACCCGCGGCAACCGCGAAGCCGCAAAGGGCAAGCAATCGGGCCGCACGCAGGAAATCCAGCGGCTCATCGGCCGCTCGCTGCGCTCTGTCACCGATATGAAGCTGCTCGGCGAACGGCAGATCGTGCTCGATTGCGACGTCATCCAGGCCGATGGCGGCACCCGCACCGCCTCCATCTCAGGCGCATGGGTTGCGCTGCGACTCGCGATTGATGGTCTGATGGCCAGCGGCAAGCTGACCGCCGATCCGCTGAGCCAAAAGGTCGCGGCGATCAGTTGCGGGATTTATCAGGGCACGCCCGTCCTCGACCTCGATTATGACGAGGATTCAAACGCCGACGCCGACGCCAATTTCGTGCTGCTTGAAAACGGCAACATCGCCGAGGCGCAGGCAACCGCAGAGGGCGCAACCTATGACGAGGAGGGCCTGCTCCGCCTGCTCCGCCTCGCCCGCATCGGCTGCACTGATATTTTCGCCGCCCAGGCCAAGGCTGTCGGTCGGTGACCGATGCGGTGCGGCCCCAGGCGATTCGCAAACTGCAGGCGGGCAAGCTCGTCATCGCCACGCATAATGCGGGTAAGGTGCGTGAGATTGCCGATCTGCTGAGCAGCTATGGCATCGAAACCGTGTCCGCCGCAGAGCTCGACCTGCCCGAGCCAGAGGAAACCGGCACCACTTTCATGGCCAATGCCGAGTTGAAGGCGATGTCTGCCGCCGATCTTTCGGGACTGCCCGCGCTCGCCGACGATAGCGGGCTATGCGTGGATGCGCTGGGTGGCGACCCCGGCGTGTACACCGCCAACTGGGCCGAAACCGCCGATGGCACCCGCGACTGGATGATGGCGATGGGCAAGGTGGAGGATAAACTCGCCGCGCTCGGCCCCGATGCCAGCCGCGCCGCGCACTTCGTCAGCACCCTCGCGCTCGCCTGGCCCGACGGCCATGTCGAATGGTTCGAAGGGCGGATTGAGGGCACAATGGTGTGGCCCCCGCGCGGCGAGATAGGCTTTGGCTATGATCCGGTGTTCGTGCCGCTGGGCGAAACGCGCACCTTTGCCGAAATGTCGTTTGCGGAAAAACAGGCCAGCAACCACCGCGCACGGGCATTCGCAAAGCTGGTCGCGGCGGTTTTCTGATCGACCGCTGCGACGGCACTGGTTCGACAGCGCGGCAATTTCTGGCGTAAACGCAGGCCCATCCACAGGCCCATCCAAAGCATCAAGGACGAAACGTTGGCCCGCACATCGACTGCTCGATTGACGATCCGTCCAGCCACCCCGGCTGACGTCACCGCGATCATCGCGCTCATCTCGCGCGTTTATCCCGGTTTTGCCAATTACAGCCCGGGGATGGTGCGCGGCCATATCAACAACTTCCCCGAGGGGCAGTTTGTCGCAATCTATGAAGGCAAAGTCGTGGGTTATTGTGCCTCGTCGCGGATTGACGAGGCGGTAGCGCTGTCGCCGCATGACTGGGAAACCATTACCGGCAACGGCTTTGGCAGCCGGCATGATCCCACGGGCGACTGGCTGTACGGATTTGAACTGGCGGTCGACCCCACCCGACAGGGCCTGCGGATTGGCAAGCGATTATATGAGGCACGCCGCGCCTTGACCGAGCAGCTGGAACTGCGCGGCATTGTGTTTGGGGGGAGGATGCCCGGCTATGGCCGCGCGGGCGCCAAGGCGGGCACGCCGGAGGAGTATATCGCCAAGGTGCAATCGGGCGAGATCCGCGATCAGGTGATCAGCTTTCAAACCGCCAATGGCTTTGTGCCGATCGCGGTGCTGCCAAACTACCTGCCAAGCGATGTCGCATCGAAGGGGTTTGCCGCGCACATGGTGTGGCGCAACCCGTATGTCGATCCCAACGAGCCGTCCGCTTTTCGCGTGCCGCGCGGCATTGAAAGCGTGCGGCTGGCGACTGTTCAGTTGCAGGCGCGCGCGGTGAAGGATTTCGACGAATTCGCCAAGCAGATCGAATATTTCGTCGATGTCGCGGCAGATTACCGTTCCGATTTTGTTGTGTTCCCCGAACTCTTTTCGCTGTCACTGTTGTCGTTTGAAACCAAGAAGCTGACGCCGATGGAAGCGATCGACCGGCTGACGGAGCACCGTGCACCGCTGGTGGCAGAACTGTCGCGGTTGGCGCTGCGTTATAACATCAACATCGTCGGCGGATCGCACCCGACCCGCACGGACGATGGCGATATCCAGAACGTCGCCTATGTGTGCCTGCGCGACGGATCGGTGCACGCGCAGGAGAAGATTCACCCCACCCCCAACGAAGCCTATTGGTGGAAAATCAAGGGCGGCGATTCGGTGGACGTGATCCAGACGGATATCGGCCCGATTGGCGTGCTGATCTGTTACGACAGCGAATTCCCGGAGCTCGCCCGGCGGCTGGTGGATGAAGGCGCGCGGATCATCTTCGTGCCGTTCTGCACTGATAATCGCCAGGGTTATATGCGGGTGCGTTATTGCGCGCAGGCCCGCGCGATCGAGAACCAATGCTTCGTGGTGATGTCGGGCAATGTCGGCAATTTGCCCGGCGTCGACAATATGGACATTCAGTACGCGCAATCCTGCATCCTGACGCCGTGCGACTTCCCCTTCGCGCGCGATGGCATTGCGGCGGAGGCGAGCGAGAATATTGAGACGCTGACGATCGCCGATGTGAACCTCGCCGACCTTACCTGGGCGCGGGCAGAGGGGACGGTGCGCAACCTGTCGGACCGGCGTTTCGATCTGTACCGCATTGACTGGACGGCGAACCCCGGCACGGCGGCCCACCCGATCAAGGTCCATCCCGAACGCGCCAAGGCCCCCGGCGGTGGCTGAGGCAGCGTGACCGAAGCTGTCACCCCCCT